>CAZKGJ010000019.1:10027-11089 GCA_964552415.1 uncultured Candidatus Saccharibacteria bacterium
TTGGCGCAAGTGGTCTTGCCAATGCTGCACCTCTCAACTGGTCTGCAGACACAACAGTAACCATAAATTCCAGCAATTACACAATTTCAAGCGGCTCAGCAGCCAACTCTATGACTGTTGGCGCCACAACTCTTACGGTGGATGTTCCTCTCAACAGCACATTTGTTTTGGTTTCACCCAACAGATACCAGCTGAATAACAATCAGGCAATCAGCCAGCAATGTACTTCCTCGCAGAATCAATTATCCGTCACAGGTCCGATAACCGCAGTTGTTACGCCGGATAGCACGGTTATCTGCACGATAAGGTCTGCTTCAAGCGGCGGCGGAGGCGGCGGAACAACAACGACTACTGCCGGACCGACAAACACCTCTATTGTTATTAACAGCGGCGCAACAAGCACAACAAGCACATCAGTGGCGCTTACTTTGGCAGCAACAGGCGCTACACAGATGGCGGTTTCAAACACCTCTGATTTTAGCGGCGCTGTTTGGGAAACATACGCGACTTCAAAGACCTGGACGCTCACATCTGGAGACGGAGTAAAAACCGTCTATGCAAAGTTCCAAGACGGGTCAGGCAATGTTTCCACCCCTGTTTCCGGCACAATTACTTTGAGCACAGGCGCAGTTACTGTTGTTTCGGCAAGCAAATCAACCGTTGAAGTTTCTCCGGCAAGTGTTTCCGCTGACGGCGCTTCCTTTTCAACCATTACTGTAACCGTTAAAGACAGTTCAGGAACCGTTTTACAAGACAAAGTTGTCACGGTTTCAGGGAGCCGGGGAATAAACGATACGATTCCTACAGTAACCAAAAAAACAGGAGCGGACGGCGTTGCGACTTTTCAGATAAAATCAACTGTTGCGGGCGTTTCCACGATTACCACAACAGTTGACAGCGCACAGCTTACCGCGCTGCCGACAGTCACTTTTACCACCCCCACTGTAGCCGGACCAGCTACCCCAGCAGCTCCTTCCGGAGTAACTCTTTACAGAGCTGCAGGGGATCCGAGAGTTTATGTCATCAAAGACGGGAAAAAGCAGTGGATAAAGACTCCGAAAG
>CAZKGJ010000020.1:0-3151 GCA_964552415.1 uncultured Candidatus Saccharibacteria bacterium
ACCACTACAATAAATGCCGGATAAGTAAGCGCTCCTTTCACTTTTTGTTCCAGCTCAAAATCGTTTTCCAAATGGTCGGCTAAATAAACAAGCGACCCTTCAATATTTCCAGATGTTTCTCCGGACCTGATTAGATTTATATAAAAAACGGAAAAAATATCTTGAAAATTACTTAAAGCAGCGGAAAATGGCATTCCTGCTTCCACATTTGAAGACACATCATAAATTATTTTTTTAAAGTCCTCGTTTTCCGTCTGTTTTGCCAGCAAACGCAGAGCCAAAAGCAAGGGAACTTTGGCTTCAATCAATATCGCCAATTGTCTTGAAAAAATTATCAGGTCTTTTTTTTTGACGCCTCTAAAAAACCTCAATAATTTATTGACTATGGGTATGTCGGAAACCGAAACAGGACTGATTGAAACCAATATTAAGTTATGCCGCTGCAGAAAATCAACTGCGGCGCGCGTATCAGAAGATTCTATAACTCCTGTCTGCGTTTCTCCCTCCTGTGTCCGCGCTTTATAATTAAATTGCATGGTTCTCCGTCATATGGCGGATTAAGTTTAATTTATTTTTGTATCATTACTCGTAAATCTGATGAGTTTAAAGAATATATTTCCGCGTTTTCCATTGAGATTTCTCTGCTTTTTACAAGCCCTGCCAATGATTTGTTAAGCGACACCATACCCTCGTCTGCGCCGGTATCAATAACCAAATCAAGCTGATGGGTTTTGTTTTCTCTTATCAGGTTCCTTACCGCAGGATTGCTGATTAAAATTTCAACAGCCGGTATTCTTCCGCCGTCAATTCTCGGAATAAGGCGCTGTGAAACTATGCCGAGCAAACTGCCTGCCAGTTGCGCCCTTATCTGATTTTGTTGTCCGGCTGGAAAACTGTCAATTATTCTGTCAATTGTCTGCGAGGCGTTGTTGGTGTGCAGGGTAGTGAAAACCAAATGTCCGGTCTCCGCGGCTGTAATGGCAATAGACATTGTTTCCGCGTCTCGCATTTCCCCCACCATTATAACATCCGGGTCTTCGCGGAAAGTGGAACGTAGCGCAGAACTGAACGACCTGGTATCCACCCTGATCTCCCGCTGATTGATAATACATCTGTCAGAAGTAAACAAGTACTCAATAGGGTCTTCAATTGTGATAATATGGTCGTTGCGTGTATGGTTAATATAGTCAATTATTGCCGCCATTGTGGTTGATTTACCGTGCCCTGAAGGGCCGACGACCAAAACAAATCCCTGGCTGCGGCGCGCAAATTCCAAAAGAATAGAAGGTAAATTTAATTCTTCAATTGTTTTAATTTTGGTCGGGATTATTCTCAAAGCCGCGGCCAAAAAACCTTTTTCATAAAAAATATTCACGCGGAACCTTGATTTGCCTTCAAAATCATAAGAAAAATCCAGCTCTTTTTCTTTCTCAAGAATTTCTTTCTGCTCGGCGGAAAGGAAACTGTAGACGAGTTCTTTGACTGAAGAAGGTGTCAAAATTTTTGCGGGCGTGAAAGGAACGAGATCGCCGTCTATTCGCAGCGTGGGGTATCTGCTTACTGCCAAATGCAGGTCAGACGCATTTTCCTGCGAAACAGCTGAAAGCAAACTTTTTAAATCAAGCGATGATGTGCTTAACGACATATTTTTATCATAAAATAATATTAATATTGCTTAAATTTCTTTCTCGGTAATCTCAAGCACTTCTTCAATCAGACATTGTCCCCTTAGCGCTTTAATTACGCCTGCCTGCTTTAGGGTTACCATATTTTGACGTTGCGCTTCTTTTTCTATAGCAAGCTCGGTTGGATTTGAAACAATGATTTGCTGAAGCTCTTTGGTCATCTCCAGCATTTCAAATAATCCGATTCTGCCTTTGGTGCCTTTGTTGCGGCATTGCTTGCAACCCTTGCCGCGGTAAAGCTTTATTGGCCGACGTTCAACGATTTCACCGGTCTCTTTTCTGATAGCCGGAGTTATTTTTGATATTTCTTTCAATATAATATTTTCCACCTCTTTTGTCGGAGTATATTCTTCTTTGCAGTTTTCGCATATCCTTTTGACCAACCGCTGCGCCACAGCGACATTCAGTGAAGATCCTATCAAAAACGTTTCTACTCCCATATCAATGAGACGGGGAATTGCTCCGATAGCGTTATTGGTGTGAATCGTGGACAAAACCAAATGCCCGGTTAAGGCGGCGTGCGTTACCAGTTCTGCTGTTTCATTGTCCCTTATTTCGCCCACGACTATTATGTCCGGGTCCTGGCGCAGAATTGACCGCAGACCTGAGGCGAAAGTGTAGTTGATCTCTGGCCTGATCTGGCTTTGATTTACGCCGTTGATGTAATATTCTATCGGATCCTCAAGAGTAATAATGTTTACCCCTTCCTGGTTCAATATGCTAAGCAGTGTGTAAATGGTTGTTGTTTTTCCGCTGCCCGTAGGCCCAGAAATTAAAATCGTTCCGTATGGCTTTTTAATTGCTTCCAAAAGCATTTTTCTGTAGTGCGGACCTATTCCCAGCTGTTCAAGCTCCTGAATGCCAGAGGGCTTATCTAAAATTCTTAATGCTGCTTTTTCGCCGTTAGCTGTGGGCAGGGTGGAGACACGAAAATCTACAGACCTTTCGTTGATTAATGTATGGAATCTCCCGTCCTGCGGCTTGCGCTGCTCGTCAATTTTTAAATTTGCCAGAATTTTGACGCGGGAAATGATTGCCGTATGCAGCCGTCCCGGTAAAAGCGATTCCGACTGAAGCACTCCGTCAATTCTGTTTCTTATACGCAAACCTTCGTCAGTAGGCTCAATGTGAATATCACTCGCTTTCTCTTCTATTGCCTTGCGCAAAACCATATCCACAATTTTGCTTATAGGCGCTTCCTCCGTTGTTTTATCTTTAATATCTCCTGTTTCTATCTCAAGAAGTTCTTTCCGCGCGGGGGCGCCCTGGGTTTCAATGTCTTCAAGCGCCCGTTTGACTTCTGAGGTGATAATATGGTACTGCTTAAAAGCGGAGTTAAAACTCGCTTGCGAGCATATATAGAATTCTATTTTCCGTCCATGCTGAAAAGAAAAAAAATTCAGCGCTTCAAACGCTCTTGCGTCCTCGGGGTTAACAAGCGCAACTTTTATTTTCTTATCGTCAAC
>CAZKGJ010000020.1:3251-8038 GCA_964552415.1 uncultured Candidatus Saccharibacteria bacterium
ATTATGTTTTTACCAAAATCCTGTGCCATAATATTATCCTAAGGCGCGAAGATATTTTTGTTATTTATATCCGTCCCCTGTTCGATTTTAATTAAATAGTCGGGCAAGGAGATCAAATTGCTGAATTTTTTTTCTTTGACAAAAGAAAGGGCGGTAATATCGTCTTTTGAAATTTCTCCCAGTAAATTATTTTCGTCAATCGGTGTTACCAGATAAGTTTTAAATTTGAGACGGAAAATATATTGCGCCGGCGACGAAGATGCGCCTGAAGCGGGCGGAGCAAAACTTATGTATAAAATATCCATTACGCGCAGACTGTTTTCCAGCGCTTTTAAAAAACCCTTGAATGAAGAGTAATTTCCCACCAGGTTTAATTCCACAATCTTTGTCTCGTAATTATTCTTGTCCCTCGCCTCTTTGTTGATTTGCACCTTTTCTTCTTGCGGTTCTGAAAAAATAATTTTTTCCATTATCAGTCCGCTTGCTGAGGCAAGGCTTTCAAAAGCGGCTGTCAAGTTTGCCCGATCATCTTTATCCGGCAAAAGTATAGAAAATTTATTGACACTTTCTTCATTTTTGCTATATGAAGAATTAAGAGTGTTAATCTTTGTCAAAAGAGCTGTAAGCCGTGTATTTTCAGCGCCAAGAATTTCCATATTTTCTTTGTCTTTACTGATACCGTTTAACATTGGCCAGATTTTCCAGATAAAAAGGATGGCAAGGGCTAAAAAAACAAGCGGTAAAATTGTTTTATTCCTATAGTCCATATTGCATATCCTTTATCGTATTAGTGTTAAACTTAAGATATATTGTAAAAGCAACTCGGCCGTTTTTATCCAGCTCTGCTTCGGTGAAATCAGCGTTTTCCAATTCCTTGCTGTTTCTAAAAACCGTAAGCTGTTTCGCAAGGGTGGTAAAATTAGTGGCGTTGCCGGATATTTCCGCTTTAATAATATTTGCATCGTCTTTGTTTACAGTCGCAAGAAAATCTTTGTATGATACGCCGTTTACCGCAAGGCTTTCAATAATCTTATACATCTGCGACCAGTATATATGGCTGGATAATATTTTTTTGATATTTTTTGCTTTATGGTTGGCGGAAATAAATTGGGATTTTAAATCTTTTGATATTTCTACGTTCAGATTGCTGTTAGCTGTTTCTATCTCCTTGATTTTCTCTTTCAGCGAATAATTTTGATAGATGAAAATGCCGAGGTAGATGAACAAGGCAATGACAAAGAAAACCGATGTTATAAGAATAAAAGAAGGGCCTGGAAAACGTTCTTTCCATCCGCGCGCAAACTTGTCCGGCATTAAATTGATCTTTATCGCCATAGGCGCTGAGCTAAATTAAAAATAAATTTTTCATTTTCACAGTTCCCTCATAGCCAATCCGACCGCCACTGAAAAAGAGGGCGCTAAATCGTCTAAAATCGGTTCCAAAGACACGGGATAAATTATTTTGCGCCAGGGATTGCCGATGATAACAGGCAGGTTGCCAAAAGAAGCGGAAAAATAATCGGATATGCCAGGCAGATGCGCGGAGCCGCCGCACAATATTATCCGCTCAATTTTTTTATTCCGATGGCGCCGATAAAAATCATTCAATCTTTTTACTTCTCCGACTATAATGTCAATTACCGGAAGTATCACTTTGTTAATTGAGCGTTCGCTATCATCTCTGTGTAACAAGCCTTTTTCTCTCTTCAGCGATTCTGCTCTCCTGAAATCAACATTGAAGGCGTGAGCAAGAATTTTCGTAATTTCATTTCCACTTGTGTCAACTCCTTTGTTAATCATAACATAACCGTTTTCTATCATCAAGATATTGGTAATCCGCGAACCGATATCCACGATAACTGTCGGCACTTTATCGTCTCCGATAAGAGATCGTTCCAGCGCGAACGACTCTGCTTCAATCGCTTTTAAGTTCAAGCCGAGCATTCTGGCGATATTGGCATATTTGTTTGCGACTTCTTTCGGAGTGGCGATGAGCAGAACTTCAATTTTGGAAATCGGCGCGGCATTCGGGCCTTCGGGCGCTTCTATCGTTTTTTTACCAATGATATTCCACCCTAAAATAACTTCTGAAGTAGGCACAGGGATGTATTGTCGCGCTTCATAGGGAATTGCGGCTTCTATTTCTTTATAGGGCATATCCGGCAGCTCCATCAGGGCGGAAAATGTGGAAAAGACTGGTATGGATATAACCACATTTCGCGCGGTAACTTTTGATTTTTCCAAAAGTTTTTTGAGCAAATCCACTACTTGCGCGTCAAGAAGTCTTATTGAGCTGGTCTGTATTGTGTCGCGCAATAATTCAATCGCGCCATAGGTTTCCAGAAACCCGTATGTTTCCAATTTTGCTCTATTCTCTTCAATTCCGAGTTGAACGATTTTAATACTGGAGGTTCCGATATCTATTCCCAAATAGCTTTTTGGTGCATTTTTAAAAAAATCAAACATGTTGTCATTCTTCTTTTATCGCAATTTTTTTAACTTTTCCGGCGCCGGATAATTTAAGCAGCTCTATTTTGAGCACGCCGTCTTTCAGCGAGGCTCGGATGTTGTCGGCGTCTACAGAAACTGGCAAAATTATTGAACGCGAAAACGGCCCCCAAAAGCACTCTGACACGAAATAATTGGCTACTTCGTCGGTCTCTTCCTGTTTTTTCCGCACCCCTTTTATAGTAAGCACATCATTTGAAATAGAAATATCAATATCTGTCGCTTTTACCCCGCCGATTATTGATTTAACAACAATCGCCGAACTTGTTTCATAAACATCCACTGCCAATTGTCCTTCGCGGGCAAGGTTTTTTTTAAAATATTCTCCTTCGGAGTTTCCATAAAGATTATTATCCGTTTTCTGCAAATCACCGATTTTATCCGGAGATTCTTTAATAATTTTTTTTAAGAATGATTCTTTTTCCTTTGACATAAATATCCGCTTATATTTCTTATCCTTGATGTTTATTATACATCTTTCAATAAATTTAAACAACACTGCGCGGTTTTTTCCCGAGAGTGTGGAATAATGTCTTTTTTTTCTCGTTAAGTTTAGCAATATTATCTCTTTCCGCCTTATGCCTTTTTTTAAACTCCTCAATTACTCTTTGCGGGGCGTTGGCTAGAAAATTTTTATCAGCCAAATTTTTATTGATAAGGGCTACTCGCTTTTCGGCTTCTTTAATCTGTTTTTCTGTTTTTTTCAACTCCTTTTCAGAATCAATAGAATCAGTCGCGCTTTCAAAAAACAGGCATACTTCAATCCCGTCAACAAAAGCAGAGGCGGTTTTTTGAATTTTATCCCTTTTTTTCCCAACGGTAAAATTCTTGAGCCGAGCAAGCCCTTTTATTATATCTTTCTGGTCCTCAATAGTCTTTTTTAGGCGGATATTTTCAGTTATAAAAACAGCTTCAGTCTTTAAAGACGCGGCAATTTTATTTTCCACCCTTAAATTTCTAATCGCCCTTATCAAGCCGCGAATAATTTCAAATTCTTCGGTTGATTTTTTGTTTTTTTTGTGTTGCAACTCTGGAAATTTTTCCGTCATCAGCAGGCTGTTGTTAAATTTATCCCATATTTCTTCGGTAACAAAAGGCATAAAGGGATGCCAAAGTTTTAACAAGTTTTTCAATACATAAATCAGGATTTCTTCCTTGTTTTTTTCAATTTTCGCAATTTCCAAATACCAATCGGCAAAATCATTCCAGGTAAAATTTCTCAAGTCCTCGGCAGCCGCGGAAAATTCGTAATTTTCTATTTTTTGAGCAACATCGGAAAAAACCGTATTTGATTTTCCCAAAATCCATTTATCGGCTATGGTTTTTCCATACAGCTTTCTGTTTTCTTTTTTTACTTTTTCAAAATCAACTGCGCCCAAAACATACCTTGATATATTCCACAGCTTATTGACGAAATTGCGGTAGCCAGCGATTTTTTCTTCGTATAGCCGCGTGTCGTTACCCGGGGTTGAACCGACAATCATACTCATACGCAGGGCGTCTGTTCCGTATTTATCAATCATTTCAACCGGATCAATGCCGTTGCCGAGCGACTTGCTCATTTTTCTGCCTAATTTATCCCGCACCAGACCGTGAAGATAAACTGTTTCAAACGGAATTTCTCCGAGCGTGTAAGTGGTCATCAGAATCATTCTCGCTATCCAAAAGAATAAAATATCGTATCCGGTTTCCATCACGCTTGTGGGGTGAAATTTTTTCAAATCCAGGCTATTTTTCGCCCATTCTTCAAATGTCTTATATTTTTTAAAATCCTGGGCAAGCAATGTGGAAAAAGTCCAAAGCCCGGAAGAAAACCATGTATCAAGAGTATCTGAATCCTGTCTCCAGCCCTCGCCTTTGGGCGGTTCAACGCCGACATAGATTTCGGCATTTTCTGTATCCGATATTTTTTTATACCAAACCGGTATCCTGTGTCCGAACCAAATCTGGCGAGATATGCACCAATCCCGGAGATTTTTCATCCAATGAAAATATGTTCTCTCAAACCGTTTGGGGATAATTTTTATCTCTCCGCTTTTGACAGCTTCAAGGGCGGCTTCTTTAAGAGATTTATTCTTGAAATATTTATTGCCTTTTATGGTGATTTTTTTGCCGACATCAATAAACCATTGTAAAGACGGGAGCGGCTCAATCGGTGTTCCGCAACGATAGCAAACTGACAAGTTGTGGACATAGTTTTCGTCTATACGATCCACCAGACCCCTTTGCTTCATTTTTTCAACAATTACCTTGCGGGCTTTGTTCGCGTTCATACCCGC
>CAZKGJ010000020.1:8138-10162 GCA_964552415.1 uncultured Candidatus Saccharibacteria bacterium
TGAACAACTATAATTTTATCGGCGAATTTCGTTTCCGGCCGAGCTGTACCGATAACAATCGGACCGTATTTGAAATAATAAAACGGCATCCGCTCTTCTTGATACTCTACTTCGTCATCAGCCAGAGTTGATTCACACCTCGGACACCAGTTGACAATTCTTGTGCCGCGATAGATCAAGCCGTCATCATACATTTTGACGAATACTTCTTTTACCGCCTGCGACAGGCCTTTATCCAGGGTATATCTTTCGCGGCTCCAGTCACAGGAAGAACCCATTTTTCTTATTTGATTCCTGATCGTGCTTCGGGAATTTTCAACATATTCGTTCACTCGCCCCAAAAATTTTTCTCGGCCCAAACCGTATTTTGTTTTCCCTTCTTCGGCAAGCATTTTTTCAACCACTGTCTGTGTGGCTATAGCAGCATGGTCCGCACCCGGAAGCCAAAGGGTCCTTTTGCCGCGCATACGTTTGTAGCGGATCATCAGATCTTGATAAGCCAACATTGAGGCGTGACCGATGTGAAGGATTCCTGTGGCATTCGGCGGCGGCATAGCGATTGAAAATTTTTCTGCTTTATCGGGTAAATCTAAGTTATCCGGATTGAATTTTCCGGACTTTTCCCAAATTTTATAGATTTTATCTTCTACCTCTTTGGGGTTGTAAGTTTTGGTTATTTCCATATAGCATATTTTACCATATTTCTGGAATTAAAAAAGGGCGCTTATTTGCATACCCTTACAAAAACCCGCTTATGGATATAATTTATCCGTCTAATTTCAGGTTTGCGTCTGCCTGTACTTTTTTCCAGTCACCACTTTCTCCAATTTTGTACCTGAAATATCCTGCCAACGAAATCATTGCCGCGTTATCGTTAGTGTACTCTTTTTGCGGAACCAAGAAAACTACGTCTGGCAGGTCTTCTTTTAGGAACTTTTTCAGATTATTGCAAAGTGCTTGATTGGCTGAAACGCCGCCTCCGATAATCAGGGATTTCACGCAGAACTCCTGCCCTGCCTGAATAGTTTTCAGAACCAAAACATCAATTACGGCTTGCTGAAAAGAAGCCGCAATATCGCCAATTGTCCTGCGGGAAAGTTTTCTTTCTTTTCTTAAAGATTCAATGGTATTTTTTACCGCAGTTTTCAGCCCGGAAAAGCTGAAGTCGTAGTTTTTACTTTTTATCATCGGCCGTGGAAAATTAAATGCTTCTGGATTGCCTTTTTTTGCCAATCTTTCTATTTTTGCTCCAGCGGGATAGTCAAGTCCAAACAATTTTCCTACTTTGTCAAACGCTTCGCCTGCCGCATCGTCGCGAGTTTCGCCGAGCATCTTGTATTTCAACCATTTTTCCATCAAAACCATTTGCGTATGCCCGCCGCTCACCAAAAGCGCCAATATTGGATATTGGATATTGGATATTGGATATTTTTTATCCAAAAAAACAGAAAGAACGTGGCCTTCCATATGATTGACTCCAATCAATGGCTTTCCTAAACCCCAAGCTAAAGTTTTTGCTATTGTTACGCCAACCAGCAGAGCCGGAATTATGCCAGGGCCGCTTGCAACCGAGATTAAATCAATTTTTTGCGGTTTTACCTTTGCTACCCTAATCGCTTTTTCCAACACCGGGATAAAATTTTTCTGGTGCAATTTTGCGGCCAATTGCGGAACAACTCCGCCGAATTTTTTGTGCTTTAATATCTGCGAAGAGATAATGTTGGCTAAAACCGCGATTTTTAACCGTCTGTTCTTTTGCTCCGTGATTCTCAAAATTGCCGCACAGGTTTCGTCAAAAGATGTTTCAATACCAAGAATTAGCATGGAATCATGAATAGAGAATTAGGAATCAAGAATAAAATCCACAATTCATGATTCGTAATTCATAATTCTTTTGTCCTATTATATCCCTTTTTCCCTTGACCGACAACCGTTTTCATATTATTATGAATAAATAATTTTGGCGCATTCGTCTAGTGGTTAGGACACCAGGTTTTCATCCTGGTAACAGGGGTTCGATTCCC
>CAZKGJ010000021.1:0-9973 GCA_964552415.1 uncultured Candidatus Saccharibacteria bacterium
AGTAATTGTCTGGCTGCACCAGATCTCCCGAAGCGAGAAAAATTTATTTTATGGATTTTAAAAAAACAATCAATGAACTAATCGGGCGCGAAGAGACAAGCGATACAAGCGCTAAAACCATTTGCAAGAACCTTTGTAATTTTTTTTGGGAAATAGTGAAGGTGGTGATAGTTTCCGCACTGATAGTTATTCCGATACGCTACTTTTTGATTCAGCCATTTTTTGTAAGCGGGGCAAGCATGCAGCCGCAGTTTTCAAACGGAGAATATCTGATTATTGATGAAATAGGTTATCGCAACAGTGCTCCTCGGCGCGGCGATGTGGTAGTGTTTCGCTACCCCAAAGACCCCTCGCAATTTTATATCAAAAGAATCGTCGGTTTGCCTGATGAGACGGTTCAAATACAGGACAGAAAAGTGCTGATATTTAATAAAGAAAATCCTTGGGGATTGCAGCTTGAAGAGTCCTCTTATTTGCGCCAAGGAGAGATAACCAGGGGAGACATTAACATAAAGCTTGGCGATGACGAATATTTTGTTTTGGGAGACAATCGGCAAGCAAGCTCTGATTCACGGGTTTTTGGACCTGTGGAGAAAAAATTTATTATCGGAAAAGTTTGGCTGCGTGCCTGGCCGCCAGACAAGGCAAAAGTTTTTAACGAAGTAATGAGGTATTAGTGTTTTAGCAGAATAACAATGATAAAAATTGATAACGAAGAACTATCAAGGGAACTCGCGGGCGAAGTAAAAGATTTTCCGCGCTACACGACTCAATTGATAAACCTTGCCAATCAGAATGCGCAAGGCACAAGGCCTCGCGTTGTCGGACAACTGTCGGATTTAATTCAGGAATGTCCGGAAAAAACCTACACAGGGTGGAAAAAATGGTATTTCGCAAAATATCCGCATGCAATCACTGACGCCACCGAAAAAATCGCGGCGATGATAGTCAATTTTAAAAGCGCTATAAATCTAATTGACAAGACAATGATTGAAAAATGGGTCAATGATTTGGTTCTGGAGAAGACATTTATCGGCTTGAGATTTCAAGAGGCAATTTTAAAGAAAATCGCTTCAATGAAAAATACAGATTATCGGCTTGCAAAACCAAATGAGGAGTCAAGAGGTATAGATGGATTTATTGGCGATATGCCAGTTTCTATTAAGCCGTTGACCTATAGAACAAAAAATTATTTGAGAGAAGAAATTAAAAGTAAAATTATTTTTTACAATAAAACAAAATCAGGTCTGGAAATAGACGCTGATGAAATTTTAGGGCAATAATTATGATAACAAATCACAAAATCATAATCGGCGACTCGAGAAATATGTCCGAAGTGGAAAGCGCCTCAACCCATCTTATTATTACTTCTCCGCCCTACTGGCAGATAAAGGATTACGGACATAAAGATCAGATAGGGTTTAATGATAGTTATGAAGAATACATTGATAACTTAAACAAGGTTTGGAAAGAATGCTATCGGGTTTTATACCCAGGGTGCCGCTTATGCGTAAATATCGGAGACCAGTTTGCCAGAGCCGTGACCTACGGCCGCTATAAAATTATTCCAATACGGGAAGAAATCATCAGATTTTGCGAATCAATCGGTTTTGACTATATGGGGGCGATTATTTGGCAAAAAGTTACCACGATGAACACAACCGGCGGAGCGTCTGTTATGGGCTCTTTTCCATATCCCCGCAACGGAATGGTTGAGATTGATTATGAATTTATACTTTTGTTTAAAAAATTGGGTCAATCGCCAAATAATATCTCAAAAGAAATGAAGGAACGATCAAGGATGACAAAAGAAGAATGGAGGAAATATTTTAGCGGCCACTGGAATTTTTCCGGCGAGAGACAGAACGGCAGACATATCGCCGTATTTCCCGAAGAATTGCCAAGACGGTTGATTAAAATGTTTAGCTTTGCCGCTGAAACTGTTTTGGATCCATTTTTGGGCAGCGGTACAACGACAAAAATTGCAAATGAACTAAAAAGAAATTCTATCGGCTATGAAATAAACAAAGATTATTTGTCAATTATAAAGGAAAAAATCGGCATAGGTAAAAAATCTCTCTTTGGCAAAGAAAGTAAATTTGAAATTATTTATCAGTCCAAAAAGAAAGAAAAAAAACAAGCAATAGATTTTAAAGAATCTGTAAGTAAAAGAAGCGTTATCAATAACCGAATAAACAATCCGGACTATTGGAAAATTTTAAAAATAAAAAAGGGATCAGAACTTTATGTCAGCAAGAGCAAAAATTGAGCCGCTTAATCCTCCTCGGGGGACAACCGATTTATTGCCCGGAGATTTTTTGTACCGGGATTATGTTTTGTCGGTTGTGAACAAATATGCCGAGATTTACGGCTTTGGTAAGATAGAAACTCCGGTTATGGAAAATACCGGTTTGTTTGTGCGGAGCATAGGGGAGACAACCGACATTGTGGAAAAAGAAATGTTTTCCTTTACAACGCGTGGTGGAGACAAATTGACCTTGCGGCCCGAAGGAACAGCATCGGCCGCGCGGGCGTATATAACCAATGGTATGTCCAAATGGTCCCAGCCAGTGAAACTCTACTATATCTGGCCAATGTTCCGTTACGAGCGGCCCCAGGCCGGAAGACGTAGGCAATTTAATCAGGTGGGTTTTGAAATTTTGGGCAGCCCAGATCCGATTTTCGACGCGCAGACAATTCAGCTCTGCTGGGTTATCTTTAAAAAGCTGAAATTAAAAAATGTGGTTATTCAAATAAATAGCATTGGCGACGCGAAGTGTAGAGGCAAATACCGTTCAGCGCTGGTTGAGTATTATCGTTCGCGCGCAAGCAAGCTTTGTGCAAATTGCCGCCTCCGTCTAACTAAAAACCCCCTAAGATTATTGGACTGTAAAGAGGAAAAATGCGCTCTTATTCGGAGTTCAGCCCCGCAGACGGTTGATTATCTCTGTCAAGAATGCCACGACCATTTCAAATCGGTTTTAGAGTATTTGGACGAAATTAATCTTCCGTATATTTTAAACCCCTATCTGGTTAGAGGTTTGGATTATTACACAAAAACGGTTTTTGAGTTTATTCCCGAAGGTGACGAATATCGCCAGTCCTCCCTGGGCGGCGGCGGCCGCTACGACAAACTGATTGAAATGCTTGGCGGAGAACCGACGCCGGCTGTAGGGGTTGCTTTAGGGATTGAAAGAATAGTGGACAAAATCAAGGAGACAAAGTTAAATCTGGAGAAAAAAAATTACGCCAAGGTTTTTTTGGTCCAGTTGTGCGATCTGGCGAAGAAAAAAAGCTTCAGGTTGTTTAATGATCTAATTGAAGCGGGAATTTCAGCAGCAGAATCTTTTGGCAGAGGAAGCATAAAAAGCCAGTTGCGGGTGGCAAACCGGCTGAAAATAAAAACTGCGTTGATTATCGGCCAAAAAGAAGCCCTTGATAATACCGTGATTATACGCGATATGGAAAGCGGAACACAAGAAGTCGCTGACCGCGCAAAGATAATCAATATTATTAGGAAAAAAAGTTGAAAGCAACGTTTCATCCGCTGAATTTACGGCGCTTAATTTTGCAAAAATCAATTTATTCTGTTAAAATCAAATATGAGCTGTGTTTTCTGCAAAATACTAAAAAAAGAAATCCTCGCAGAGATTATTTATGAAGACGACAACCTCTTGGCGTTTAAAGACATCCACCCTCTTGCCCCGATCCATATTTTAATCATTCCCAAAAAACATATTGAAAGCGTTAATGAATTAACCGACAAAGATATTTTTTTGGCGGGCAGAATGATAATAGTAGCCAAAAAATTGGCCCAAAAAATGAAAATTAAGAAACGCGGATACAAACTTTTGATCAGGGTAGGGGCTGACGGCGGACAAGAAGTGCCGCATCTTCATTTACATATTTTGGGCGGAGCGAAATTAAGCGAGGGTATTCATCCTGTTAGATAATCCTCTATATTTTTTGAAAGCGAGGTGTAACTATGGTTGAAGTAAAACGAAAAGAAGGCGAAAGCATTGCAAGTTTGATTAGGCGGTTTTCGCGCAAAATTCAGCAAAGCGGGGTATTGTTGAATGCGCGTAAGACAAGATTCTATAAAAAGCCAAAAAGCAAATTAAGAGTCCGCGAAGAAGCGAAAATGCGTCAGGAAATTTCAAAGATTAAAGAAAAGCTTAGAAAGCTTGGAAAAGACGAAGAAGAATTTGATATTCGCGACAGAAAACTTTTTAAGTATTTATTAAAGAAAAAATAAATAAATTTAATGACACTAAAAGAGCATATAAACATTGATTTAACAGAGGCTGTTAAAAACAAGGACAAGGAAAAAGCTCTTGTGCTTCGTAGTTTGAATGCGGCAATCAAGAACGCAGAAATTTCCAAACGCGCAAAGGTTTTCAAAGCTAATCAAAATGTTATTGACCTGGACAGGGCGTCTGCTTTGACAGACGAAGAAATTATAGGCGTCGTTTCTTCGCAGATTAAGCAAAGAAAAGATTCGGTAGCTGAATTTGAAAAAGGAAAAAGGTCTGACTTGGCGGAGAAGGAAAAATTACAGATTGAAATATTATTGCACTATATGCCGGAGCAGATGACCGAAGAAGAGATCAAAAAGGAAGCGAAGGCGGCAATTGAAAAAACAGGCGCCAAGACCGTAAAAGATACCGGAAAAGCGATGGCGGAATTGATGAAAAAAGTAAGAGGAAAAGCCGACGGAGCGCTGGTGAGTAAAATAATCAAAGAAATACTTGGGGGATAAGCTGTTGATTTTTATGTTGCTTATTAAAAATTTTACTCGCGGGAGAACAAAGCCGGATGAAAAATTTTTGCAAAGAGTGGAAAAGAAGTGTCTTAAAGAGATCGGGGTAAAAAACAAAACAGAAATAAGCCTGGTAATTTGCAACAAGAAGAAAATCCGCGAAATTAATCGTCTTTACCGCAAAAAGGACAAAATAACCGATGTTCTGTCTTTTGGAGGCAACAGAGACGAATTCATTACGCCGCCTGATAAAACTGCATATATGGGGGAGATATTTATCTGCCTTCCGGTTGCCGAAAGGCAGGCAAAAAACGCCCGGCACTCCCCTGAAAAAGAAATGGCGCAGCTTCTGACTCATGGAATTTTGCATCTTGCCGGTTATGATCATAAAAAAACTGGCGTAAGCGGCGCTGGACACGCAAAAAAGATGCGCGAACTGGAAAAAGCGATATTAGAAAAAATTAATTTTTATGTTTAATTTCAAGCGATTCGTCAAAAGTTTTTATTTTGCAGGGAGAGGATTATCTCTTATTTTAAAATCGGAACAGAATTTTCAGTTGGAGGTTATCGGCGTTGTCACTATTCTTGTTTTGATGTTCTATTATAATCTTAGCTGGATAAAGATTATTTTAATCAGTTTTCTTTTGCTCCTGATTTTAGTTTTGGAAGTTGTCAACAGTATTTTTGAGGAAATAGCCGATTTTTTAAGCAAAAACCATCGGTTTGGAGATTATTTAGATCTGGCTTCTGCAAGAGACATAAAGGATGACCGGATTAAGATAAGAAACGCCAAAGATTTGGCTGCAGCCGCAGTTTTTTTGGCGGGTGCGGCTTCATTATTTATCGCCATCGCCATTTTATTAAAAATCTGATACAATTATATAAATTAAATTTGGCGGAGATTTTTGAATTTTAAATTAGGCTTTATGTCCCGAGCAAATATTATTACTGGAATAGACATAGGCACTTCCAACATCAGAACAATTGTTGCCGAACACCCAAAAAACGGCGGCAAGCCGATAGTAATCGGCGTCGGTATAAGCGATTCCAGCGGATTGCGAAAAGGAATAGTGGTTGATCTGGAAGCGCTTATAAATGACATCAGTAGTTCTGTTGAACAAGCGGAACGCGCATCAGGAACCCCCATAAATAAAGTTGCGGCGAGCGTAAACGGCGATCATTTTAGTGTGCAAAAAAGCAAATCTGTGATTGCTGTTTCCAGGGCTGACAGTGAAATCAGCCAGGAAGATGCCGAACGTTCAATCGCCACTGCGCAGGCGGTTTCACTTTCTCCCAACAAAGAGGTAATTCATGTTATTCCTGTTAATTTTTCCGTTGATAACGAGGAAAATATAAAAGATCCTATCGGTATGCATGGGGCAAAACTTGAAGTTAACACCCTCATTATCAGCGGCAACTCGTCTTTTATTAAAAATCTGGCGAAGGGTATCAATCAGTCAGGTTTGGAAATAAATAATTTGGTTTTGTCTCCATTATCAGCGGCGCGCGCGGCTCTCACCAAAAAGCAAAAAGAGTCAGGGGTTGTTTTGATTGATATCGGAGCTGGCACTACCGGGATAGCGATTTTTGAAGAAGGATCGCTGTTGCATACCAAGATTATTCCCATCGGAGGCGCGCATGTCACCAACGATATAGCACTTGGTCTGCGGATTTCTACCGAATCCGCCGAGAAGATAAAAAGAGATTTCGGCTTTGCATTTTCACAAGAAGTAAATAAGAAAGATAAAATAAATCTCAAAGATTACGACATAAACACCAAAGACATTTTTATTTCCAAACATTATTTATCCGAGATAATTGAAGCGCGGCTGTCAGAGATTTTTGACTATATCAACAAAGAGCTGAAAACCATTGACAAAGATGGTATGCTTCCTGAAGGAGCAGTAATTGTCGGAGGCGGTTCAAAGATTCCCGGAACGATTGAGCTCGCAAAAAAGACGTTGCGGCTTCCGGCAAAAATCGGAGTGCCCAACGATATGGGGGGAATAGTGGATAAAATATCGGACCCGTGTTTCGCTACCGCCGCAGGTCTCATTTTTTGGCAGATTGACCAAGATGAAAAGGATTCTGTATTTGGACTACCGCATAGCTGGCAGATTATAAAAAGAATAAAAGAATGGTTCAGGTTATTTTTACCATAGTTTCTTGCTCAAAATAAATTTTAGGAATATAATTAAACCGTAAAACAGATAAGCGAGAATATTTATTAACAATATTATGCCAGAAGTAAAACCGGAAATTGAAACCTTTGCCAGAATAAAAGTTGTCGGCGTGGGCGGTAGCGGCGGCAATGCCATTTCCCGGATGATAAATTCAAGAATAAAAGGCGTTGATTTCATCGCCATAAACACCGATGCGCAGGCGCTTCATCACAGCCAAGCCACTGAAAAAATCCATATCGGAAGGTCAATCACCAGGGGGCTCGGCGCAGGAATGAACCCTGAAATCGGCAGAGCGGCTGCCGAAGAAAGCAAAAAAGATATTGAAAAAGCGCTTAAAGGAGCGGATATGGTTTTCGTCACTTGCGGCCTAGGTGGAGGAACAGGAACCGGCGCAGCTCCTATTGTTGCAGAAGTTGCGCGCGAACTCGGAGCCCTTACTGTCGCGGTGGTCACAAGACCTTTCAGTTTTGAAGGAGCGGAAAGGGCGAGAATTGCCGAAGAAGGACTTGAGCAGTTAAAAAACAAGGTTGATACAAGTATTGTTATTCCCAACGAGCGGCTGCTTCAGATAATTGACAAAAAAACTTCTTTAATAGATGCGTTTAAAACCGTTGACAATGTCTTAAAGCAGGCGGTGCAGGGTATTTCAGATCTTATTACTGTTCCCGGGATTGTTAATGTTGATTTCAACGATGTTAAAGCGGTTATGAAAGACGCCGGCTCAGCCCTGATGGGAGTCGGTATAGCTTCGGGTGAGAATCGCGCGGTGGAAGCGGCAAAAGCGGCTATTAATAGTCCTCTTTTGGAACTTTCTATAGACGGCGCAAGAGGAGTTTTGTTCAATATCTCCGGCGGAATGGATCTTACAATGATGGAAGTCAACGAAGCTGCGCGGGTAATCACCTCTTCGGTGGATTCGGGCGCGAAAGTTATTTTTGGCGCGGTAATTGACGACAGTCTTAAAAAAGGCGAAATAAAAATTACGGTTATGGCAAGCGGTTTCGCGAACGAACCGAGAACAAGTTCTTTTGCTGAAAAAAATCCTGCCGAGCAGGTAAAGCCGGCAGACAGAAGCGAAATGCTTAAAATAAAAACATTTGAACCGAAACTGGACCAGATTCCCGGTTCTGACGAGTTGGACATTCCTGCTTTTATCAGAAAAAAATTAAAGAAAGGGTAAGTGCTACAAATCTATGTTCAAAAAGAAAGAATATTCCATAAAATCAAACCAGGTCAAAAAACGAGACGGCAGAATCGTGGATTTTGACGAGACCAAAATCAATAACGCGATAATAAAAGCTTTATTCGCGTCCGGAGAAATTTTGGAGACGGATGTAAAGAAAAAGTCTTTGGAATTTTCCTCACAGGTAGTGGTGATTCTGGAAAACCGGTTTGACGGCCATACGGTGCCGACCGTGGAACAAATTCAGGATATTGTAGAAGAGGTTTTGATGAAGAACGGCTTGTTTAAGACCGCGCGCGCCTATATCATTTACCGCGAACAGCACAGGTTTTTGCGGGAAAGCGAAAAGCTGATTAAAAAATCCACGATGTTTGTGGATGATTATCTGGAAGAAATTGACTGGCGCGTCAATGAAAACAGCAATATGGCATATTCCCTGCAAGGACTTAATAATTATATCGCAAACATCATCACTACGAAATACTGGTTGGAAAAAATATATCCTCCTCCGATAAGACACGCTTATGAAGAAGGGGATTTTCATATTCATGATTTGGGAATTTTGGCGGTTTATTGCTGCGGCTGGGACTTGAAAGACCTGCTTACCAGGGGATTCGGCGGGGTAGGGGGAAAAATTCAGAGCAAGCCGCCGAAGCATTTTCGCACCGCTCTGGGGCAAATTGTAAATTTTTTCTATACCATTCAGGGCGAGGCGGCAGGAGCAGAGGCGTTTGCCAATTTTGACACCTTACTCGCTCCTTTTATCCGTTATGACAATCTTACCTACACTGAGATAAAACAGGCATTTCAGGAATTCCTTTTCAATATGAATGTTCCGACCAGGGTCGGGTTTCAGACTCCGTTTACAAACCTTACAATGGATTTAGTTCCCCCAAAAACCCTGGGCGAGGAAGCGGTTATTATCGGCGGAGCGCCGCAAAAAGAGCAGTATAAAGATTTTCAACAAGAGATGAATCTTTTAAATAAAATTTTCGCCGAAGTGATGCTTGAAGGGGACGCGCAGGGTAGAGTTTTCACTTTTCCCATCCCGACCTATAACATCACCAAAAATTTTGACTGGGACAATCCATATTGGGAGCCAATATGGGAAATGTCCGCCAAATACGGAATTCCTTATTTCAGCAATTTTATAAACTCCGATATGAACCCCGAAGACGCGCGAAGTATGTGCTGCCGCCTGCGGCTGGACAACCGCGAGCTTTACAAGCGCGGCGGCGGTTTGTTCGGGGCTTATCCTTTGACTGGTTCGGTCGGCGTTGTTACCTTAAATCTGCCGCGGTTGGGATATTTGGCAAAAAATAAGGCGGATTTGTTTGAACGGTTGGACAAACTGATGGGGCTCGCGAAAACAAGCCTGGAAATAAAACGAAAAACACTTGAACGGTTTACCGAGCAGGGACTGTACCCGTATTGTCGGTATTATTTCGGAAATATCAAAAAGCAGCGCGGCCAGTATTGGGGCAATCATTTCTCCACCATAGGAATAATCGGGATGAACGAATTATTGGTAAATTTTATCGGCAAAAATATTGCAGAAGAAGAGGGGAAATCGCTCGCCTTGGAAATTTTGAATTTTATGCGCGAAAAAATTATTTCCTATCAGAAAGAAACAGATAATCTCTATAATCTTGAAGCAACGCCCGGAGAAGGGGCTGGGTACCGCCTGGCAAAACTTGATAAAGAGCGCTATCCGGAAATCGTTTCTGCGGCAGAAATCGGCCAAGGGAAAATTATTTCAAAAGAAGACAAAAGTATGGCGACAAATCTTGTTATGTCAGAAAAAATTGACCTATCCCAAAATAGGCGAGAGCAGGAGTTAGTCAGGAC
>CAZKGJ010000022.1:0-9488 GCA_964552415.1 uncultured Candidatus Saccharibacteria bacterium
CTATTTGGGTATGGTTTTCCACGGTTTCTTTGATAGATGCAATTTGGTCGGTATGAGTATCAAGAGTTTCTTTGATGGATGCAATTTGGTCGGTATGGTTTTCCACGGTTTCTTTGATGGATGCAATTTGGTCGGTATGAGTATCAAGAGTTTCTTTGATGGAGGCATACTTTTCAGCTATAAGCTTACCCTGTGAACCAAAATCCTCGTGGAGTATTTTCAAATAACGTTTATAATCTTCCTTTTGTTTTTCTAAAATTTCTTTTAATTTATTTTCGTTTATTTCCATAAGTCCAATAGCTAAAATCTACTTACCAATAAACTGTTTTTATTATACTACTTTTTCTAAAATCTTGCCAACTACCTTATCCACATCTTCCTTTGTAGAACAATTTATACTGATCCTGGCACCTCTGCCGGATTTTTTAATTTCCACTTTTACTGACAGAAAGTCCGAAAGAGTTTCTTCTGTTTCGCTCCAGGTAGATTTTTGCCGGCCGATTTTTCTGGTGTGGCCTGAGACGGAAACCAGCTTTACTTTTTCTTCTGCCTGGCGCACAGTTAGATTGCTTTTTAAAATTTCGGCAAACAATCCTCTTTGTTTTTCCGGATTGGTCAAAGATAGAATCGCTCTGCCGTGTCCTTCTGAAACTCTATTTTCCGAAATCGCCTTCTGGATTTCCAGGGGCAAAGAAAGCAGGCGCAGGAAATTTGCCACGCGCGAACGGGATTTGCCGGTGCGAACCGCGATTTCTTCTTGGGTCAGGTTAAATTCATCCTGCAATTTTTTATACGCTTCGGCTTCTTCAATAGGGTTCAGGTTTTCCCTCTGTATGTTTTCAACAAGAGCCAACTCCAGATTTTCTTGACCATCCGACTTGCGCACTATTGCCGGAACTTTTGTAAGTCCGGCTATTTTAGCCGCTTCAAGCCGGCGCTCGCCGGCAATAAGCTGGTATTTGTCTCCCGAAGAATGTTTTTGCGCGCTAACCACCAGCGGCTGGATAACGCCGTGGGTCTTTATTGACTCCGCAAGCTCTTTCAGCGCTTCTTTTGAAAAAGATTTGCGCATCTGCGCCGGATTTTTGGAAATTTTTTCAACATCAACATCTAAAATTTCTGAGCCGCCGTTTTGCGTATTTGGTTGCACCCCGGTTTTAATGTTTTTTTTCGCGGCTTGCTTGTCTTGCTTGTTGGGAAGCAGTGATTTTTGCGGAATAAGAGAGCTTAAACCGCGTCCTAAAGCAATTTTGGACATAATTTAAAAATTATAAAATTAAAAATTCAAATCGTAAACTTCGGATACTCTATTTTCTTTTCCATTGCGATAATTTCTCGCGCCAAATTGGCGTAAGAGCGCGCGCCAACCGAGTTCGGCTTGTATAAAAATATCGGCTTGCCATAAGAAGGCGCTTCGGCAAGCTCTACGTTTCTGGAAATTACGGTTTCAAACACTTTTCCGGAAAAATTTCTGCGCACCTCTTTTTCCACCTGCCGAGAGAGCAGATTCCTTTTGTCGTGCATAGTCAAAACAAGACCCATAATTTCAAGCGGATGGCTGATATTGGACCTGACCAGCTCCACGGTTTTAAGCAATTGCCCCAAACCTTCAAGCGCGTAATATTCGCACTGCGTGGGAATTAAAAGATGTTCGGTCGCAACCAATCCGTTTATGGTAAGCACTCCCAGACTCGGAGGAGAATCTATCAAAATATAGTCGTAAGAATTCCTTATATCGTGCAAAAGATTATACAAAGCAAATTCGCGGTTCTCCCTTCCTACCAGCTCTACTGCCGCGCCAGCTAAATCCGGAGTGGAAGGAAAAATATCATAGCCGAAAATAGCTGTCTTTTTTATGGCAGACCCAGATTCCGCTCCGGAAATTAAAACCTCATAAAGCGACGGTTCGCCTTCTTTCACTTTTATCCCTAAACCGCTTGAAGCATTTGCCTGCGGGTCCAGGTCAATAAGCAAAACATATTTGCCACTTGCGGCAAGATAAGCGCCGAGGTTTACTGCGGTTGTGGTTTTTCCGACTCCGCCTTTTTGGTTGACAATACCAATGATTTTTGCCATAGGGCACGAATCATGAATTACGAATCATGAATCATGGATTTAGATTTTTTAATTTTCCGTGATTCTTGATTCATAATTCGTGATTCATACAAACATTGACCTTCTCCTTTTTTTCTGCTACCATATTTCAATAGATTTCCGCTAAAATCAAACAAACAGGCCGAAGTGGCGGAACCGGCAGACGCATACGACTCAAAATCGTACGAGCTTACGCTCATGAGGGTTCGACCCCCTCCTTCGGCACCCAAAAATCATGATGTTCGCCCCGAGATAAACTCGGGGCGCCCCGTCGGATGATGGGGCGACTCTCTCCAGGGGCACAATTATATCAAAAAAATGTCCCTTCCGCTATTTCCTTATCACTTTTGGTTTTTTGGCCGTCAAGTCAATAATTGTTGACGGTTTTCTTTTTGGCAAAACACCCGCGTCCAAAACCAAATCAATCTGGTTTTTTTTGTTTTTAAGCTGTTTCAGAATTTTTTTAATATCGCCGCTTCCGGGAAGCCCGGAAATATTGGCGCTGGTTGCGGTAAAAGGAATTTTTAGATACATAGCGAGCATTTTTGTGATTTTTAATTCTGGGGTTCTGATTGCCAGAGTTTTTTCGCCTCTGGCAAAAATTTTGACAGCGTGCTTTTTCGGCAAAACCAATGTAAAAGGCCCTGGCAAAAGCGCGGTAAAAATTTCCTGTTGGGCTTTATTGATCCGGCAATATTTTTTTGCCATTTTCATATCAGAAACAATCACCGAAAGCGGCTTATTTTCCTTGCGTCCTTTTATTTCATATATTTTTTTAACTGCGTTTTCATTCAAGGCGCTGGCGCCGATGCCATAAATCGTATCCGTGGGATAGATGACAATGCCGCCGCTTTTAATAATTTTTGCGGCAAGCGAAATTATTTTTCTGTCCGGATTATTTCTGTCAATTTTGAAAATTCGCATGGAGAAATTTTTATTGTTTTAATGCCGAGGTTTTGCGCAGGCAGAAGGTCGCGTTCCTCCGAATCCCCTATCACTAAAATCTCGTCTTTCTTAAGTCTGAGTTCTCGCATCGCCGCCTCATAATATTTTTCCGATGGCTTCATAGCGCCGGTGTCTTCGGGCGTGATTAAAATTTTGAAATATTTTTTCCAGTTACCTAAAGCGTGGTTAAGTTTTAAAACCAGGTTTTCTTTGAATTCCTCGCTAGTAACGGCGATATTGTATTTTTTGCCGAGTTTTTCCAAAGTTTCCGAAACTTCCGGAAAAATTTCCAGATCTTCTAAAACAGCTGGCCAAAAAATCCTGAGTGCTTCATAAATTAATACCTCGCTTTTTTCTTTAGGAACTCCGAACCCCAGAAGCATTTTTTCCAACGAGTATTTTCTCTGGCGCTTTTCTGGATTTGTCGCGTCTTTAGCTGATGATTTAATTTCATCAACGGTCTTTTTCCATTCCGTGTTTATTGTCTCTGACGGAATGCCTGTTTTTCCCGATAAAAAATCAGCGGCCAAAGAATAAGCCCGCTTGGTTTTGACATTATAGAGTGTGCCGTCGGCGTCAAAAATTATTGCTTTGAGCATACAGAAATATCAAGGTGTTAAATTTTTAATCATCTCATTTTGGTAGCTTTTTTCACCACGTTTTTGAATTCCGTATAACACAAAGTGTTGCTTGCAACATTTTCCCGCACCAGAGTATTTGGACCGATTTTTGAGTTCGCTCCGATTAAAACCCCTGGCATTAGATTAACCGCGATGCCCAGATGCGTTCCGTCTCCGATAATCGCGCCGAGTGCCGTAAGTTTTGTTTCAACCCGCTCGCCTTTCATCACTGGTCGGATTTCCCTTCGGTCAACCCGGACATTTGCAGTGATAGTGCCGGCGCCGATTCTCGCGTTTTCTCCGACAATTGAATCGCCAAAAAATCCCGAATGAGTATGACTGTTGGTCTGGAAAATGGACCTTGTCACTTCGGCATTGGCGCCGATAATCACTCCGTCTTCCAAATTGGTGTATCGCCTTATCAAAGTATTATTGCCGATGGTGCATCCCTTGCCAATATAGCATGGCCCTTTAATTACCGCATGCTCAAAAATTATGCAGTTTTCCCGAATCCAGACCGGACCATCAATAACAGCACTTCGTGCAATCTCGGCGCTTTTCGCGATTTTTTGCTTTTTGAGCATCGCGTCCATCATCAGCTGGTTGGTTTTAAACAAATCCCAGGGATATTTCAAGCTCGGAGTGTCTTCTTTTGCAATGACCAACCGAACATCGTTTTCTCTCATATAAAGACCGAGCGCATCCTCATAGGCGTACATATGTTCTTTGACCCGCCGGTAATACCTAAAAAAATCTTTGGGTAATAAATAAATTCCGACCGCTTTTATATTAGACGGTTCTTTACCCGGAGTCGGTTTTTCAACGACTGAACTTACCTTATCGCCTTTGAAATCCACCATTCCGTATTTCCAGGGTTTGTCGGTTTTGGCGCCGAGTAAAACCATTTTGGCGCCAGTTGTTTTCTGCTTGGCAATCACCTCTCGGAGGTATTTATCGGCATTGAAAATATTCGGATTCAAAACAAAAAAAGAATCCCTAATTAAAGATTCGGCCTGCATTACAGCATCGCCCATGCCTTTGGCTTCTTTCTGAACGAGATAAGAAAGTTTTACGCCAAAAATTTCGCCGTCACCAAGATGTTTTTCCAATCCGGAATTCGGCGACTGAATAATAATTATATCTTTGACTCCTGCCTGGGCCACTGCTTCAATGGTCCATTCAATCAATGACTTTCCCATTATTTTGATAAGGGATTTATGTTTTTTTTCACCGAGCGGCCAGAATCGGGATGATTCGCCGGCTGCCAATAAAATCGCTTGCATATTTTTAAATTAATGTTTAATTACACCAAAGACATTATTATTTTTACCAATTTTTCCGGATCGTAAACTATCGGATATTCTTTGGTTAAGATTTTCGTGGCGATAAATTTTTTCGGCGGCAGATTTTTATCTACCTTAACCAATTCAATCACGCTCGGCTCTTCTTTTTTATATTCGGCAAGTCGCTTTTTGTCCGGAATTTCGGCATTGTAAATGACAAAATCCAGCGGGCAACCCATATATTTTTCCATTTGGTTTGTAAAATCCAAAACCGAATAACCATTGGTCTCGCCGAGTTTGGTCATTGTATTGGTAATAAAAATTTTTTTGGACTTGGTTTTGCAAAGAGCTTCAGCCATTCCCCCCATTAAAACACACGGAATTGAAGAAGAATATAAGTCCCCGGGACCGATAGTGATAATGTCTGCTTCGGCTATGGCTTTCAAAACCGGCGGATAGGCTTTGGCTTTTGGCTCCAGCCAAACTTTTTTGATTTTCAGGTTAGGGTCGTGGTGACGAGGAACATCAATCTCATCTTCGCCTTTGATAATTTCACCATTTTCCAATTTGGCATAAATCTGGGTCTTGTCAGTGGTTGCCGGCATTGCCTTACCTTTAGCTACAATGATGTCGTGTACGATTTCAACCTCCATAAATTCATGAGCAACCTCCATTGCTTTAGCATGATCCTGTAAAATATATTCAAGACCGCCAATAAAAACATTGGCAAAATTATGGCCTTTATGCCCTTCATCAAAAACCTCACGCCCAAACCTCCATGTCCAGAGTTTTTTCTTCCATTCCGGAGCTTTGGAAAGAGCTAAAATATGCCGGCGGATATCTCCGGGTGGCAAAACGTTAAAATCAGCACGCAATTGGCCGGCCGAACCGCCGTTGTCAACCATTGAAGTAACGGAGGTAATTTTAACTGGATATTTCGTCAGTGGCTCCAAAATCGCTTTGGGCATCGCGTTTCCGCCGCCGAAACAAACGAATTTTTTAGGCGCCTTAACCAATTTATTTAATTTTTTCTTAGTCGCTTTTTTTATCTTTATCGGCATATTTTTAAATCTTAGAATCAGCCAGAGTTTCTATTCATTTATGATACATCATTTGAATTTTTTGTCAAAAAAAGCGGAGGTCGCGAGATCTCCGCCGGTATTCAAGAAACACTATAACAATTCTTTACTCAACTTCCTTACTTCATCTTTGAAAAAATTTTTTACTTCGGGCCAGAAAACCGGTTTAATCATTTTGGGTATTTCTCCCTCTTCCGCGTCTTTAAAATAATGCAGACTTTTCAATATATGCAGTTTATTCTGGTTAAGAATTTTAAATTTTTTATCATACAACTTAATCACTTCCGTAAGAGTCAAAATTTTCTCAACTTTTACGATAAAATAAAGATCTATAAAATCCCGTTTTATTCCTCTGTCGGCTATAGCGGATATTTTCATCGCGGCAATATCTTTTATATCAGCCAATTCGACGTTTGAAAAGCCGTGAGTTTGGAAAAGAAGCGGATAAGTGTAAAAAAACATACTGAAGCGGCTTTCGCCTGCGTATCCCAAAACGGTGCCCCAATCTTTTTTCTCCAATCGGAAATCGGGCAAGAGCTTGATTATCCTTTGTACCATAATATTCTCATCGAATTCTTTAGCGGTGAAAAAATCGAAATCATAAGAAAATCTATGGCCAATCTGCAAAGCCAAGGCCGTGCCGCCGGCCATATAACTATTTTGCAGAATCCCGCTCTGTCCTAATAAGGCCAGTGTCTCTCTTTCATTTTTTGATAAGACCTTTTCAAACATATAATTTTACCCCTGGGGATATTAAACACTAGCGCCCAGTGGTTCGCGCTTTTGGGGGAAAGGCCGCGTTTTTTTATAAGCGTGCGCTCAATTTCGGATTTCTTGAAATTATTTATCATCCATTTTACGGCGTTTTGATCGCCATATTCCAGAATCCTTTCAATGACGAAATATGGATATTTTGCCGCGTCGAGTATGGCAAAATCCACATCCCAAAAATATCTTTTTAAATATCCCGGCAACGATATTTTTCTGATTGTTTTCATGCAATTATTATGGTGTAATCTCTACAGCCATCATACCGCCCCCTTGACATTTTGTCAAAATCTGCTATGCTGATCTGTTGCTCTTTCAAAATCAATTATTGCGGCATTTATTTGGCTCTTTTTGCTTTTAATTAAAGATAGCGGTGGGAGTAATAAGTACTTTGGCAACAGCGTTGTTTTTTGGTGTCGTGCTTAAAGCGTCTCCAATGGAAACACTAGCATTTACACTAATAACTGCGATGTTCTCTGTAATAAATGACATCTTGAATTTTAAATATTTTACAAATATAGAGATTTGAGATTTCCCTGCGTCAGCTTAAAAACTGGCGCTATTTTTTTGTCAAAAAAATAGCGTGGAACCGCGCGATTCCACGCTGAAATTTCATTTCCGAAAATCAATTTTCCATTTTCCTGAAAGCGTCTTTTGCGATATCCCAGTTGGCCGAACATATCACATCAACTCTCTCCCCCTGCTTGCCGGGCAAAAATCTGTACGGCTCGGATTTTATTTTTCCTTTTCCACCTCGCCCAAAAAGCGACATCAGGCATCCGGCTTTTTGCGCGATAAAAAGTGTAGTATCAATTTCAATCCTCGGCATATTGAGAATCAAATAGCACTCAATTCCGCCTTCGGCGACATTGGCAACAGTCAGGGGATTTGAACCGTCTATCAGGAGACAGGTATCGGCCAGTTTGGATATGAAGCTTTTATATTCTTCAAAGAAAGCTTTTGCCCGCCTCATTTTGTAAAACACTACAGAGATTGCCGATTTTTCATCCAATGTTTTCTTTTGGGATGGCAAGAGTGTTGTTTTATCTCCCGACTCAAGATCAATCCGCCAGCTTCCTTTTTCAATGGCAAGATAAATAAAGTTTCCCAGAATATCAACTGCTCCGCTCGCGACCGGATTGCTTTTTTTGTCAAATATACCCAAGGCGGCATACCAATTCCTGTGCAATCCCCTTTTAAAAAACGCTGAGCCGTCAAAAGGATCCAGTGCGCCGAAGAATTCAGGATTATTTTGCTCGCCGAACACGCCATGCTCTGAAAAAACTTTGATGGAAAGTTTGTGTTTTTTGATTTTTCCCGCCAAAATCTTTTCGCCGACTTGGTCTATTTCCAGTTCCTCGTCATCGGGCCGGCCTCTCACACCTCCCAGGATTTTGCGTCCGCCGCCTTGCCTGTCAATTTCGCGAATTCTACTCGCTGTTTCACATAGATACTCCAGTAGAAAATTTTCCCAGTTAAATTTTGAATTATTCATAAGTGTCCTTCTCCTTTTGTAATTTCAGACTATCAAAATAATGCTTTTTTGTCAAAAAAACAGCGGAGAGCTATCAAATATCGCTATTTGGATAAATTGCTCCGCTTGATATTTTTAACCTTTGAATTGCTGTAGGTTTCTCCTTAATTTTTCTATCTTTCTGTTTGTACGCTTGGGGTCGGGTATGACTTTTTCCGATGCCGCCTTAAGTTCGCGTAAAACCAGGCTCAACGATTCCGGATTAAATCCGACAGCATAACCTTCGGCGCAATATGTTTGGCATGCACCTCCAACCGTGTGCATACTGTCGCCGGTAAATGCTGGTTGTCCAGACATGTCCAGAATTTGCAATCGTTTGTCTTGCGGCAAATTTTTGTTGGTTACTTCCAGCGCCCAGATAGCCGCCTCATTTTTTGAGTTATTGCAGAACGGCTCGGAACAAATCGCGTTCCTTGGCACGAGCGTAGCAGAATTGCCAGAAATTCTTGCGCCTGTAAACCAGCTATTAACCAAAGCGTGCGGCCCCATATCATTCTGGGTTCTTATCAGTTTGTCGTTAAGTTCCACGATAAGCAATCCCATATAAGTCCAGTGATATTTTTCTCCGCCTTTTTGCCCAAAGATATTTACTCGCGGTGGGGTTTCCATGTATGCCGTATCAACATCTTTGATCAAAAACAGCCGGTTATCTTTTAATAAATAGCTGCCATTTGCATCCGCAACAAGCGCGTCGCTATCCCATGGGCTTATCAAACCGATTGCGGTCCGCAGAAGATTTTTGTCAGTATCTCTTTGACTTAGAACAATGGCAGCGCTAATATCAGGCATCAGCGCTTCTTCTGTCATCTCTGAAGCTGCCGATACTTTAGGGAATAGCCAATTATCAGTTGCCACTTCTGCGTTTAGTCCTTTTTCGGCGAGCAACCTGTTGGCAAAAACCATCACAGATGCTTTGCTCAGTCCGGCCAAGTCGCCTCTGTTAAATCGTTTTCTGATTTCTTTTACGACTCGGGAGGCTACTTGTCCCAACTTTTTTGTTTCCTTGTCCAAACTCATCACTCATCACCTCCTGTAAATTTTTTATAAAGAGCAGTCCCGAATTTCGGGATAAAACCCTCCTCTTTTCTTGATTTCAGATTATAGCAACGGCCAAATCTTGTCAAGACACGATTGTTATAATAGAATTAAGAATAAAGAATTGGGA
>CAZKGJ010000023.1:0-9389 GCA_964552415.1 uncultured Candidatus Saccharibacteria bacterium
ATTATGGAAGTCAGACTTCCGCAATTTTTTATTCGGTGCGGAAAAGCCGTCTTTTTATACCTGCAGTGAAAATAAAAAGCTCTTTTGTTTTTGTAAGCCAGCCAAAAAATAAAAATGTCGCCAGTGCCAGAAGCGAGCCGATTATAAGCCGCACCAGAACTTGCCAGCTGGCTACTTTGGCAAGTTCGGTCGGAAACAGCCCCAGTAAAAACCAAACAGCCGCGCCGCTTATCAGAGTAATCGCCAAAACTTTTAAAAACGACCGAAAGATGTTAACGTCGTCTAAATATCCGGATTTCTTGCGCAAATAAAAAATAAGCAAGGCAAAACCAACAATCTGGTTAAGCGAAAAAGCTATTGCAAGCCCTGCCACACCAAGCGGTTTTGCAAACCAAATAGCCGCTATCGCGTTTATCGCCATGCCGAACAAGCTGGTGTAAAACGGCGTTTTAGTGTCTCCGGCTGCCCAGAAAGCCCGCACAACCAGAGAAATCAGCGCCTGGGCAGTAAGTCCGAGAGCCAAAAATTCCAAGGTTTTTTCAGTAAGAACGGCAGCAGTATAATCAAACTTTCCCGCGCCCAGAGTGAGCCGGACTATTTCCGCCTTGAAAATAATCAGGTACGCGGTTGCCGGAACAATCAAAAATGCGATTTCACGAAAGGTGCGGGAAAAAACTGCAACAAATTTTTCTTTTTGGCCGTTGGCAAAATAAGCAGAAATTGTCGGAAAAGCCGCCACCCCAAAAGACACCCCTATCAGGCCAAAAAAAATGCTCTGAATATCCGTGGCAAAATTGAATATCGTCAAACTTCCGGCGGCTAAAGTTGAAGCGACAGAAGTGATTATAAAAAGATTGATCTGGCTTACTCCCAAACTTAAAGTTCTCGGAACCATTATTTTAAAAATTTTTTTAATTTCGGGGTTTTTATAATCAAAAGAAAATTTATAGCCATAGCCGAGCGACAAGACCGCGGGCAGCTGCACCAAAAAATGCATTGCCGCGCCCAAAATAACTCCGAATATCAAGCCGTAAACGCCGAAAAATCTGGCAAATACTACTGCGCCAATGATTATTCCGAGATTGTAGAAAATCGGCGCTGCGGCATATACGACAAACCTTTTTGCCGACTGCAGAACCCCAGACATCACCGCGCTCAAGGAAAGAAGAATCGGACTCAAAAACATTATCTGCGTAAGGGTAATTGTTGTTGAAAGCTTTTGCCCACTCCAGCCTGGAACAACGAACTTTAAAAGGACCGGAACAGCCAATATTAAAATCGCGCTTATAAAAATTACCGCGGCTAAAAACAAATTTAAAATATTGTTGGTTATTCCCCAAGCGCGAGGTTTGTCATTTTTGTAAAGATATTCCGAAATTATCGGCACAAAACTGGCTGACAGCGCTCCGATAATCAAAAGATTAAAAAGCGTGTCCGGAACCCTGAAAGCCGCATAATACATATCCAGGGTATCTCCCGCACCAAAAATTCCTGCCAAAATGCGGTTACGCGCGAGTCCCAAAATTTTGCTCGCCAACGAAAAAACGGCTATGACGAATGCCGCTGAAGTGATACTGCTAAATTCGTTGAAAATTATTTTTTTAAGAGAAAGCATATTTAGTTCGGCAATTGCTTTGTATTTCTCAAAATACGCTCGGCCGGTGCCATTACCTTGAAATAAAGTTTAGTCATGCCTCGCTTAAATTTTGGCTCTTTGCTTTGTTGACTAAAATATTTGCTCGGTATGGTCGCCAAAATATGCTTTTAAGAAATTCAAAGCCATTGCCTGTGTCATTGTCCTCTTGAAAAAACAAGTCCGGAAAACTTGTCTGTTTTTGCGTCCAAAACTTCTTCTATTTTATTTCCGCTTACGGAAAAAATAGAATCGCTTATCGTCTGGCCAGCCAGCTTCCAACTTTCGGGAAAAGTAAGTTTATGATTTATTTTTTCCAGCTTGCTTCCAGATTGTTTCTGAACCAATAGGGTATAAGAATCGTTTTTGGAAGAAAAATTATTAAAGTCAATTTTAAACGGCAGAATATAGCGGAAAGAAACAGCGGTTTTTTCTCCCGGGCTTGTATAAACCCAAGCGCCAAAAACAGTTTTCCCGGATTCGGAAAAAGTCCGCACACCGCTTGTCTCGTCAATCGCCGTAACTTTTTGCGAATTGATTAAATCGCTGTCTTTAAAATATTGCGAATAATCAACCGAGGGGTCTTTTAGAAACGGTTGTTCTTTTGTCGCGCCGGAAGCGCTCAATAATTTGGCGCCTTTTGGAACATAAATACGCAAATAGTCGCTGTTAACTTTATTATACCATTCATCTTCTTTATCGCTGCCTCTGTTTTTGCGAAAAATAGTGAGTGTATTGATTATCTGGCCGTCTGAAGAAATTTCTGACACCAATGCGGCTTCTTCCGCCATCATGGCATCGCTTTTAAATCCATTGATGTTGCTATGTACTATCGCTAAATAATCCTTATCGGATTCTTTGACTTGAGCTGCCCATCCGCGACTTAAAACGAATTCTTGCGGTCCGCTATCGCGGAAAAATAGTTGAATGTCTTTTCGTCCCAACGCGAAAGATAAAGTTTTGGCAATGCTGATTTTTCCACCGAGAGACAAGTTTTCCATTTTATTCCTGAGTTCTTTTAAAAAATCTGGTAAAATCGTTTTTGGCTGGTTTATGGTTTTGTCATAATTTATCTCTGCCTGCCTTTGGATTTCTTCAATAAAATTTTCTTCATTCAGTTCCAGGTTGTATTTTTCCAATTTGACCGGGCCGGTTATTGATAATATTTTTCTTACCGCTTCTGGATTAACCGCGATAACTCCGTCTGGGGTCTCTCCTCCCGCTTTCTCATAAAACCACCATATCTTTCTGGCAGAAGAGGGGAAATCAAAAAACCAGTTTGCGTCATGCAAACTCCAGGAAGCGCTGATTTTTTTAATTGGCTCCGGCGGTTCAACATCGGTTTTCAGCTGGCCGTCCAAATCGTAGACATCGTTTATCGTAACATTTTCAATCTTGCCTTTTGCCACTTTTAAAACACCGATGCTGCCGATAAATCCGCCTGTCGCTCTTGCTTCTGAAGGGTTTTGAAAAATAAGAAGGTATTTTTTTGGCCAATCAAACCCCAGAATGTTTTTAAAGTTTTCAAAATCAGCAGCCAGTTCTTTGATTTTTCCTGCTTCGCCAGTCGCGGGTAGATATTTAACAACATCGAGTATTTTATTTATCTCCTCAAGGTTTGTTTCGTCTATTGCCTGAACATTTAAAATCCTCCATTTTATTTCCCTAATTTTCTTATAAAAATCTATTCCGGCGGCAGTGAGCGCAAAAACTGCCAAAAAAATTAAAATGCCGATGATTTTTTTACCGTAAACGCGGCTGGTGTTGATTTTTTGCACCTTTGGCCGAATAGACAAATCCAAAACAAACGGACTGACGATACCGATTTTTTCTCCGCTATATTTTGTCGCCCTTGTTTCTATCATTTTTTTCCAGGATTTTTAAATAAATTTTCAAGGTTTCTTCGGACATTTTCTTCCAGGAATATTTTTTGACTTTTTCCAAACCAGATTTTATCATTTTGTCCCTTGTCTGCTTATCAGCCAAAACTTCTTTTATCGCCCGCGCAATTTCTTCAGGGCTATTCGGGTCAAAATATTTTGCGGCTGGCCCTAAAATTTCTTTAAGCGAAGCAATGCCCGATGCCGCAACCGGAGCGCCGCAGCTCATAGCTTCAAGTCCTGTTAAACCGAAACCTTCATAGAACGAGGGGATCACAAAAAGTTCGCATGCGTTGTAGAATAAAGTTAATTCTTTCTCTGAAATAAATCCCGGCCGAATGATGTCATTTTCCAGGTTAAAAACTTTAATCGTTTCAGATATTTCCGGATAATACGGATCTTCTTTTCCTGCCAGAACCAGTTGTAGATTCAATCCGAACCTATTTTTAAGTATTTCAAAGGCTTTTATGAGTCCGACAATATTTTTATGGTTGCGCCAGACTCCGGCGTAAAAAATAAAGGGCTTGGCAAGGGTGTATTTGCCGGAAATGTCTTTTTTAATTTTATCACGATTCGGCAAAATTTTGAAATCTTCTCCGACTCCTTCATAAATCACCTCTATCTTTCGCGGCTCAACGGAAAAATATCTTACCACATCTTTTTTTGTGGACTGCGAGACCGCGATAATCTTCTCAGTTTTTCTTACAGAAGAACCAAAAACCGTCTTAAACATATATCGCCGAAACCAGGAATTCATTTTGTGGCCGGGAAAGAAAAAGGGGGTGATATCGTGGATGGTAACAACAGACTTTCCGGGATACAAAATGGGTGAATTGAAATGCGGAAAGTGAAGCAGGTCCAGCCGTTCCCGCAAAAATTGAAAAGGCAGAACAGCTTGTTCGCGCCAGGAATACCAGTGCGCGCCAACAGCAATCTTTTTAAATTTCTCGCTCGGACAGGTAAAATTGCCAAAAATTTTTTTGCTCAAAAAAATTACATACTCGTTTAACTTGTCCGTCTCAGCCAGATTAAAGATCAACTGTTTGATATAGTTGCCTATGCCGGTTTGTTCAGCGCCATACATTCTGGCATCAATGCCGATTTTATAGGTTTTGGGTTGATTTAACATACAATTTTTATTACCAGTTTGGCAAAAGTATTTCTATTTTTTGTTTACTGCCTCAAAAACTTCAAGCGTTTCCCTCGCGCATTTTTCCCAAGAGAATTTTTTTACCTGCTCGTATCCCTTTTTAATCATTTTATCCTGCAGATTATCATAAGATAATACTTCATTTATTGCCCATGCAACTTGGCTGATATTATACGGATTAACAATCAGCGCTGCGTCGCTTACGGCTTCGGTAAGGGAAGAACAATCAGAAGCAACCACCGGAATTCCGGCTGACATCGCTTCAAGCGGCGGAAACCCGAACCCTTCATAAAACGACGGGTAAACAAACATTCTTGCGGCGCGGTACAAATACGGCTTATCCTCTTCGGCAATATTCCCAGTAAAAATTATCTCGTTTTTAAAAGCGGAGTTTTTGGCGGCTCTGAAAATGTCGCCATAAAGCCAGCCCTTAGTGCCGGCGACGACCAGTTTATATCTGATATTCAGCATTCGGTATTTAGTATTAAATAACTCAAAGGCCTTGATTAGACCGGTAATATTTTTTCTGGGTTCAATTGTCCCGAGATACAATATATAATTATCCGGTAAATTGTATTTTACTCTAATTTTTTCAATACTGGAAACGGGGGACTGGATACCGCATACTGGCTTTATTCCCGAATAAATCATTTTTATTTTCTCTTCGGAAACATTATAAATCTCCACCAAATCGCGTTTCGTTGATTGAGAAACAGCAATAATGAAGTCCGCTTCTTTTGCCAAAGCAGCCGGATTGATAAAATTATGCCAGAATCGCTGTTTAAAAGAAAAAAAAGTGTCATAGCGCACGAAAGAAAGATCGTGAAAAGTGATAATTTTTTTGCATGCTCCAGATACAGGCAGCAGATTGATATTGGGAGAAAAAACAATGTCTACTCTTTTGCCGCTCTCTTCTTTGAATTCGCCTATGGACTGATTTGAATTGAGACCGGGATTCCCGATCATCAGTTTGTCAATTTTGGGCTGACCTAAAAACTTAAAACAGGCGTTAAGCAGGCGGTTTGATGTTTTTAAGTGCCTGACTTTTACATTTGGATTGGTTTTTTGCGCTTTAAAGGAAAAGGTGGTATACCTTTTGCTTAAATTTTTTCCGGCGGCAAAGAGAATGTACTGGTTTTTCCGGTCAATGCTAAAAAGGGCGTCTAGAAGATTAAAAGCATATTCTTCCACGCCCGAATATTTTTCTTGGCTTATCGCGCGCGAATCAATTCCGATAACCATGGTATTTGTTTAGAATGGTGTCTTAAAATTTTTACAAGAGCGTATTTTGGCGACAAAACCGACAGGTAGTTTGTCTTAATCTAATAAAGAGCCAAAATTTGAATGAGGCGGGACAAAACTTTCTTCAAAATAAAATAGCACCTGCCGAATGTCTTTTGTAAAAATTTTAAGACACCATTCTCTAAAAATATCGTCTAAGAATCAGAAAAATAATTTTTAGCTAATGCAAGCATAATTCCTAAAAATAGCCCTCCTAAGACAGCTAAAAAAATATTTAACAAAACATTATCTGCAGTCCTAATAATTAAAGGCGCTTTTGAGATTATTTTAAAAGATACTTCTCCGTTGCTCAATTTTTCCAACGACTCTAATTTTTCACCAACTACGTTTTCGGTTGCTTCGGCGATCTTTTTTGCCGATTCTTGGTCGCGGGTTTTATAATTTATACGTACATATTGGCTTGAGAATTTATCCGCCTTGAAAGATTTTGAAAGCGTACTGAGACTAGAAGAACTGCTGTTTATTCCGGCGCGGGAATAAATTTCGCTCGCAACCGAGGCGCTTTTGAGCCATTGGCTTATATTTTCAGCGACGGCTCCAGATGCCTGAATCGCGTAGTATCCGCTATATTTGTAATCGCCGGTTTCCTGCGTCCCGTTTTTCGCCACAAAAAAGGATAGTTCGGTTTCAAATGTTTCCGGTTTTGTCAAGGAAAAAAATGTTACGGCTAAAACCAAAACTGCGGCGCTTCCAAAAAGCAGATTTTTCTCCTTTTGCAAAATTTTGATATATTCCTTAAGTTCCATCGTAGAAATAAATTAAATCTTTTCCGCTTTTAGTTTTCAGTTTTTCGTTTTTCTAAACTCTTCCCACTCTTTTTCCACAAATTTTCTTATCTTTTTTTTAAAAATTTCTTTATCAAAACAGGTAACAGTTTTTTGGATTGAATCGCGGTTAAAATTTATCGTGTTGAATTTTTCAACCGCACGAACTAAAGAATCAATATCCTGGCGGTCAAAAAAAACTCCGTTTATTCCCTCTTTCACCACTTCTTGTGCTCCGCCTGACCGGTAAGCGATTACCGGCGTGCCGCTCGCCATTGATTCCAAAAGAACAATGCCGAAATCCTCTTCCTGAGGAAAAATAAAAGCTTTTGCCTGAGCGTAATAATTTCTTATTTCTTTGTCGGACAGTCGTCCGAGAAATTGAATATTTTTTTTCGCTTTCTTTTTCAGCCGTCTGGCTTCCGGGCCGTCGCCGATTATTTTTAGCCGAAGCCCTGAAATATTAAACGCGTCAATCGCCAAATCAAACCGCTTATACGGTATAAGCCGGCCGACAATAAGAAAATAATCCTCTTTTTTTCTGCAGTCACTATTATCTTCTTTGTAAAAAGAGAGGTCAACTGGAGGGTAGATGACAGTTGCCTGCTTGCGGTAATATTTGTTGATGCGCTTGGCAACAAAGTTTGAATTTGCGATAAATTTATCCACCCGCTCGCTGGAAATTTTGTCCCATAGCCGGATGTAGTTCATCGCTATCGGCACCAGTTTTCTGGTTAAAAAAGAATGCGGGAATGCCTGCGCGTAGCTATGGCAATCGTCCCAGGCGTAACGCATAGGCGTATGGCAATAAGAAATATGCAGGGTTTCTGTGTTAGTAATTATTCCCTTCGCATAACTGTTTGAGTCGGAAATTACCAAATCGTATGCGGAAAGGTCAAAACTTTCTATCGCCATCGGCATTAAAATCGGAAAAGAACGGTGATGCGATTTAGAAAAAGGGAGAGATTGCAGAAAAGAGGTGTAAATTTTTCTTTTGCCAAAAATGTCTTTGAATAATTTTGAGTCATAGACGAGCGTATATATCGGAGCAAGGGGAAAAATTTCCGAGAGCGCCTCAAGCACTCTTTCCGCTCCTCCGTATTGCACCAAATAATCGTGAACCAAAGCAACTTTCATAATGGTTTCGGAAGTTTATTCCGCTTCTCTTTTCCTAATTACTGCTGGTATAGTTTTTAAAAGTATTTGTACATCAAGAAGGATTGACCAGTTTTCAACATAATAAGCATCCAGGCGCAGTTCTTCATTCGTATCAAGGTCTGACCTGCCGCCTATCTGCGCCAAACCGGTGATTCCGGGCTTAATTGACAAAATTTTCCGATAGGATTCTCCGCATTTTAAAACCTCGCGTGGCTGGTGTGGCCTGGGACCCACTAAACTCATCTCCCCTTTTAAAACATTGAAAAATTGTGGCAGTTCGTCAATGCTGGTCCGGCGCATAAATCTGCCTAAAGGAGTGACGCGCGGATCGTTTTTGATTTTATAAATCGGACCCTTGCGCACGCCCTTTTCTTTTATTAACATTTTTTCATATCGCAGGGCGCGCTCATTCTGCGGCTCAAATTGCTTGCCGGTGCAAAACTCTGCCCTCATTGATCTAAACTTAAAAACATTGAAGTTCCCAGCCAGCCCAACCCTCTCATTGCAGTAAATTGCCGGACCCTTTGACTCTATTTTTATTGCCAAAGCGGCTATAAGCATCGCCGGAGAAAAAATAATAATCCCAATTATGGAACCCGCTATATCAAAAATGCGCTTAATAATTTTACCCCATCCATCAAGCGGAGTCCTTTTTATCTCAAAAACTGGGATTCCTGCCAGGGTCTCCAGCTCAATATTTACAGCTTTTGTCTGAAACAAGTCGGGGATAAACTTAAAATCAATTCTATTTATTCGGCAGTAGTCCAAAAATTCCAGCAAAAGATTTTTTGAAATTGACAAGCTCGCGACTATTACCTCGTCAATACCTACCGCATTGTCTGTTTTTTTAAAATCTTCCAGGGAATAAACCTCTCTTTGCGCTACAAGTCTATAGCCGAGAAACGGCTTCGCCTGAAATTCTTTGGCTAAAGTCACACTTAAAAAGTTTTGTCCGACAATAAAAACTCTATGAATGCCGTAGCCATATTTTCCTACCAGCCATTTTCTTAAAACTTCCAAAAATATCCTGCCAAGCGGGACGAGAAAAACCGCAAAAACCCAAAATGTCAAAATAATAAACCTTGAGGAAAACGGTTCGCGCGTCAGGAAGGTAAAAAATATCGCCATCATAATGCCGGCCGAAATTCCGATAGTCGTCTTAGAAAAATCTTCCCAAAATTTTCTTTTCGCTTTAAAACTGTAAAGCCCAAGAAGCGAAAAAATCGCAATAAAAAAAATTGTTATTAAAAAAACAATCATCAAATACTTGCCAATGGGCAAATTGAAAATAATCGGACGGATTTCCACTATACTTTTTTCAAAACGCAGGGCATAAGCCGCGATCCCTGCAAAAAAAATCATCAAAAAATCTGCCGGCAGTAATAAAACATTGAAGATCAGTTCTGCTTTTTTCATAATTCATTTTGATTTACTGCAAATAAAACCCATTGATTATCTCGCTAAAATTATACAAGTTTATAGGAGAATAAGCAATGGAGGGT
>CAZKGJ010000024.1:0-8968 GCA_964552415.1 uncultured Candidatus Saccharibacteria bacterium
CTGGCGCAGGTGTAATCAAGCTCTTCAAAGACGAAGTAAAAAAGGCGCAGCGCAATCCCGCGCCGCTTCAAAAGCCCGACACTTTCGCGACATATTATTTTGTCAAACCGGCTATTAAAACAGCAACTTCGGTAAATTCAACGGTTCTTGCTACTGCAAGCAATATTGTTTCTCGGGTCAATCAAATAAAAGATAAAATTTCTTACTCAATCGCTCCCGCAGCAAGCAGCAAAAACACTTTGGTTTTTGATATGTCCCAGGCGATTCCAGCAAGTTCTGTGGTGTCTTTCGGCAACATTATAGCGATACGGTTGGCAAAAGCCACAGCAGTGCCACAGACACAAAGCTCGCCGGAACAAATTTATAACGCTGAGCTGAGTTTACAATCCGCAACTCCGATAATTTCTGCGGCCAATCAAGGGATTAGTTTAAGCGCGCGGTTTAAAAACTCCGGTACTGCTGTTTGGCGGCAGAACAAAATTTCTCTTAATATTTATTTACAGCCGGAAAATATTAACCAATTTTACCATTCTTCTTGGTTGACTTCGGTTCGCCCGGTAAACTTGACGGAGCTTCAAGCTATTCCAGACTCTTTTGGCACTTTTAATTTTTTAATCAAATCGCCGGCTGCTGCTGGCGAATATTTTTTTAGAGCGCGTCCGGTCTGGCAGGATGACGCTGGCAATCTAAATTGGCTGGGCGACGATATTGTTTCTTGGCAGATTAAAGTGGAGCCGCCGCATATTGAACAAATTGAACAAGCGGAAAAGAAAATAGAGGATAAAAATTCGGAAAATATTGTTGATGCTTCGCAAGCCAAAACGCAGGATGCGAGCGTGGACAACAAAGACCATTTTTTGGAAGAAAAACAAGCGCCAAGCCAAAACGAGAATGCTGGGAAAATTAGTGAAACGACCGAAAATAAAAGTAGCCAAGATGGCGCAAACGCAGAAGTTTCATCTCCTTCTGTTGAGCCGCAAGATTTAAGCAATTCTGTTTCAGAAAATATTTCGGAGCCGGCTCCTGCGCCTTTTTATTTTTATCGCCGCGCCCGCGATTTTACTCCCCCGGAAACAACTATTATTGAAAGTCCGCCGAGTAAAACATCGGCGAATACAGCTTCGTTTAAATTTTCTTCTTCTGAAGACGATTCCACCTTTTTGTGCAGTTTGGACGGCAATGAGTTTAGTCCTTGCGACGCAAATAAAATTTATGAAAAATTACCGGACGGCAATCACAACTTAAAAGTAAAAGCTGCTGATCGGTTTAACAACATTGACGAAACGCCCGAAGAATTTTCCTGGGTAATTGATACTGTTGCGCCGGAAAAAATTACCAATCTTAGCGCGACTACTGGAAACAGTCGGGGTAAAATTGGTCTTTCTTGGACAAAGCCAGGGAAGAAAAATATTTCTTACGAGATCCATTATGGTGAAAAAGAAATTGTGGAAACGGGCGCAAATGGAAGCCAAATAAACTGGCGAGACGCTGCGCAAATTTCGGAAACAATTGATAATAACGCCGAACAAATTGAAATCGGCTTTGCCACCACACTTTTTTCCGGCAAGCAATACTTTTTTGCTATAAAAACCAAAGATGATGTTGGAAATTTTTCAGAAATTTCCAACACGGCATCTGCAACAGCAAACACTGCGGTAAACCACATTGTAATTTCTGAAATACAGATTGCCGGCTCAACCGCCACCGACGAGTTTGTGGAGTTGTATAATCCCACCGGCTCGGAAATAAACATTAGCGGGTGGAAACTGCAATACAAATCAGCTACCGGCGATACATGGAGCAGTAAGACATACGACGGCATTCCCGAAGGCAGCGTAATAGCTCCGCATAAATTTTTCCTATTGTCCGGAAAAGATTATTCTGGAAGCAAAGAGCCGGATTACAGGCATCCCGCTAATTGGGGTTTGGCGGATTCCGCTGGGCATATCCGCATAATCAATAATACCGGAGGCGAAATTGATAAAATCGGATACGGGTCTTCAGCCGATTCTCCCGAAACCGCTTCTGCTCCAGTCCCTTCAACCAATCAATCCCTTGAACGCAAAGCGAATTTTTCTTCCACTTCTGAATCTATGGCCACTGGCGCGGACAAGTATTTGGGAAACAGCTGGGACAGCGACAACAACAGCGCGGATTTTGTCCTGCGCTCGGTCTCCGAGCCGCAGAGTTCCGCGAGCCTCGTTGAGCCGCGGTCTCCAATTATTCTGCAAAATCTGGAAAAATCATATTTTGCCAGTTCAACGAATTTTGGAAGCGACGGTTACTGGCCGCAAGTTTCCCAAACCCTTGGTAAAGGATTGAGCGGCGTGCTTACCAAGGCTGCGGCGCGGGTTAAATGTATCGCCAGTATCCAGTGCGATGTGCGGTATAAGGGGTTTGTGGTTGCTTCTTTTTCCGACAACGAATATAAAATCAGGACACAAGCATCCAATGATGGTTTTTTTTCAATGAGCAACACAGTGGGCGAGCCTTTTTATATTTCCCCTTCTGCAGACGCTGATTTAAATTATATTGGTTTTCCGGCGTTTACTTTTAATCCCGCTTATTATTACAAAATTACTTTTCAGGTTAACATAGATAATAATCTAATTCAGTGGGGCGGATCTTCAATAGATACTTACCAAAATGGATATTCTACAGATTATTCCGGCGGAGCCGATCTTTATTTTAAACTTTTATCAGAATAGTAAAATTATTTGAAACCAGAAACGGATAAAAAAATTTTAACTTATCCAAATATGAAAATAGAGGAGGATTTAAAAAATTTTAAAAAGATATTTGATAAAGAGCTGGAACAATTTTTAAACCTGAAAATCCGTCAAGCTGGAAAAATTTCTCCGGTTGCGTACGGGATGGTCGGAACTCTCAAAAAATATATTTTGCAGTCCGGTAAAAGAATAAGGCCCGCCTTGATGTATTACACGTATATTGCCCTTGGCGGGAAAAATGTGAAGCAAGCAATGCAAGCGGCAATGGCAACTGAATTTATGCATACATTTCTGATTATTCACGATGATATCATAGATCGCGACAACCTGCGGCGCGGTAATCCTTCGGTGCATTATTTCTATCGGCGGTCTGCGGAAGGAAAATTCACCGCCGAAAGTGGCGCAATTCATTACGGAAATTCGCAGGCGATTTCTGTCGGCAATATGGCTTTCAGTTTTGCCAACGAGGTTATTGCAGAAAGCGGATTAGAGGAGCCGATTAAAGGTAAGTTGTTTAAAAAGATAAGCAATATCATTTTTAACACCACCATCGGAGAATTTTACGATGTTTCCGCAGTGCTGGAAAAAAATATTTCCGAAAAAAATGTTTTGATAATTTTGGAATATAAGACCGCGCGCTATACAGTAGAAGGACCAATTCATTTGGGAGCAATTCTTGCCGGCGCAGATAAAAAAACGATGAAAGGATTGAGCAATTATTCCATTCCGCTCGGCATTGCTTACCAGATCCAAGACGATATTTTGGGAATTTTTGGTTCAGAAAAACAAACCGGTAAGCCAGTCGGAGCAGATATAAAAGAAGGCAAAAAAACTTTATTAATTGCAAAGGCATTGGAGTTTGGAAATACGAAACAAAAAGAAGAAATAAATTCAGCGCTGGGCAATCAAAAAATCAGCAATGGCAAGATTGAAAAGATTTGCCGAATCGTTAAACAAACCGGTTCACTGGAGTATTCGCAGGATTTGGCAAAAAAACTTTCGTATAAGTCCAATGCCGCGCTAGAAAAAAGCGGGTTGAATGAAAAAAGTAAAATTTTTTTCGCCAAAGTGGCGGATTTTATCATTAGCAGGAATTATTAAAAATATTCAAAAAAGAGTTTTTGAAAAAGCAGAAAGTGGATAAGGTGTGTATAATTCTTGGTTGAACTTTGCCAAAAACCTTTTAAATAAAGGTTTTTTTGTTTTTGCTAAAATAATTTTAAGGTGGGTTGACAGGTTCTTAAAGTGGAGTATGATTTACACATAGTGGTTAAAAGTGGATAAAAATGGGGAAAAATTAAAGAAACAGTGGATAACCTATATTAAACTTTTAATTTAAACGAAGCGGATATGTTTATCGGTCAATACTCGCATTTAATAGATCCCAAAAAACGGCTTGCTATTCCTTCCAAATTTAGGAAGCAGTTGGGGGGCAGGGTAGTGATAACGCGCGGAATTGATAATTGCCTTTTTCTATATTCTGCAAAGGAATGGAAAATTTTGGCAGAAAAATTGAGCAAACTGCCGATAAGCAAATCAAACACTCGCGCCTTTGGCCGCTTGATGCTGGCTGGCGCGATGGATGCCGAGATTGATTCACAAGGAAGAATTTTAATACCCGATTATCTGAAAGAATACGCTTCTTTAAAAGACAGGGCGGTAATTGCCGGACTTTACAACCGTTTGGAAATTTGGGACGAGAATGCATGGAATAAATACAAAAACAAGACAGAAAAAGAAAGTTCCGATATCGCAGAGCAATTGGGAGAATTGGGGGTATAGGCGATTGTTTCACAATCTAAATTTATTATGGCGCATATTCCGGTTTTGCTGAAAGAGGTAATTAAATATTTAGATCCCAAAGCCGGTGATAATTTTATTGACTGCACGATAGGGGATGGTGGACACGCTCTTAAAATTTTGGAAAAAACTTCTCCTTCGGGAAAATTGTTGGGAATAGACCAAGACCAGAAAGCCGTAGAAACCGCAAGAGAAAATTTAAAGGAATTTTTTAGAGAAAGGATTTTAATAGTTCGGGGCAATTTTGCGGATTTAAAAAATATTTTTGCGGAAAATAGGGAGAAAATAGGGAAAGTGAAAGGATTACTGCTTGATCTGGGGTTCAGCTCCACGCAGATGGAAAAAAGTGGTAGGGGATTTTCTTTTGAGTATGACGAGCCGCTTGTTATGAGCTTGAATTGGCCGCTTTCCCCAAGGCAGATTACCGCAGCAGACATCGTTAATTCTTATTCAGAAAAGGAATTAGAAAAGATTTTTAAAAAATACGGCGAAGAGCCGCTTGCAAAAGTAATCGCGCGGATGATCGTCTCAAGGAGAAAATACGAAAAAATTTTGCGCACGAAACAGCTATCCGAAATCGCGGTAGGCGCATACAAGAAATTTTATGGAAATAAAAAATGGCGGACGAACCCGGCGACAAAAATTTTTATGGCTTTGCGGATAGCTGTTAACAATGAATTGGAAAATCTGGAAAAAATTTTGCCGCAGGCTCTGGAGACCCTGTCAAGCGGCGGTAGGCTGGCGGTTGTCAGTTTTCATTCTTTGGAAGACAGAATTGTAAAAAATTTTTTCCGGCGCGAGAGCAAGGACTGTATTTGCGGCAAGGAAGAAATTAAATGCGTTTGCCAGCATAAAAAAACTTTAAGAATAATCACCAAAAAGCCATTGACTCCTTCGTTGGAAGAAATCGAGAAAAATCCAAGGGCAAGGAGCGCAAAACTAAGAGTAGCGGAAAAAATATGAGAGCAGACTTCAGTTATTTACTAAACAGAAATATCAAACCTAAACCCAATCATACATCGTGGAGTATTTTTGTTTTGCTTGCGATTGCTTTTTTTTCCGCCGCATATTTTTTCCAGGCAAACAGCACCGCGGTTTTGGGATATGAAATAAAATCCTATGAGGAGAGAATCAACCGACTGAAAGCCGAAAATCAAAAAAATAGGATTATTGTGGCGGAAAATTCTTCTTTTAAAAAAATTGGGAAAGCCGAAGAAATACAAAAATTGAATTTTTTGCGGGTTTCCGACCGCCAATATCTTTCTGTCACCCCCTCCAGTTTGGCCCAAAGATAGCTAATCTACTTTTTCAATTTAAAATTGCCTATGACTGAAACGACAAACAGCGGCTGGCGAATCAATTTGTTGTTAGGCATATTTTTTTTAATAGCCGCCGTGATTTTATCCAGAATATTTTATTGGCAAATATTTCAGCACTCTGTCTATATCGCTTTAGCCGAAGGACAGAGATCGGTTTTAAGCAAGTTGTTTCCGACAAGGGGAGAAATTTTTATCAACGACAAGGGAAGCCAACGCTATTTTCCCGTAGCGATGAATAAACTCGGCTACCTTATTTACGCGGTTCCGGTACAGATAAAAGACATTGAGCGGACAGCTTCTCTACTCGCTAAAGTTTTGGAATTGCCGGAAACAGAAATCAGAGAGCGAATAAGCAGACCGGGATCCCAATACGAGGTGATTGCCAAAAGAGTTTCAGAAGAAACCGTTTCAAAAATTAAATCGCTGGATATCAAAGGAATACAATTTGAGTCGGAAAATTGGAGGTATTGGCCAGAAAATAATTTTTTATCTCAAGTGCTCGGCTTTGTAGGATTTTCCGGCAGTAAGCGCATCGGCCAATACGGAATTGAAGGATTCTTTAACAATGGTCTTGAAGGCAAAACTGGGGTGATAGAAACTGAGCGGGGTTTGGGCGGGACCTTGATTTCTTTTGGCGCTAAAGAATATACTCCGGCAATAAACGGCGACGATATTATACTTACCATTAACCGCTCAATACAATACCAGACGGAAACCGCGCTTGCGGCAAAAGCCAAAGAGCTTCGGGCGGTTTCCGGCAGCGCGATTGTGATGGAGACGAGGACCGGAAAAATTTTGGCAATGGCAAATTGGCCGGACTTTGACCCAAATGAATATTCCGCAGTAAAAGATGCAGGGGTTTTCAGGAATCAGGCGATTCAAGACAGGTACGAGCCGGGTTCAGTAATCAAGTCTTTCACTTTGGCAATCGCTCTTGATAAAAATAAGATAAGTCCGGACACAGTTTACGAAGATACCGGAAATTTGATAATTGACGGATGGACGGTAAGAAATTCAGACAGCAAGGCGAACGGTTTACAGACAATGACTCAGGTTCTTGAAAAATCTTTAAATACAGGCGCAGTATTTGCCGAAACGCAGGTTGATAAAAACGTTTTTTATGATTATTTTAAATATTTCGGATTTGGTGTGCCAACTGGAATTGAACTGCAGGGAGAAATTGCCGGTGATTTAAGCAACCTTGATTCGCAAAAGGACATTGCTTATGCCAATGCTTCTTTCGGCCAAGGCATAGCGATAACCCCGATAGAGTTGATTACTGCTTTTTCAGGACTCGTTAATGGCGGAAAGTTGATGAAACCCTATATTGTTGATAAAATTATTCATGAAGACGGCACTGAGGAGCAAACGAAGCCAGAGACGGTGCGCCAGGTGGTTTCTCCTGAGACCTCGGCAAAAATAAGCGCAATGATGGTGAGAGTGGTTGAAAACGGGCACGCAAAAAAAGCAGCGATTAAAGGATATTGGATTGGCGGAAAAACAGGAACTGCGCAGGTGCCGTTTGTTGACAAACGCGGATATTCCGACAAGACAATTCAAACTTTCGTAGGATTCGGACCGCTTCCGGACCCCAAGTTTATAATTCTGGTTAAAATTGATGAACCAGAAAACGCGAGATTCGCGGAATCATCAGCCGTGCCGACATTTAACGACATTGCAACATTTTTAGTGAACTATCTAGAAATTCCTGCGAACAGAAAATAGTATTAAGTATTATATATTTGATGAATCATGCTTTCCTTTTTTGCAAAACAAATTGTCAAAAAGTACCACCCCACGATCATTGCGGTTTTTTCGCGAGGCTGCGAATTTGACCCAACACCTGCGATTATCAGCGTATTGTCAAAAAAATTTCTGGTGGCAAGACGACCTGTTTCGGTTAAAACGGCTAAAGACGCTTCAGACGCGATTTTAAATTCTGCGCCAGGCGAAAACTTCCTCAGCAAAATTTTTGGCGCTTTATCGCTTATTACCAGTAAAAAAATAAATTACCCCGAAATAATTGTCTTCAGGATTCCCGACCCAAAAGCGCTTTCAAAAATTAAAAACCTTGAAAAAATTTTTAAAGTAGATTTTTTGATTATCTTGCCAGGGGCAATCGGCTTTGAGCCGGAAGCGGTAAAAACCATTAAAAGATTTTTATCAAACAAAGCGATATTGATTTTAAAATCGTCAGATAAAAGCTCCTTTGATTTGTTCAAAAAGGAAAAATATAAAATCCTTACTTATTCTTCTGGGGAAGCAGATATTTTCGCCGGAGATATATTGCTACAGTCAAACGGCGGGATAAAAGGAATAAAAAGGTTTGGTATCAGCTTCAAAATTTTCTATAAAGGCAGTATGCTGCCGGTGCGAATAAGCCGGAGTATAAACAAAAAAGAAGTTTGCGGCGTTTTGATCGCGGCGTTATTGGGAACAGAAGCAGGAATCAACCTTGTAGAAATTACTGACTCTTTCAGTGATTATCAGCCAACCAAGGGAACAATGAATGTTATTGAAGGCATAAAAAACAGCGTGATAATTGATAATTCAACCAATTATAATTTCAAAAGCGCCATAAGGGCGCTGGATAGTTTTTCCAAATCGGCAGGCGATAGAAAAATTGCGATTATCGGAGATATTTTGAATCTGGGCGAACAGTGCGAGAAATGCCATCTTGAAATCGCAAGAAAAATTTTTGAGCTGCGACCGGATTTGGTCTTTTGCGTAGGATCGCGCGCCAATTTCGTTTGCGAAGAATTAAAGCGTTTGAATTTTGACAGGAGCCGCCTTTTTGAGTTTGAATATCCCGAAGAAGTTGAAAAAACGCTTCAGCCAAAAATTCAAGAAGGCGATTTAATTTTGGTAAGCGGGTCCAAAGAAACGGGTTTGGGAAAAATCATTAAGCAAATTATGGCTAATCCGCCGATAAAATAATGATTTTCCGCCCTTAGTTTTAGACAGGTGCCTTAAATTTTTAATCATACGCTCGGCTCGTACATTTCTTCTAAGAAAGTTTAGTCGTGCCTCGCTTAAATTTTGGCGCTTCTAAAGTCAATATAAAGTACTTCTTTTAAGAGGCGCCAAAATAAAATGATTAAAAATTAAAGGCGTCTGCCT
>CAZKGJ010000025.1:0-8906 GCA_964552415.1 uncultured Candidatus Saccharibacteria bacterium
ATGTAAATATTCTCCATAATTTTTTTAATTTCTTCAACGTATACAAAAATTTTTTCTTTTTTCGCCTCAAAAACCAATTCGTCGTGCACCTGAAGCAGTAAATTAATATCTGGATCATTTTTATATTTTTTGTGGACAGCAATCATTGCGAGCTTAATAATGTCTGCGGCAGTACCTTGAATTGGCATATTTATCGCCATCCTTTCTGCCGCGGAGCGCACCTGAAAATTCGGCGAGGCGAGCTCCGGCAACCATCTTTTCCTGCCAAAAATTGTCTGGGCATAGCCATTTTTTCTCGCTGCCTCTTTTGCCTCCTCTATAAACCGCGCTACCTGCGGAAACCGCAACATATACCTGTCTATAAAATCCTGCGCTTCTTCCTGCGACATTCCAGTTGCCTGGGAAAAACCGTGCACGCTCATTCCGTAAATTATTCCGAAATTAAGCGCTTTTGCCGCATTCCTCATTCGCTCTGTCACTCGTTCTGGATTTATGCCGTGAATTTCAGCCGCGGTCTCGCGATGGATGTCTCCGCCTGCACTGAAAAATTCAATCATTTTTTTATCGTCAGCCATAGAAGCGACAATACGCAATTCTATCTGGGAATAATCAAATGAAAGCAATTGCCAACCATTGCTCTCCGGCACAAAAGCTTTTCGGATCTCATTGCCGATTTCTGTTTTAACCGGTATATTTTGCAGATTGGGGTCCGAAGAAGACAGCCGACCTGTGGCAGTAAGTGTCTGATTAAAAGTCGTATGAATCCTTCCGGTTTTAGGATTAATCAACTCTGGCAATGTGTCTGCGTAAGTTGATTTTATTTTCGCAAGTTCGCGGTATTTGCCTATAAGCGGGGGGGCTGGGTGCAGAAATTTTATCTGCTCAAGCGTTCTGGCGTCTGTTGAATAATCGGTTTTTGTTTTTTTTACTCCTTTTGTCGGGATTTTCAGTTTTTCAAAAAGAATTCTTGATAGCTCACGCGTTGAATTTATGTTAAACTCTTCGCCGCAAAGCGCAAAAATTTTCTTTTTTAAGTCGCCTATTTCCGCGTTGATTTTAAACGATAAATTTTTCAGCCGTTCGGTGTCTATTTTAATTCCTCTAATTTCCATTTCCGCCAAAACTTCTGTAAGCGGCAGTTCTATCTCGCGAGCCAAAGAAAACATATTTTGTTTTTCCAAATCTGCGCGCAGGTTTTCCGCAAGTTTTAAAATTATGGTTGCGCGCGAAGCAACTCCATCGCCGGTCTGAATTTCTGCTCCCAGATGCTCAAAAGCGATTTTTTCCAAACTATAATCTCTTTTGCCAGGGGAAAGCAAATAGGCGGCGATCATTGTGTCAAATTCTTTTCCGGAAAAAGAAAAGTCAATGCCAGAGCCGCGGAAAACTTTGATGCTTGTTTTCAGGTCGTGGCCGATTTTTTCTGTTTTAAAATCTTTAAAAATTCCTTTAACAACAGAAAAAAAATCTTTTTTGTTCCGGTCAAAATCTATTTCCATTGTTTTTCCAGCGCAGGAGATTTCCAAAACCGCCAGACGATAATTAAAGTTCCTAAATTCGTATTTTATATCAAAGGAAAATTTGTCCTCGGATTTAATCTGTTCTATAACTTCTATAATTGAAACCACCTCTTTGACATTCTTATCCTCAACGGATTTTTCTGCTTTTGCCGTATTAGGAGAAGCAGAGGTTTTTCCGTTGTTTAATCTATTGATCAGGCTGAAAAAATTCAGCTCCTGAAACAGTTTTATGATTTTCTCCCGCTCAAGTGGCTTGACCGTACTTCTGGCTAAATCAAATTTAATCGGCGCATCAAGTCTGATCGTGGCAAGATATTTGCTAAAGCGAACTTGTTTCTCAAATTCTTTCAGCTTTTTGGCGATGTTCGGCTTTACTTTTTCAGCCACCTTATCAAAATTTTTATAAATATTGTCAATGCTTTCAAATTCTTTTAAAAGCGCTCCGGCTGTCTTTTCTCCAATTCCGGGAATTCCGGGAATATTGTCAGAAGGGTCGCCAGCTAAACCCTTGAAGTCAGCCATCTGAACAGGTTTTAGTCCGTAGCGAGATTCAACCGCCTTTTCATCGTAAAGCACAATGTCGTTTATTCCTCTTTTAAAAGTGTACACCTTGACATTTGAATTAACCAACTGCAAAGTATCCAAATCGCCGGTTAAAATAACAATCTCATAATTCTTACTCTCAAACATTTTTGGCGCTTCGTGAGCTATGGTGCCGATAATGTCGTCTGCTTCAAATCCTTCTTTTTGATAAATCGGTATGCCAAAAGCCGCAATCACTTCTTTGATTTTGGGAATTTGAGCATAAAATTCGTCAGGAGCTTTGACGCGGTGCGCTTTATATTCCTCAAATTCAATATGCCGAAAAGTCGGCGCACGCAGGTCAAAAGCGCAAACAATGTAGTCCGGCGAAAGCTCTTTCAAAATCTTCAATAAAATTGAGGTAAACCCATAAACCGCATTAACCACTTCTCCTTTTTTGGTTGTAAGCGTCGGCAAAGCATGATACGCACGGTGCATCAACGCATTGGTGTCAATTAGAATAAGTTTTTGTTTTGTTTCGGGCATAATTTTGTAGTTTTATTTTATCTTTTCTACCCCGTAGACCTCTATTTCAATGCCGCGGCCCCATTCGTCGGCTGGCAGACCGGCTTTCAAACAGAGGTGGTTTAAAAATTCTTCAGAGGTACTAATTTCTTCCCAGACCTGCGGCAGAAAAGTTGCCGAATGGTTTCCTTTTCTGACAATTACTCCGGGCTTGTTTTTGCTTAAATAATCCAGTAGTTCTTTCGGTGTTTGATAAGTAAATTTTTTAGGCCGCGAAAGCACAGAAATTTCAATTTCAGTGTTTTTAAATTCTTCTGAATCAAGGGGCGAAAATCTATAGTCACTAAACGCAGCGGCTCTGGCGTTTTCAGCTACATCTTTATAAAGCTCCTGGGCAGGAGTAATGTTGCCGACACACCCTCTTAAATTTCCGTCAATGGTAAGAGTGACAAAACAGGATTTTTTCTCTTTCAGTTTTTCGCTTGCCAACTTTTTAGGAATAATATTAAAATTGTCATCGCTTGAAAACGTCGACCCTAATGATTTTCTGGCAATCTCCAAAAGGAAATTTTTTTCTTCTGCTGTAAGCATAAATTAGGCTTCGCCAATTAGGCGAGCTAATGTAATTATAGCACATTATTTTTGTCTTGACATTTTTCAGCCCTTGTTGTAAATTGATATATCAACTATAAATTAAAAGTTTCCGCCTAAGGCGGAGAATTTTAAATTGATTGTTATGGCTCTGACTCCCAAACAGCAAATTTTTGAGATGATTAAAAAAAGCGTAAATCCCTTAATTTTGATCCCTCAAAATCCCGAGGGCGACGCAATCTCCAGCGCGCTCGCCCTGTTTTTAGTTTTTAAAAAAATCAAAAAAAAACCGCAGGTTGCATGCTCCACGGCTATTGCCGAAAAATTCCTTTTCTTGCCGGAGCACAAATCAATCATCCACAATGTTTCAAATGATTGCGTCTACACCCTTACTCTGAATGTGGGAGAAAATAACATTACCCAGCTGTCTTACGAGCAGATGGGTCCTGTTTTGAATATTTATTTTTCCACAAAAGCCAATTCTGTAAAAGAAAAATCCCTTACGTTAGAGCCGGTAAAATTCAATTATGATCTTATAATAATTCTGGGCAGTCCGGATCTGGAGTCGCTGGGCAGAATCTATTTTGAAAATACCGACATTTTTTTTAAAACTCCGATTATCAATATTGACCATCACGCTTCCAACGAATATTTCGGAGCGGTGAACCTGGTTGATGTTGTTTCCTCTTCCACTTCGGAAATCATTGCCGAGATACTGGAAACGCTTTCAGAAGAACTGCTGGAAGGTAAAATTGCCACCCTTATCCTGGCTGGCGTAATCGCAGAAACCAACAGCTTCCAAAGCGCTTCTGTAACCCCCAAAACTTTTTCGCTGGCTGCCTCGCTTGTGGCAGCAGGAGCCGACCAGGAAGAAATTATCAGGCATCTGTACAAGACAAAACCGCTGGCCGTGCTAAAATTAATCGGAAAAGTCATCGGTAAAATGAATTACGACTTTAACTACGGCTTGGCTTGGGCAAAATTAGATAGAGAGGATTTTGAAAAAAACGAGGCAAGCCCCCGGGATATTGATTTGGCTATAGATGAACTGGTAAATAATTCAAGGGATATTGATTTTCTCTTGGTTGTCTATGAAAAAGAAAATATGGCAATCGGAAACATTTGGCTGGATAGGAAATATGACAGTAAAAAATTGGCCACTGAATTAAACGGGAAAAAAGTAAACCAAAAAATTGTTTTCTCTTCTTCTGAAATGGAGCTTGGCGCTTTTGAAAATGAAGCACTTGCAAAACTCCGGGCATTTATAAAAAAATTTAGAAAAAGATGAGATTGCGTAAGGGCGTCAAAAAGATTAAAATAGAAGCAAGGCATATCAGCGTCATAATATGTTAAATTGAGTTTATGGTTATCAAAAAATCCCAGGAGAGGAAAGAATTCATCAATAAAGAGGCGGCTGAAGAAAAACTTGGAAAAATGATAAAAAACCTACGCCATACTTCTGAAGAAGAGGAAGCCTATGTCAGGGCAAAAAGTTTAGGTCTAAAATATATGGACCTAAACACGGTGCCGATTGACGCCGATGCGCTGAAAATTATTCCTCTGTCAGAAGCGCGAATAAGCAATATGGCAGTAATCAAAAAAGCAGGCCGAAAAATTTATGTAGCCGTAATTGACCCAGATTTGCCCGCGACAAAAAACGTCCTGAAGCGGCTCTCGGAAAACGGATTTGATATTTCTTTGATTTTGGTCTCAAAAACGAGTGCGGAAAGGGCCTTCTCAAGTTACGATTTAAGTGAAGTTTTGAAGCCGGATACTGACCGCCTCGTGCTTGAAGAAAAAGATTTAAGCGAATTTGAACAAAGTGCCATAGGGCTGAACCGTTTTGCTCAGAAAATAACAGGGTCCCCGACAAGCGAAACCATAAATGTCATATTGGCAGGAGCGATTAAAATAAACTCCAGCGACATCCACTTGGAGCCAGCAGAAGAATTTATAAGACTGCGGTACCGGATAGACGGGATGCTTATTGATATGGCGCATTTCCCTAAAAAAATATATCACCAGATAGTCAGCCGCATAAAAATGCTCGGACAGCTGAAATTGAATCTGTCTTCTGTGCCGCAAAACGGCAGGTTTTCGGTTTCAGTGTTGAATCAAGATATTGACATTCGCGTGGCTGTGCTACCAGGAACTTTTGGAGAAGATATTGTTATGCGTCTGTTATACCAAAATGCCGCAGCGCTGGACTTGTCACAGCTCGGCTTACGACCCGATGCGCTAGAAAAAATCAAACGTGAAATCTCAAAGCCATATGGAATGATTCTTGCAACCGGTCCGACCGGCAGCGGCAAAACAACCACGCTTTATGCTTTTATCAACAAGCTGAACGACCAAGAAACAAAAATAATCACCATTGAGGACCCTGTTGAATATAAAATTGCAGGCGTTTCGCAGACGCAGGTAAATCCCGAAAAGGGTTATACTTTTGCAACCGGGCTTTCGGCAATTTTGCGCCAAGACCCGGATGTTGTGATGGTAGGCGAGATTAGGGACCCTGATACCGCAGCAATAGCCGTGCAAGCCGCTTCAACCGGACATTTGGTTTTTTCCACTCTTCATACCAATAACGCCGCGGGTGCGATCCCGAGATTGTTGGAATTGGGCGTGCGGCCCGCGTTGATTGCTCCTTCAATAAATGCCGTTGTTGCGCAGCGCCTGGTCCGCCGGCTCTGCCCTTTTTGCAAGGAGCGTTATGCTCCTGCCTGTGAAACAAAAGAAAAAATCAAAGCCGCAATTTCCGCTATATCTGCGAAAGCTAAAATTGCGCTTCCTAAAAAAATTGAATTTCTCTGGAGGGCAAAAGGGTGCCCGAAATGCAATTTTGGCTACAAGGGCAGGGTAGGTATTTTTGAAATTTTGCCGCTTTCTCCCAAAATCAACAAGATAATTTCGGATATGGCAACAGAGGCGGAAATAAACAAAGCCGCAGAGGAGGAAGGAATGCTTACGATGAAGCAAGACGGCATGCTTAAAGCCCTTGAAGGTGTAACCACTTTATCAGAAGTGGAAAAAGCGGCCGGAGAGATTTAAAAGTTATTCGTTTTTCCAAGAACAAAAGTTGTTTCGAAATTTTGTCCTGATTTTAAAAGTATTGGCATGAGCAAAAACGCCCAGGTATGACCGAAACGACTGTTCAAGCGTTTGCTCGCTGATTAAACCTTGCTTATACTCTCGGACTCGGTTATGGAGTTTTCTGAAAATCCGACGCTGTGTTTTTGCTCTGACAATGCGATGAAAAGGTAGAATGACGAACCCTAAAAAATCAATGCCTTCGCAATATTTTTTTATTTCAATCTTGTCCGCATGAAGGGACAATTTTAATTTTTCTTTAAGAAAATCGCTCACGGAACAAATCAGATTTTCCAAATTTCTTTTATCGCTGTCTAAGATAACAAAATCATCGCAATAGCGTATATAATATTTTGCTTTAAGTCCATAAAATTTACGAGTTTTACAAAAAAATTTATTTGCTTTCTCCGCGCTTGCCGAAAAAAGATCGCTTCGGGATATATTTGAAAATAGAAAATATTTGCCTTGAGGCAATACCCATGCTGATTGCCGCCGCTTTGGAGCCAAAATACAATAAAATACCTTCGCTTAATTCCACCAGAATAAAAATAGAGGTTTTGAAAAGATTGATCCGGATCAGCCACGAACTGAACATTATTGATAAGAAAAAATACATAGTTCTGGAATCGGATCTGCAGGAAATTTCCAAAATGACCAATGGCTGGATAAAATATCTGAAGTAGATAATTCTACGCGAAAGAATCCCGCAAATCGGGATTCTTCTTTTAAAGAAACTTCTCGGCGGGAACGCAGGTTGTCGTTCCGACGGTCAGGAAAGTACCAGTAGATGAAAATCTTGCCCGAGCTCCGATCGACGCCCGGAACATAGCCGTCTGAATAGCGCGAACCCGCACAAAGAGTAATAGTTTTTTCATCCAGATACTGGCCTGTTTTTTCAAAATAGCCCAGCTCGTAGAGCAATCTTTCCCTTAATGTTATCCCTATAACCCCTTCTCTATCTAGATCGTTGGCGGACATATTTTTTAAGTCCTCATCTGCTTCTTGTGTCAAAAGAAACTTTCTGGATGTAGCCTTTGAGGGCGCAGGGAACTCCTTATCAACTTCACTCTCGTGATAAACGCTTACGGGATTGATTTTCCGCAGCTCGGCAATTAGCTCACTGGTTCGCTTTTTGCCGTCATCAACAATGGTAATATATTCCACTGCGAACGGATTCCTGTGCCCCAGGAACGCTTTTAGCATCTCTCTCGTAATACTTCCGTCATCAATTTGACGGAATAAATCTTTTAACATGCCAGACCATGCCGACATGTCACCAACAGCTTCTTTTTCTGCCAATTTGTATTCCTCCTTTTATTTTTATACTTTGGCCGTGATGGCCAAACTGTGCGCTTGTAATTATACCAGCGAACATCCTGGCCATCAAGACATTTTAAAAGAGCAATGTTAAAAATAATCTCTCTTACTAAGCATCATTTTTCTGTAGACAATAAGAATTTTCTGGGGTATAATCCAGACAAAAGCCGCGAAGCGATTTTCCAAATTACCCAAATTCCACAAAAATTCCCATTATTTTCTGCAAAAAGCGAGAAGCGTCTACAGAAAAATAACGCTTAAATGCTTAAAAAAGCTGTTTTTGAATTGCCTTACCATTATTTAGTGAACTAATCAGTATAATATAGTATTTAAATTTTGTCAACCCCTATGTCAGTTGTCGCGTCAAAAGAACAGTACGAAGACAAGAAACTTGATTCCACGCTCCGGCCGGAGTGTCTGGCTGACTTTGTGGGTCAGGAAAAAATAAAAAGAAACATTGAAATTTTTATCAATGCCGCTAAAAAGCGCAAGGAGCCGATTGAACATACTTTGCTTCACGGTCCTGCAGGGCTTGGAAAAACTACTTTGGCGCATATAATTGCCAAAGAACTAAAAAGCAATATCAAAATCACTTCTGGTCCGGCAATTGAGCGCGTCGGCGATTTGGGCGCGATTTTGTCTTCGCTTGAAGACGGCGATGTTTTGTTTATTGATGAAATTCACCGCCTAAACAAATTGATTGAAGAAGTGCTTTATCCGGCAATGGAAGACTTTGTGCTGGACATTGTCATTGGCAAAGGACCTTCGGCTAAAACATTGCGGCTTAATCTTCCGCGCTTCACTCTAATTGGCGCTACAACCAGAATCGGCTTGCTGACCTCTCCTATGTTGAATCGTTTCGGTAGTACTTATCACCTGACTTTTTATAATCAAAGCGATATTGAAGCGATTGTCAAAAGATCTGCCAAAATTTTAAAGATAGAAATCAGGCCCGAAGCAATAAAAATCATTTCTTCCTGCTCGCGATTTACTCCGCGCGTGGCAAACCGGATTTTAAAACGTGTGCGCGATTACGCCCAGGTAAAAGGCAATGGCACTATAACTGCTGACATTGCGTCTGAGGCATTAAAAATGCTTGAAATTGACTCTCTGGGTCTTGAGCCGACTGACCGAATGATTTTGGAAACCATTATTAAAAAATTTTCCGGCGGTCCGGTCGGAATACAAACCATCTCAGCTGCGACTCATGAAGATATGGATACTATATCTGACATTTATGAGCCATTCCTGCTTCAACTTGGCCTTCTTGACCGCACTGCCCGCGGCCGGGTTGCCACCAAAGCGGCGTATGAGCATCTGGGGATTAAATGGCAGGGAGAA
>CAZKGJ010000026.1:0-7981 GCA_964552415.1 uncultured Candidatus Saccharibacteria bacterium
AAAATCAGAAATGCAAAGCCGATGGTATGAATTTTGTTTTCAGTTTCCCGGCTGACCGGCTTGCCTTTTATCTTTTCAATACCGAGAAAGAAAATTCTTCCGCCGTCAAGCGCAGGAAACGGCAGAATGTTGATGATCGCCAGATTTATTGAAAGCAGGGCTGTAAATTGTAGAATATACGAAAAACCTAGTTTAGCCGCTTCACCTGTGAGGACCGCAATTCCAACGGGCCCGGTAAGCTGGCCAGCAGCAGTTCCTGAAACAATCAAGCTTTTCAAAAGCCCCAAAAACGCCAAGATGACAAAGGCTGCAACTTCAAATGTCCGTTTTGCTCCCTGCCAAATTGCTTCATACCACGGATATGAAACGGTTCCGACTTCTGCCAAGCCGATTCCTGTTGCGCCCTGGCCCTGGGGAAAAGAATCTCTTACACTCGTTTTTAATTCTAAAACATCAGCTCCGCGCCTGACAGTAAAGGTTATCGTTTTGCCGCGATTTTTTTCGGTAAAATCTTGCACGCTTTTGACTGTTTTGACTTCAAGAATTGAACCGCTTGCGTCTTTGAGGAATAAAATTACATCTCCCGGCCTGATGCCAGATTTTTGCGCGGGCGAATCGGTTGAGACATCAACAATCATTATTCTTATGTCTTTGATTTTTTCAAAAGAAACATTCCCATCCAAAATTGCAGGAGCGCCAATAAAAAAAATCAGGCTGAAAAGCAGAACTGTCAAAAGTGTGTTTGCCGCCACGCCGGCAAAAAGCATTTTAAAGCGGGAAAATATTGATTTGGAAGCGAAGCTTCTCGGATTGCCCGGCTCAGCGCCGTCTTCCCCTTTTATTTTTACAAATCCGCCCAAAGGAATAAGGTTGACCGAATAAATCGTTTCTCCGCGCCGAAAACTAAAAATTCTGGGCGGGAAACCGAATCCGAATTCTTCAACTTCGGCTCCTTCTCTGCGAGCTACGAGAAAATGTCCGAGTTCGTGGACAAAAACAAGAACACCCAAAATGATGATAAATAAAAGTAATGTCGTGATAAGCATAAATTAATCCCTGGGACACATCTGACTTTTTATTACACTGTCATTATTTCTTTTTCTTTTGTTTTGCCGATTTGCTCAATTTCGTTGTTCGCCTCATCAATAAGCTTTTGCAAGTTCTTTTCCTGACGAAACTTATCATCTTCGCTTATTTCTTTGTTTTTCTCCTTAAGCTTTATCTCTTCGCGCTTCTTTTCCCTAAAAAGGCGAGTTGTAATTTTTGTTTTTTCCAAACTCTGGTGCATTATTTTTATCAGATCTTTTCTTCTTTCCTCGCTGGGAGGCGCAAATACGAGCTTGACCGCAACTCCGTCGTTTGAGACATTTGCGCCCAGATCGGCGCCGGATACCGCCTTGACAATATCGTTTAAATTTTCTTTTGACCAAGGATTGATCACTACGAGGCGCGCGTCCGGCACGCTGATGCTTGCAATCTGTTTAAGCGGAACTTTTGAGCCGTAATATTCAACAGGAATATTTTCCACAAGCATCGCCGAGGCGCGACCGATGCGCATCGTATTAAGTTCGTCTTTAAGTTTTTTAATAATTTTATCCAGCTCGGTTTTTGTTTCCATATATATACAGAAGTTTTTAGTGCTGTTTGCCCTTTAAATCGCTTTTTGTTTCATCAAACGAGCTTTGGGGTCTTAGTTAAACAAAAGATAAGAACCTGCATAAATAATGTTCTCGTCTTTCGAATCAGCCAAAATAATCGAGATGTCTCTCGCGGTCGGCAGATTACGAACGATCCAATTTGCCTCTGCTCCATCGCTGGAGATATAGATTTGCGAAGCGATTGAATAATAAATTTTTTCCGGATTGCTGGGATTCACGGTAATTGAGTTTATGGGAAGTATTTTGGTTGGCGTAATTATCTTCATTGCTCTCCAGGATGCGGCTCCATTGTTTGATTTCAATAATCCAACGGTAGAGCCGAGATAAATAATATTTGGATTGACAGGATCAATTGCAAGCGCGGATATTTTATTTTTTGAAGGAATTTCAAAACTTTTTAAGCCGTCATTTAAAGATTGCCAGTTTGTTCCCTTGTCAGGAGATTTGAACAGTCCGTCAGTAGAACTGGAAACATAAATTATTCTGGTGTCTTTCGGATTAATAACAATGTTGTCAACGCTTCCGGAAAACCACCTTAGCAAAGACCAGCTTTTGCCCGAATCCGAGCTGCGGAACAAACCGCCTGCATTAGTGCCGAAATAAACAACTTTCGGGTCGTAAGAATCTATTTTAACTTTTTTTACAAAATCTTTTTGAGCCGAAGTGACATACGTTTCTTGCCAACTGCCTCCTTCATCCTCGCTACGCATTATTCTGCCGCGGGAATTTCCGATAGCGGTGGCTAAAAAAATATTTTTGGAATCTTTCGGGTTTATCGCGATGTCATAAATTGTTTCGCCTGCTAAAACTGCACCCGCGTAATTTCGCCAGGTTTCCGCTCCGTCAGAACTGCGGAATAAACCATTTTTTTCCGTTCCGGCATAAATTACACTGGAGTCCTGGCTGGAAATTGCCAGGCTTAAAACATTTAAAGTGGCGATATTGCCGGAGTTTTTCTTGTCTCCGCTGTTTACTAAGGAGTATTTCTGGCTCCAGTTCAATCCGCCGTCAGTTGATTTAAAAATTCCGCCGTCATTAGGAATCTTTTTGGGAAGAAGTGCGGCAAAAGGGCAACCCGGCGCCGCGGCACCCAAAAAGAAAAAGGTAAAAATAATCAAGAATAAAAACTTTTTTCTGTAAACAGACATATTTATGGTTTTAATATATCTCCAGTGCCAAGATCTCTATCGCCAGACGCGGGTTAATATTTGAAACGTTGAGCAATTTTAAAATCTTGCTGCCAATGCTTAAAAATTTTACAATTTTTTTTGCTTCCAAATCTTTGCTTCTGCCTGCGCCGGCTGACAACAACTTATGGCTATAGACCAGCCAAGTTTCCAAGACGGTTACAGCTTTTGCGCCGTCTTTGGCAAAAATTTCCGCAAAAGAAAATTTTTCCGCCAGACCACCGTTAAAAAAGCTGTGAAAATCCGCGATCGTTTCACTATAATTGGTCAGAATTTCCTTTTTGCGATACAGATTGATCGCCAATTCGGGCTTATTGGCAGCAAGAAGAGTAATTTCGCGGGCTTTGTCTTGGCTCGCTCCCTCTTTAATTAGGGATTTTTCAATAATTTTATCCGCTACCAAGTTAAAATGGATTTTTTGAACGCGCGACAACAAAGTTTTGGGTAAAAATCTGTCATTTTCCGCAATTAAAATAATGACTGAACTGCCTCTCGGCTCTTCCAACGTTTTCAGAAATGCGTTAGCTGCTTGCTCACTGAATTTATGCGCCTGATTGACAATGGCAATTTTATATTTTGAATCATAAGGAAACAAGCTTAGGTGGTGTTCTATATCTCGGACTTGGTCTATTGAAATAGTTTTTTCTTCTGACGGCTTACTGGTTGCGCTTTTGCTTTTAGTCGGCTCAACAAACAAAACATCGGGATCCGTATTGACTTCTATTCGCAAACAGTGCTGACATTTATTGCACGCGAGGTGGTTTGTTTTGTTCTCGCACTGTAAACTTTTTGCAAATTCTGTCGCAAGTTTTAATTTGCCCAAATTTGACGGTCCTATGAATAAATAGGAATGGACTATCTTGTTATTTTTCAGCGCCAAAAATAAAAGTTTTTTCGCGTTTTCCTGACCCGTAATTGAGCTGAAGGTTTTCATACATTCATTTCCAAATTCTCTATGCATTTCAATAATAGCATAAAAAAAATCGGTTAGCAAGAAATTTGAGAAATTTAGAGCGAGTCAATGTATTCCTTTATTTCCTTTTCAAACCTTTCGCGGGAGAATTTTTGGGCGTTTGCCGCGATTGCTTCTCTGCTGTAGGCGCTTTCTTTGTTTATAAATCGCCAAACAGCATCTGCGATCAGGGTTGATATCGGGCTTTCAAAAAACTCTCCGGATATTCCTTCAATAACCGACTCGCTTACTCCGCCTTTGCGGCAGGCGATTACTGGTGATCCGGCTGCCATTGCTTCCACTGCTGTAATTCCAAAATCATCTTCGCCTGGAAAAATTAGCGCACGCGCATTTAAATAACAGCTCAACAGCTTATCTTTTTCTATAAAACCCAGAAATTTTATGTTTTTACCGGCGATACTTTCCAAATATTTTTTTTGCGGTCCTTCTCCCGCAATTACAAGAGGCAGATTCAGTTTGTTAAACGCTTCTATCGCCTGATCAATTTTTTTATACGGGCTCAGTCGCGAAACAATCAGAAAATAGTTTCCTTTCGCAGTTTTTGAATTAAGGGATAATTTATCAACATCAACAGGTGGATAAATAACTTTGGAATCGCGTCCATAAAATTTTTTAATCCTTTTTGCCACATTTTTTGAGTTGGCGATAAAATAATCCACTCTGTCCGCCGCAGACCTGTCCCACAGCCGCAAGTAATGAAGCACCGGCAAGACAAATATCTTTTTAAAAATCCCGAAATTGTTTTCGCGGCAGTATTCATAATACCAGTCCCATAAAAACCTGGTCGGGCTATGGCAATAGGATATATGGACCGTCTTCGGTTTGACGATTATCCCTTTTCCAAAAGAAGACGACGAGGATATTACCAAATCAAAATCGCGCAAATCAAGGGTCTCAGGCGCTATGGCAAGAAACGGCAGAAGAAATTTTTTCCTCCGGAGCAGGAATTCGGGAAATTTTTGCAGAAACGAGGCGTGGATATACGTTGCGGGAAAATATTTTTTTGTAAAATTTTTTTCATAAAACAAAGTATAAATCGGCGCTTCGGGCCACAGCCGATGCAGAGAAACAAGCACCTGCTCTGCTCCTCCCCAGTAAGTTAAAAAGTCATGAACAATTGCGATTTTCATATTTTAATCTTTCTTTTTCTTCTGCTGGATTTTAGCGCGAAACGATGCGCTTCGTCCCTTGCTTTAAGTAAAACATTTTTCGTTGATTTTATCAATTCCATAAGAGATTTTTTTGTTTTGGATGGAAAAACTAATTTGTCTCCTTTGAACTTGGAAATACCGACCAAGGGAATAGTGATGTGAAGGTTTTTTAAAACTTTGGAAATATAATCCACTTGCGGCTTGCCGCCGTCAATCAAAATCAAATTCGGTAATAGCCATTCTGCATGTTTAAATCGCCTCGTAATCATTTCTTCCAAGGCGCGCAGGTCGTCGTTTGCCGGAGCTTCTTTTATCTTAAATAGTCGGTATTGGCTTTTTTCAGCCGCTCTGCCTAAAAAAACAGCCATTGAGCCGAATGTTTCCCTGCCGCCAAAATGTGAAATATCATACGCCTCAATTCTGTTAAGCCGGTGGTCAAATGCCGGAACTTCTTCTCCGGAAATCAGAGAAACATCTTGGATGTGCTTTAGTCCGAGAAATTTTTCCGGATTTTCTTTTCTTATTTTTTTTAGCAGTTTACTTTTGCGTCCAGACAAAAGAAGTATAATATTTTTGATATTTTTTGAATATTCTTCTCTGGAAACTGCTCCTACGCATAATCCCGGACACAGCCCTATTTGATATTCAAAGCAGGGCTTGCCAGAGCCAGGCGCACAAGTGCTGTAGGGGAAAATTTTTCTAATAATCCGCAAGGCGTTTTTCAGGAGCGTTAAACTCTGATAAGGTCCGAAAAGATGTCCTGAAGGACTGATTTTTTCCAACTCCCTTTGCCGTATAATCAGCGGCTGAGGGAAATCTCCTTTGGGAATAAAAAAATAGACAAAAGAACGGTTATCCCGCTCCCTGACATTATACTTTGGCCAATATTTTTTGATTAAGTTAGCTTCCAAAATTATCGCATCAAGAATATTCTCGGTTTTTTTATGCTTAATATATCTTGCTTGCGCCACCGTTTCTTCAATTCTCGGATCCAGCTTCTTTTGGAAATAACTTAATACCCTTTTTTTCAACGATGTGGCGCGTCCGATATAAAGAATTTTTTTATTTTTGTCCAGAAAAAAATACACCCCCGAAGATAAAGGCAATTTTTTGGCCAACTTATTCATCTATAATATTTTGCTTAATTTTATACGCCTGCTTGTTGCGTATAATCACGCTCTGAATTATTCCCAACGAAAGCAAAGTCGCAACAAGGGAGCTTCCGCCGTAGCTGATAAACGGCAAAGGCAAACCAGTAACTGGCAAAAGAGAAATATTTGCGGCGATATTTATAAAAAATCCACTAAAAATCATAACTCCAATTCCAAAAATGAGCATCTTGCCAAAAGCATCGTCAATTCTTTTTATAGCCGAAAAAATCCTATTGAAGATAAAAATAAATATCAAAAACAGCAAGCCAATTCCTAAAAAACCGAATTCTTCTGCCAAAGCCGCAAAAATGAAGTCGGAATATTTTTCCGGCAAAAAATTCAGCTGGCTCTGCGTGCCTTGGCCGAACCCTTTGCCCAAAAGTCCGCCAGAGCCAACCGCTATTTTCGCCTGAATAACATTATAACCGCGCCTCAAGGGATCTTGAGCTGGGTTTAAAAACGCCCAGACACGCGCTTTTTGGTAATCTTTAAGCGCGAAATTCCATGAGCCAATTGCAAAAATAAGCATAAGCGCGACCACTGTCACAAGGTGTTTTAACTTTGCCCCGGAGGCAAACAGCATCAGAAACCATATTACAAAAAAAACCACAGCCATTCCCATAGCTGGCTGCAAAAAAACAAGCCCAGCTAAAACCCCTGCATAAATTGCGGAAAGCAATACATATTTAAATTCATTGATATTTCGGGTGGAAAAAAATTTTGCCAAAATTATCACCAAAATCAATTTTGCAAACTCCGAAGGTTCTACGCTGAATCCCCAAAAATTTAGCCAGCTATAAACCCCTCTTGTCTCGTAAGAAATAAGCAAGGTCAGGATAAGAACTAAAACCCCGATTATATACAGTATTCCGCTGTATGTCTTCAGTGTCCGATAATCAACAAACATCGCGCCAACCATAAAAGCGATTCCAATACCTGAAAAAACAAGCTGTTTATGAAAATTGACGAGTTTAATAGTGCCAAAAGAAGTGCTGTAAATCACGGCAAGTCCGAACACCACCAATATCACGGCGCCGAGGAACAAAAGCCAGTCGATGTTCCTAAAATAATTTTTTATCAAATTAGTGTCCATAAAGCATTCCGCCGTCACCTTTCTTGGAATTTTTCTTCGGTGCCATAGCGCCGCATAAAGTTCCGGGAATTGAAGATGTTGGCAGTGGCTTTAAAATCTACCTTTGAAACCTCTCCTTTTGGCGCAGAACTCCAGATTGAGCGGAAATAACGTTCTTCACCGCTAAGCATTGTGCGCATATCCAGAATATTTGCGCCGACCAGCTCTCCGGCTGAATCTACTAAAATAATCTTGATATCAATCCTGTCAAAATCATACTGGGTTTTATTTACCAAAATTCCAGATGCTGCTGTTGCGCCGCTTTTGTCTTCAGTCAATCCATACTGCCCGCCTTTTACGGATAACTCAACCGAAGAAATGCCGTAATTTTCATTGACACTGCGCCATTTCTGCTGTGAAAATTTTATTTCCAGGTCTTTCGGCGCAGAGTCAATTTTTTGCGACGGAATTATAATATAATCGTAGCTATCCGGCAAAAGATAAGATTTGCCCGTCTTGGTTAAAACAAGCGCGCCGTTAGCGTCTTTGACATTTATTTCGTAATCAAACGACTCTATGCCCCAATACTTGTTTGGGTTTGTAATTTTAGCAACCAAATCATATGCATTCGCATCCGAAGCAACTGCTTTTACCCAATCGGTTTGTATCTCTTTTGTTTCAGCTGGCGGAGGCGGAGGCGGACATTCTTTTACACATACTCCTCCGCAGTCAATACCGGTTTCATCTTGATTTTTGATTCCGTCACTGCAAGACGGCAAAACAGGAAAA
>CAZKGJ010000027.1:0-4922 GCA_964552415.1 uncultured Candidatus Saccharibacteria bacterium
GATTTGTGGCCATTTTGCCAATATGCTATAATATTTGTAAAATAATCTATAACACAAGGAGGTGGAAAATGTGGTTTTATAAATATAAAACGGTTTTGGAACCCGCCACCATGCTTGCAAAAGGTCCTACCGAAAGAGAGGTTGAACTGCGACTCGGGACCCTGGCAATCGTGTTATTATTTGCGCTTGGCCTGATTGCGCTGGCGATATATGCGTATAAAGTCGGCTGGTCAGACGGAGCAAAACAAATCCTTTCGGTTTTCGTCTCATTTTTCGGCGGAACAGGCATCGGGGTTTTCATCGGCGAGCGAAACGCAACTACGAAATAGGAGTTGAGACAAAATTAAAAACAAGGCGTACGCCTTGTTTTTAATTTTGGCAGATTTGCCAGGTTTGTGGTATAATTTCAGCGATTAAACAAGCCAAAACCTATGTTTAGCTTTATCAGGGATTTTGTCTACGGCTGGTATGTCCGCGGCTCAAAAAAATTTTGGAGCGGCGCTTTAGGCTTTATAAAATTTATGGACCGTGATTTTGGAGTTGCGGCAAATATTTACAACTGGACCAGCCCGCTTTACGGCGACTATTCCTATGGTGGAAGAATAATCGGGCCGATTTTCCGCACGGCTAGGATTTTTCTCGGTCTGGCAGTTTATGCTATCGCTTTTTTCGCCGCGCTTTTTGCATATATTATCTGGCTTGCGTTGCCGGCAATTGTTTTAATAATGTTTTTTTTAAACCTATTAGCCATTATCTAATAATCTGGTAATCCAATGGTTGAGCTAAACCAGGGAGGCGGAAAACCCAAAAAAGAAATTGTGGTCTGCTCTGTCTGCAAAGGAGAGGGTTGTGATAAATGCAGACAAATGGGCGTATGGCTTGAATTCGGCAAGGCGAAATATTTTTGGCAGCCGAAAACAGGTGCTGTTTCTTTTGCTTCAGCCGCAGTTAAATCAATTTTATCAGCGCTTTTAAAGTTTTTTGCCGCCGTGCTGGTAATTTTTTCCTTTTGGAGGGTTTTTGATTTTTCTCTGGTCAAAGCCAATGGTTTTTATCCAGTTTTTTCAGAAAAAGGACCTGTGCAGTTTTTTTTCTGGCTTTCCTGGATTATATTGATTTACTGGATTTACCAGAAAAAAATAAAACCCCCTGTTTTACCTGAGGGGGATTTCGCGCTGACGCCAAAAGTAAATCTTGATATTGAGCCGTTTTTTTCGCAGTCCGCCAGAAACAAGATAAAATACGCCATCGCACTTGCGCAAAAAGAAAAAAATCCCGGATTCGTCTGGTGTCTGCTTAAAGTTTTAGTAGGCGAAAAAAGAATGGCGCCGGTTTTTAAAAAACTTGAGCAAAGCCAGGAAAAAATCAATCAATTAGTCAGTCAAAGAACAGCAAGTGCACAGCCGGGAAAAAGTTCGCAAGGCCGTCCTTCCGCTATTTCTGATGCCAAAAAAACAGCTCTTTTTGCTTTCGCGGATATGTCGGCATTAAATAAAACAAGAATTGACGAAACCTGCCTTTTATTTGCCTTACTACGTTTTGAGGAAATTAATTTTTTCTTTGAAAAGGATGCGGAGATTGAAGCGGACAATTTGCGCTATGCTGCGTTTTGGGCGGAACACATGCCGCAAAAAAGCATTTTTGGAAATTTGTTTGGGAAAAAAAGAAAGAAAATGGTAAAAATCAAACACCGGATAATGAACCGCGCCTGGACAGCTCGCCCTACGCCTACGCTTGACAGGTTTAGCTACGATATTACCGATTTAGCTGCAGCGCGAGTGATCGCTCCGATAGTTGACAGACGGCAGGAAATTGAGGAAGTGATGAGAATTTTGGAGCGAAACAGCAAAAACAACGCGCTGCTTATCGGAGAGACGGGAAGCGGCAGAAAATCAATTGTAAATGAGGTCGGCCGGCTGATGGCGCGCGAAGAAGCGCTGCCCGAGCTCCGCGACAAACGGCTTGTTTCTCTAGATGCTTCGCAGGTAATTTCCGGAGTAAGAGCGGGCGGAGAGCTGGAAGCAAGAGTGCATCTGATTTTAAACGAGATTCAGAAAGCGGCAAATGTAATTCTTTTTATTCCCGACATTCACAACCTGGCAGAGTCCGGTTCCGGCTACGGCTTTGACATTTCCGAGATTCTTGCGCCGGTTTTCTCTTTGAGTAATTTTCAGGTGATCGGCTCAACCACTTTTTACGATTATCATCAGGTGATTGAAAAACGGAGCGATTTCGCCGATACTTTTGACATTGTCAAGGTTGAAGAAATTTCTCCGGAAATCGCACTGGAAATTCTGATGCAGCAAGCGCCAGCTCTGGAAGACAAAGAAGATGTATTTTTTACATTCGGCGCGTTGAAAAAAGCCGTAGAGCTTTCAAAGCGCTACATTTTCAACAAACTTCTTCCTTCAAAAGCGATAGATTTATTGAGCGAAGCAGCAGTTCTTGTCAAAACTCAGCGTGGAAAAAATTCTACGGTTTCAAGCGAAGATATAGCAAATTTGATAACAGAAAAAACAGGCGTGCCGATAACCAAGATAACAACCAGCGAGGCGAAAAAATTGGTTAACCTGGAAAGTGAAATACACAAACGGGTTATAGGACAGAAAGAAGCGGTCAAAGCCGTCTCCGAGGCGATTAAAAGAATGCGGGTAGGCTTGCGCAATGAAAAAAAACCGGTGGGAGTATTTTTGTTTCTGGGCCCGACCGGGGTGGGAAAAACCGAGCTGGCAAAAACCTTGACTGAAGTATATTTTGGATCCGAAGACGCAATGGTGCGGCTGGATATGAGCGAGTTTCAGGCCGCGGAAAATATAGACCGGTTAATTGGCTCCACAGACGGCAAAATGGCCGGCCGGCTGACAGAAGGCGTAAAAAAGCAGCCTTTTTCCCTAATTTTGCTTGACGAATTTGAAAAAACACACCCAAGTATTTTAGACCTATTTCTCCAGGTTTTTGACGATGGTCGGCTTACGGACAGTTTTGGCAGAACAGTGGATTTCACAAACGCGATTATTATCGCCACTTCAAATGTTGGTTCAAAAATAATCCAGGAGCGTCTGAAAGAGGGCAAAAAACTGGAAGATTTCAGACAGGAAATTGAAGCGAACCTTTTGAATTATTTCAAACCCGAATTACTGAACCGTTTTAACGCGCAAATCCTTTTTACCACTCTATCTCAAGAAGAAATTTTGCAAATCGCCAAACTTCAAATAAAGAAATTATCCAGCCGTCTGGAGGCCGCGCAGGGAATAAAATTGGATGTCGCGCCTGAGGCGATAAACAAAATTGTGGAGCTCGGATACAGCCCGTTTTACGGAGCGCGCAATCTTCAGCGCGTCATTACCGAAAAAATTGAAAATGTTATTGCTGACAAATTTTTACGCGGCGAAATAAAAAGTGGGCAGGATTTTACGATAGAAAAAATAGAGTGACTCAGGTGAATTGGCCCGCGATAGCGTATGTGCTAATAGGCTTAATTTAAGAATTAAAAAGTTAAACTTATGGCGTCGGATATTAACAAGCAATTTGATTGGTTTTTTAAAAAAATACTTTTTTTCTGGCTTCCGTTAGCAGTGATTATTTTAATCCTAAAAAAATGGTGGGACGCGCGAAGGAAACGGCAGGAAGAAGTGGAATAATACATTTAAAAATTCCAAATTTAAAAATCCAAATTATTCCAAATCAAATCCCAATGCCAAAATCCAAATGATTTAATTTGATATCTATATTTTGAGCTTGATTTGGCATTTGAACTTCGGGTTTTGGGTTTAGTGAATCTATGTTTGACAGCAGATTTTTCAGCGCTTTAGGGATGCTTATTAGCACCATTATCGGAGCCGGCATTTTTGGTTTGCCTTATGTCGCGGCCAAAACCGGCTTTATACCGGCGATAATTTATCTCGCGGTTTTGACCGTGGTCGTGGTTTTAGTACACCTTCTTTACGGAGAAGTGGTGCTCCGGACGAACGGGAAACATCGCGCCATCGGCTACGCGGCCATCTACTTGGGGAAATGGGGGAAAAGAATAGCCGCTTTGTCGATAATTCTGGGAAGCTATGCCGCGGCTTTGATTTATATAATCCTGGCGGGAATTTTTCTCTACGCGCTACTGGGAGGAGTTTTAGGCGGCAGCGAGAAATTTTGGAGCAGCGTTATGTTTTTTGCGGCCTTCGCCATTGTGGCTAAGGGATTGAAAGCTGTCTCGCGTGTGGAGCTTCTTTTGTCGATGCTGCTCATCGTCGCTGTCTTTCTTTTTTTGGCGCGAGGATCTTTTTTGGTGAATCTTGCCAATTTTTCCGCCAATGTCAGCTGGGCTGATATTTTTCTGCCTTACGGCGTAATACTTTTTGCCCTGACCGGCACTTCGGTGATTCCGGATTTAGCCGGAGTTTTGGACGATAACGAATCGCGCCTCAAAAAGGCAATAGTCTTGGGCACCCTGATCCCGGCGATTGTTTATTTTCTCTTTATTCTAGTCGTATTCGGAATAACCGGAACCGCTACTACACCGGACACGATTTCTGGTTTGGAAAAATTTTACGGAAATGGATTTATAAAACTTGGGGCACTCCTGGGATTTTTGGCCGTCACCGGATCGTTTCTCTCTTTCGGCAACAGCTTGAGGAAAACTTTCAATTACGATTATCATTTTCCCCGAAGCTTGTCTTTGGTTTTGGCTCTATTTATCCCGTTTTTGATATTTTTATCGGGCTTCAATGATTTTATCCGCGTCATCGGCTTTACCGGCGCAGTGCTGGGCGGCATTGACGGAGTATTGATTATCCTGATGTACCAAAAAGCGGACAGGGAGCGGAAAGGCAACCGGAAGCCCGAATATGACATTATTACTTCCAAAACTTTGGAATATTTATTGATAGTAATTTTTATCGCAGGAATTATTTATACGATTCTGCATCCGT
>CAZKGJ010000027.1:5022-7901 GCA_964552415.1 uncultured Candidatus Saccharibacteria bacterium
TGAACAAAAATTGCGACCCGAAAATTCCCTGCCATCGCGTGGTGCGGGGCGATGGCGCAATCGGCGGATTTAATCGCGGTACTACCGCAAAAATAAAACTCATTCGGAAAGAAGGAGTGAAAATTATAAACGGTAAAATTTCGCTGGGAAAATATTTGCATAAATTTTAAAAAAATAAGCCCGGTGAAAATAAATTTCGCAGGGCTGTTTATGAAGATTTATTGCTCCGGACAGGTATCATGTAATTTTATTTCTTTAGGCAGGGAATCAAGATTTTGAAGTTCTTCAGTTTTGGCTAGAAGATACGTTTGTTCGTACCAAGACGAAACTATATTATCTTTATCCTCTATATCTTGGACGCATACAGTGACGTCATCTATCCAGCCAATCACTCTTCCTATTATATCTCCTTCGGTTTTTACCAGATCGCCTCTTTTAATGCTTTTATCCGCCATTATTATTCACCTCCTTATAGCGATACTTAAAAGCTATCATATTTTATTGGTTTTGTCAATGTTTTTGAGGCATGAAAACAAATATAAAAATATTTTTAAACTGGTTTTTGCTCATCTTTTGGATGGCTTTAATTTTTTATTTATCCAACCAGCCATTTTTAAGCTCCGGACTGAAACCGAGCGAAGATTTTATCTTAAGGAAATTTGCTCACATCAGCGAATTTTTTATTCTGACAATTTTGTTTTATCGCGCAGTCAAAAAAACAATCTTTGAAAATCCCGTTTTCGCAGCAGCTATTTTCAGTCTTCTTTATGCCGTGTCAGACGAAGTCCATCAGCTTTTTGTGCCGGGTCGCGCAGGAAAAATAGAAGATGTAATGATAGACGGCGTCGGAATTTTGGCGGCAGCAGCAGTGCTTTGGGGAAAGGAATAAAAAACGATTTACTAACTTCTTTCATTGTGCGAGATTTGGCTACCCTAGATAATCTCTATTAAAAAACCGCCTGGCGCGGTTTTTTGAGATAGGTTTGGTGTATTTTTGTTATTTTATTACTTCTTTTGCCTTTTCCACTATTGCTTTAAATATTTCCGGATTTTCAGCTGCTAATTCGGAAAGTATTTTTCTGTTAAGGCCGACTTCGGCTTTTTTCAGACCATTGATAAACCTGCTGTAGGGCAGTTCGTAGGGTGATAGCGCCGCAGAAATTCGCGTGTTCCAGAGCGACCGGAAATCCCGCTTTTTCAACCGGCGGTGCGCCCAGGCGTATCTTCCAGCATGCATCAATGCTTCGTGAGCAGCGCGAAATGTTTTGCTCCTGCGGCCGATAAATCCCTTAGCTCGTTTGATTATTTTTTTGTGGCGTTTTCGTGATATTACGCCGCGTTTTACTCTTACCATATATTATTTATAAGGAATCGCTTTTTTAATATTTCTCGCATCGGCAATGCTTATTCCAGCAATTTTTCTTTTTGCCCTCGTGACTTTACCTCTTTCAGGCGCATTAAAATGGTCTTGGCCCGCTATTCGCCGGATAACTTTTTTCGTTTTGGTAATTTTGAATCTTTTTACAATTGCTTTTACTGTTTTTAGCTTCATATATTATACAAATCTGTTTCTACTCAGGTTTTTTTGCGATTATTATTGTTAACCCGCGCGGCTGACGTTTTGGCGGCTGTTCTGTGATTATTTTTCCCGAAAGCCCCTCCCGCGAATTTAAAATTTCCAGGAACTCATTCAATTTCTTATGAGCCATATCAATGTGGGCTTTTTCTCTGCCGCGGATAAGCAGATCAACTCTTACTTTTGCACCATTTTTCATAAATCGCTCCGCCTGATCAGCTTTTGTCTCCATATCATGCCTGCTGATTCTTGGGCTCAGCCGTACTCCTTTCAACTCTATTGTTTTCTGTTTCGCTTTTTGCGCCCTTTCCTGCTTGGTGATTTTATACAAAAATTTTCCGTAATTCATTATTCTGCAAACTGGCGGCTCGGCTTTGGGGGAAACTTCAACCAAATCAAGCCCTTTTTCTCGCGCGAGCCGTATGGCAGAAAAAATGTCTATCACCTCAAGCCCCCTTTTTTCTTCATTGATTACGGCGACTTTCGGCGCCCTGATTTGTTCGTTTATTCTAAATTGTTTTGGAATAGAAGTGGAGTTAGTATTTAATGTGGAGATGGCGGGAATTGAACCCGCGTGCAGAAAGAAAAACCAAAAATTTTCTACTGATATAGTTTGTTCATTGTGCTTCAAATCCTTGGTTACAAACAAACAAGAATGCAAAGATTTTAGGCCCTGTTTTTCGGTACAATTCTGAGGCCGCAAAATTTTACCTATCCCAATGTATGACACCGGATTTCCGGCTATTAGGAATCACCGGTCCGATGGCTCAGGCGATTAGGCGAGAGCTGTTGCAAAGTTCGGAGCTGCTAAAGCCGAAGCAATCGCAGTCTTTACTTTGCCGATAAGTGATTTGGCACTTATAATTTTTCTAAAAGTTTTGCGAGGTTTTAGAATACTCGATCAGCAATTTTCAGTTTTAGATCTTCTGTCGAGGCCAAACATCCCCAGGCACTGCGTACAAACTATATTCTATATTTTTCCGCGCAATGCCTGCTGGATTTTTCGCTTTGACTCTCTTTCGGCGATTTTGGCCCTCTTGTCATATTTTTTCTTCCCGCGTGCCTGGCCAAAAGAAAGCTTTATTTTTCCGGTTTTATTAGTATATACCGAAAGCGGCACAAGTGTCAAGCCCTTAGTCTTGGATTCGCCAATCAAACTTTTGATTTCTGACTTATGCAAAAGGAGTTTTCTCGGTCTTGTCGGTTCGTAGTCAGGGGGCATATTTTTCGGTTGGTAAGGAGAAATATGAGCATTGATAAGATACGTCTCGCTGTTTTTTATAACCACATAAGAACCCTTTAA
>CAZKGJ010000028.1:0-7443 GCA_964552415.1 uncultured Candidatus Saccharibacteria bacterium
AAGAAGTTGAAAAATTGGCGGAAAAATTTTCCAAAATCAAATCAGCGGTTTTTGCCAGCTACAAAGGGCTGAAAGTTTCAGAAGCGCAAAAATTGCGAAGGCTGTTAAGGGCCGAAAAATCAGAGTATAAAGTCGCCAAAAAAACCCTGTTTGATATTGCGATAAAAAAGGCCGGCTTTAAAGATGCCGATATCGCAAATCTGGAAGGACAAATCAGCGTGGCTTTTGACTATGATTCGGAAACAAATGCGCTTAAAATTATTGACCAATTTATCAAGAGCGGGGTCAAAGCGCTAAAGATTGTTGGCGGAATCATTGAAGGCAAAGTTTTTTCTGCCACAGAAATAGTACAATTGGCAAGCTTGCCGACCAAGGTTGAACTGCGTGCGCAAACCGTCAGCCTCGTTGCCTCGCCGCTTACTGGCTTGCTGAATGCGCTGAACGGAAATATGATCGGCTTGATAAATGTTTTAAAGGCAAAAAGCAAAAACAATTAATTATTTAATCATAAATCTTAATAATTAAATAAACAATAAAATTTATGGCAGTAGAAACAAAATCCGCTAAAGACGGAGAAGAAGTTACGGTTCCCGAGAAATTCAAAGACTTAGTTGAAAAAATAGAGAAATTAAACGTGATTGACCTTGCGGAATTGGTTAAAATTTTAGAAAAGAAATTCGGCGTTTCAGCCCAGGCGCCAATGATGATGGCTGCGGCGCCGGCAGCTGGCGGAGCCCCCGCGGCAGGAACAGTAAAAGAAGAAAAGACCGAATTTGATGTGGAACTCAAATCGGCCGGAGCGCAAAAGATAGCGGTAATAAAAGTCGTGAGAGAAGTGACTGGCAAGGGCTTGAAAGATGCCAAAGATTTGGTTGACGCCGCGCCAAAAATGTTGAAAGAAAAAGTGTTGAAAGCCGAAGCAGAAGATATCAAAAAGAAACTGGAGGCGGCCGGAGCGCAGGTGGAACTGAAATAGCGCTCCCGAACTAATTAAGAAGCCCTGCTTCCGACGTAAGCAGGGCTTCTTAATTGCTCAAGGTTTATTTATTAAAATTACAGAACTATTTCAAAGACCGAGGTTCTGTTAAGCAGATACAATTCTTTTTCTTTGGGACTTATTGCCAGGTCAATCATATTGTCAAATTTTTCGCTAATGATTTGCTTGGCGATTTTTCCGGTTTTGGATATTACCAATATTCTTTTATTCGGCGGATCCAAAACATAGATATTTTTTTCATCCGGGGCCGTAGCCAGTTTTGTTGCGCCGCCAAAAGGAATCAGCGCGGAAGAAGTTGAAAATTCTTTTTTGTAGCCTTTTTGAAACTTCAAAATTACACCGTTTTCAAGTACATAAATATTTCCATCAATAGCCAAAGAAACCGGATTAAAAAGAGAATTACCTTCTCCAAGCCATTTTAATCCGGCGGCAAAACCGCCAAGGACCGCGTTGTGTTTGTAAATCTTATTATCGGTTTTGTTGAGCAAATATATATTATTTCCAAATCCACCTATTTCAATCACATCGTTTTCATCACTTTCAAATTTTATCGCAGAATTTTTCAGTTCGTTTTTTGCAGGATCATAGGTCGCTATTGCAGGCAAGTCGGTGTAAAAGACTATTTTGTCACCCATTGTCTTAGCTATTTTTAAATGGCCGATATTCTGGGAGCTTACCGCAACAATTTCGCTCGTTTTTTTAGCTAAATTGTATCTATAAATGGCGTTATTTTGTGAATTATAGGAATATAAATTTTTGTTAAGCCACAAAATCCCGTTGGTTTGGATATTATTGGAGTTTTGGGCAAAATCAAATATTTTGTTCGGTTCGGTGATTCTTATGACTCCCTCCAGCTTATCCATTCGTCCGAGCGCTTTTTCTTTCAACGCTGCCGCTTCTTTAACAAAGTATTTTGATTTTATTATTTTTTCCGTATTGTTAAGCACTGCGCGAACAAGATCTTTTGTTTTTTCATTATTTTGATATATTTGTGCGATTTCTGCTTCCTCTTCCGCTTTCTGCGCCGCCTTAAGCAGTGAACCATAATATTCTATATTCTGCTCCTCGCGGATTTTTTTTATAAAAATTGCAGTTATTGACCCCGAAAGTATAAAAAAAATCAGTACCCCGGCGACAATAATTTTATATTTTCGGGAAAGATTTTTAAGACGCGCAGGCACGATTCCGCCAAGCGTTTCTAAGAAAATATTTCGCAGAACCGTTAATTTTTCCGCAGCGGCCGCAAGAAAAGAAATAGATATAGATTTTTTATGTATTTGTCCGGAAAGATTTTTTATTTTTTCCAAAAGTCGGTAGCATAAATTCAACAGTCTGGGCCTCAAAAAAAGATACGTCGCATTTAAGCACTTTTTAATCAGATAATAAGCACCTTTTAGCGCTTTTTCCGTATTTTCTACAACAAACCAGAAAACCTTTGCAACGATTCGTATTTTGCGGTCCAAAGACCCCGCTTCTTGATCAGCGCTTATCTGTTCAATTATCTCTTTTAGACGGTCTTCTTTGCTAAATGCGGGAGTATGCCCAAAAATATCACCTGAATCAAAGCCGCTTTTAAAACCCTCTGCCCTTTTAGCTGAAATCTTTTTAAAACCGATTCCAGTAAGAGTTTTTGGCAACTTTGCTTCCAAAAATATCAGGGCCGCGTTAGTTTTTTCTCCTAACGCAGATTCAAGATTTTCCATTATTGTTTCTGGCTTATCAACTATGGTATTTTTGATTTTTTCTTCGCTGGCGCCGCGAAAAAATTCCGGCGTGGCAAGGATGATTTTATCGCCGATTTCAATTTCTCCGGAAGCGATATTAGAAAATGTTTTAAGCGGGTGCGGTTTCAGGTCGGTGATTAAATCCTTGCCGATATTGACAATATTTCCCCCCCTGATAAGCAAGGTTTGCATTTTTCCAGTTTGGCTGAAATAGACCGCATTATTTTTTAGAACCAGCACGCTGATATTTAAATTTCCAATCCATTCTATATTGCCTTGCTGCGCAAAATCGGCCAACATTTCATTTGTCTTGTTTAGGGCTTGTTCAATGCTTTCAATAGGCGAGCGGCTGGTAAGCGAATAGTATTCTTTTTTTATGGTTGCCGCCAACAGATTAATCAGGTATTCAGAATTGTTTGAAAGATTGGCGATTTCTCCGACAATGTATAGATTTCCCAGATTTTGCTCTTCAATATTTTCCGGCTCAAAAATAAAAGTGTCCAAAAAAGCATTTCTGCCCCTTTCTTTTTTAGGAGCAGATATAAACTCCGTTGCTTTGATTTCCAGGTTTGACATACGAAGCCGTTAGATTTATAATATTATATAATATATTTTATATTTAAGCAAGTTTACCCCTCACCCGATGAACATTTTTGTAATTTAGCGCCTTCGGCGGCTGCGCTCGTTAGGTAAGGGGCTTGCAAATTTTATGTCAATTTTGGAAAAATTTTTTGAATCAAAATTTTTTATTCGCGCTCTAAAACTTTTTATTTCAAACCCCGAAGGAGGTTTTACATTAAAAGAGATTGCAAAAAAAGTTAAAGCCGCGTCTTCTTCCCAGAAAAGTTCACTCGCGAAACTTCTGCAGAGACTTTACGGGGTTAAATTTTTGAGCGTCAAAAAAATCGCCGGAAAATTAAAATACCAACTTAACCCAAACTTTTTTTATCTGCCGGAAATAAGGAAACTTGTTTTAAAAGATGCTCCTTTGGCAGATGCAAGAATTTCAGGCGCAATTAAAAAAATCAAAGGAGTGAAATTCGCCGTGGCTGGAGGGGCGCTTGTCGGCGGGAAAAAAAGTCCAGCTGACCTGCTTATAGTAGGCGACAGAATGAACAAATCAAAAATTAAAAAGACTATCCAGGATTTAGAGGCCGAGGCGGGAAAAGACCTGAGTTTTACTGCAATGGACGCGAAAGAATTTAACTACCGCTATGATTTGTACGACCGGTTCATAATGACTATGATAGACGAGCCCAATGTCGTCATTGTGAATAAGTTGAAATTCAGCCGCGAATAGTGAAACGCAAAATACTCTATCTATCAAAGAGGGCTTGTAGCTCAGCTGGTTAGAGCGTACGGTTCACATCCGTAAGGTCAGAGGTTCGAGCCCTCTCAAGCCCACAAGTAAAAAAAGTTTGAAACGGGCAATCAAAAACAATATTATAAAATGCAATCATTGAACTTGCGGTCGTTAAAATAATTTTTTTAAGCTCTTTCCCTTTTTTTGTTTTGGTATTTACTAATTCTTTCTCTATCTTTTTGAGATTGCAAGAAACCATATTTTTCAATATTTTTAAATCCGGAGATTTTTTCTTTAATATTGTCACCGCGTCTATTTTAGGATCTTGATTATGAGTTTTAATATCATTTATTATTCTTACGGCGTTATTTAAGTATCCAAATGACTTTTTTAGCCCCCTTAGCGCCCTATAAGTTATGCCGTTAGAGGCTAAATGACTAACTAAAATAAATGAGGCGCCAATGCTTTTAGCGGCTATTGATAAATAACTTTTGAAAGAAGTCTTTTTATCAATAAATTTTATCTCTTTGACCATTGCGTTGTTAAGGTCTTTAGAAACCCGGCTCCAATATTTAAAAACAAGCGGGTCGTTGCAAGATTTTTTAATTGATTTATACAAGATTCGCCATAAGTCCAGCAATTCTGCCGCAGTTTTATTTTTAATGTTATTTTTCATCTGTTTATTCCAGGAGCCGGATAATACGCGGTTTGCCATTCTAATATATAACCCCCTTTTTTGTGTAGATACGCGGGCGTCGTCCATAAAATCGTCCTGCGCCGATAATAAAATTGATGACAAAAAAAGACGGTCAGAACTAAGTTTTTTGTTGCCCTTGGATATTAGCCAGACCAAAAAAGCAATATTTTCACTGATACGGAAAGTTCGGCTTTCTTTTTTGAAAATATTCGGATAGGCAGTGCTAAATTTGACAATCAACGATTTGTATTTTCTAAGTTCTATTTTTTTAAATTTTGATATATTTTTATTGAACTTGGCTTCCTCCATATTTAATTTATGAAATCTATAAAAAGTTTTTTGAGCATTCTTTCGGCAAAAAACAGTATAAGGAAGACCGATAATCAAATTGCCAATCGGGGCACTGATGCGTTGAAACTTACTAGGCCGCTGTTTGGCAAGGTCAAAATTTTGAACCTGGAAATCGCAGAAAAAGAAAGAGAAAAAGTCGCCCTTTTTAATATTAAAACCTTTAAAAAGATTAACAAGATTATCACCAGCGACTTGGATTTTTTAAACGTATCACAGACAGTGGTTGATACGATAAGAAAGGAGTTGGGTTATGTGGCCGGCACTTTGTTTCTTATTGATAAAGAAAACGGCACCGAATATCCATACATTATTTCAACCGATATTATTAAAAAGCTGGAGGTTATTTTTGGTAAACCGACTTCTGGCCATATCGGACAATTAGCGGTGCAAGATAATTTTGCCGTGAAATGCGTTTCAACCAAAAAGGCTTATATCGGAAACGACCTGAGAGATTTTGTGTCGCCTGTTCTATCTTATAACAAAGCACACTTCATACAAAAATTATTCAGAATGAACACGACGGTAATTATTCCTCTAACTGTCAAAGATCAGGTTATAGGATCCCTGATGGTTAATAGCTCCAAAAAAGAAATAGCAAAAGATGAGCGCATATTACTTAGTTTATTTTCCGACCAAATCTCAATTGCCGTCTACAACGCACGGCTTTACAAAGAATTACAAATACAACTCGTTCGTTTTCAGGAAAAAACCCGAGACCTGCAATCGCTTTTGTTTTTAAGTCAGACAAGTTCTGCTGCAACCGAAATCAAAAAAACCGTTCAGGGTATTTTAAATATTATTCCCGAGAGATTGGGGCATTTGAAAATTCTGGGCGCGGTTCTGGTGCGCTACGAAGAAAACACTTCAAAAGTTTACGCATATGCTATCACAGAGTCAGTCTTGATGCAAGAAACCGTAAAATTATTGTCAAGCGCCAGATTGGCCGATTACAGTATTTTTCTCAATAAGTCCGAGCCAAGCACTTATACTTTGACCAGCAGAAGTATTCTGGACGGAGAGATTTATAAAAGCGAAAAGTTGTCGGATTTTATATGCCCGCCGGTCAAAAACATTGAGGCGTATCTTATGCAGAAATCGTCTGGGACAAGGGCGATTATCTCTGTGCCGATTAGTGTCAGGAGCCGAAAATTAGGAGCACTTATTTTCCTTTTTGCCAAGCCGCTTAAAGATATTGGCGAGAGAGAACTAAGCTTGACAAGGGCGTTTAGCGAGTATCTGGGTGTGGTTTTGGAAAACTTCCAATTTTATAATGATTTGAATAAAAATATTGAAGAATTAACAAGGACAAAAAATAACCTTGAAGAAATTCTTACTATGAAAAATGAATTTCTGCGCATCGTTTCTCATCAATTGAGGACACCGTTAACCGCGGTGCGCGGACTTATTTCAATGTGGAAGGATGGCGATTTTGACAATCTGACACCGTCTAAAGTAAAGGAAGTAAAAATGCGGGTGGCAAACAATATTGAGCGATTGAATAGTATAATTAACGATATGATTAAAGCGATAGAGGTGCAGGGCGATCTAAAACTGAAATTTTCTCCTGTTAATATAGAGGAATTAATCAAAGACAATATTGAGATTTTAAAGTCAAATTACGAAAGAAGGGGATTGTATCTGAAATATAAAAAATTTGATGAAAATATTCCCCAGATTGAAGCGGATAAAAATTTATTATCACATATATTTTTGAACTTGATTGACAATGCGGAAAAATATACTGAAAAAGGCGGCTTGGAAATCGCCCTTTACCGGTTGGAAGACGAGATCTCGGTGAGGTTTTTTGACACCGGTATCGGCTTGAGCGACCATGATAAAGAAACGCTTTTTAAAAAATTTTCGCGAGGAGAAAAATCAATGCGTATTAACCCAGGCGGCTCTGGCTTGGGACTTTTTATTGTCAAGCAAATTTTAGACGAGCATCACGGAAAAATCCAGGTCTCCAGCCTGGGACCGGGAAAAGGGACAACTTTTGTCCTCTCGCTTCCTATTAAGCAGCCAAAGCCAGATTTAGGCAAACCTCATTAGAAATGCCGCAGATAGCGAAGCCAATTCTTGTTTGGGAAACTTTCTTACAGGGCAAATAACCATTTTTGCGTTATTTTTTCCGCCATGTTAGAATTTAAAGATAAATTGGAATAATTTTTGCAATTTTATGCCGGTAAAGGAACAAAAAGAAGAGGAATTATATACAATTTTAATATTGACAGGTTTGGCAGCTGTATTTATTGTGCCGGCGATTATTCTGGCGATTTTAGACAAAAGTCCTTGGGAATATTTGGTTGCAATCAGTATTTTTATTTTACTCGGGACTATTTTTTGGGATTCAGAAGCAGTGTTAAGGTAAATT
>CAZKGJ010000029.1:0-7437 GCA_964552415.1 uncultured Candidatus Saccharibacteria bacterium
TACAATACCAACCAATCCATTACTTTGTCAGGACTTAATCCTTCAACTACTTATTATTATAAGCTTACTTCAGCCGACAGTTTGCCGACAAGCGTTACCCGCTCCACAGTTAACTCTGACGGCACCGGAGGATTGCTCACATTTACAACGCCTGTTCAGCTGGACACTACGGCTCCTGTCATCACAAATGTCACTATTGGCACGCCTTCAGCCACTACTGCCACCATTACCTGGACCACGGACAAAAACTCTTCCTCCCTGATTGATTTTGGCACCACTCTTTCTTTCGGCACCACCCAGGGGAGTTCTTCTGACTCTGTCAAAAATCACTCGGTTACTCTGTTGGGACTGGCTCCTTCCACCACTTATAAATTCCAGGTCAAATCCATAGATTCTTCAGGAAACACGGGCACGAATAACAATTCCGGCGCTGGTTATTCTTTCACTACTGCTTCTTCTACAGCAGGGACTCTGCCCATAATTTCATCGGTTTCTTCTTCAAGCATTACTGCTAATTCAGCCGTCATTTCCTGGACAACGAGCGTCAACGCCGACTCCACTGCGGGCTACAGCCCTGACACAAGCTACGCTCTGGAAGCAGGCAATTCTTCCCAGTCCACCAACCATTCTGTCACCCTTACCAACCTTTCTCCTGGTACAAAGTATTACTACAAAGTCAAATCTCGGAACGGGGACCAATTGGCATCTCTATCTTCTGATACCAACGGCAACTTCAATTTCACCACTCTTGCCGGAGCTGATACTGTTCCCCCGGTGATCTCTTCTGTCCAAATAATCACGGTTACTGCCACCAAAGCCACTATCACCTGGAACACCAATAAAGCATCCAGTTCCTATGTGGAATTTGGACTCGCTGTGGGCGCATACGCTTCGGTAGAAGGGCAGCCAAGCGATTCGGTTCTTAACCACTCCGTCGCGCTTTCTTCGCTTACTCCTTCCACCACTTATTACTTCCAGGTGAAATCAGTAGATGCAGCTGGCAACAAGGCCGTAGACAACAACTCGGGCGCTGGCTACACTTTTACCACAACCACCGGTTCCACCACCACCTGTCCTCCGGCAGGAAGAGCTGGCTGCCCGATTTGCGAAACCTGTTCTGCTTCAGATGTTACAGCTCCCAAAATTACAAACATTAAAATAACAGATATAACATTTAATTCTGCGGCAATAAATTGGACAACTGACAAAAACTCAAGCTCAATGGTAAGTTATGACACCACTTCCTTTGGCGTCAAACAAAAATATGACTATTCCTCGGGCCAACTTAAAGATTCCCAGACCTCGCACAAAGTTACGCTCAATAATTTGGACTCAGACACCACTTACTATTTCAGGGTTTCTTCTGCGGATTCGCGCGGCAATACCGCAGAATCCGAAGACGGCTCATTTAAAACTCTGGCAATCTCTGAAGCCAAAGACAAGGGCGAAGCCGCAAGCGCGAGTTTGAAAAAACAGTTTGAAGATATCGCGCAGACTCTGGTGAGAGAAAATCTCGCCACTGAAGAAAATATCAAAGATATAGTTTCCCGCATTGCCAACCCGCCGATTATTGGTCAGGAAGGGCCGATTGTAAAAGAAATCAAAAGCTACGGCGCTACAATTGTATGGAACACTGACAGAAAATCCAATTCAATGGTGAAATTCAAGCCTGTCGTTTCTCCAACAGAGACCCTGGCAAGCGGCAATAACTGGAAAGAAATCGGCAAGATGGATACTTTTAGCACTGATCACGAGGTTGAACTTTCGGGGCTGGCGCCAGGCACTACCTATGCATACCAAGCTAAAAGTCAGGATATTCTGGGCAATACTTCTGCTTCTGAGACAAAAACATTTACCACCTCAAGCAATTCTTCTATCTTTAATGTGCAGGTTTCAGACATCACGCTTAATTCCGCCAAAGTTAATTGGGAAACAGCGAATATCTCCACCAGTATACTTGAATACGGTCCTACTTCTGCCTACGGCAGTAAACAAGACAAAGGCGAAGAAAAAGTCAAGCTGCACAGCATTGAATTGTCTGGTCTTAATTCGGGTACGACTTATCACTTCCGCATGCGATCAGTTGAAGAATCAGGCAATATTCTGTCAACTGAGGACTACACTTTTTCCACACCTTCTCTCCCGCAGATTACCAAATATGACCTCGGAGAAATCAAAGATACCTCTATTGAGCTGAAATGGACTTCCAATATCCCAATAGACGCAAATATCCGCTATACTGACAAAGACACTGGCGAGACCAAAATAGCAGGCAAGCCTGACAAAACCCTTGACCATAACATTGTTCTGCCCGATCTTTCAGCCGGCAAATCGTACAAGATTGAAATCCAGGGCCGCGACGAAGCAGGCAATCTCGCAGAGCTTCCAGCTTTTGAAGTTCAGACCGGAATAGATACTGTGCCTCCTGAAATTACACAAGTGAGGTCGCAGGCTGCGATACTCGGCGGAGCAGAAGACAAGGTGCAGGCGATTATATCGTGGAAAACCAATGAACTCGCGACTTCCCAGGTTCTTTGGGATTTAGGCACAACTAAAGGAGATACTTTTGCAAATCAGACCAAACTCGATTCTAACCTGACCACCAACCATATTGCGGTAATAACCAGCTTTAGGCCTGGAACTGTCTATCGCTTCAGGGTTGCTTCTTTGGACAAGTCTGGCAATAGCTCAATCTCTGACGATTACTCAATCCTCACTCCTGTTAGGAGACAATCGGTTGTCCAGATAATTATGTCCAACTTTGAAAAGATATTCGGCTGGACAAGGAATTTAGGAAGATAAATTTAGGTGGAGTTACTATGCATTTAGTTGATACTTTCCGTCTTTCCACAAGGATGTTTAAAACGAACCGGCTCAGGACCCTCTTGACGATTTTGGGCATCGCGGTCGGTATTGGAACGATATTGTTTCTCGTGTCTTTGGGATATGGTCTGCAACGGATTTTAATCAACCAGATTGCAACTTCAGACGCTTTGCTATCAATGGATGTGATAACCGATGCGTCTTCGCCGGTAAAACTGGATAAAGAAAATTTGAAAAAGATAGAGAGTATAAAAGGTGTTGCTGAGGTAAGCCCGATGTTTAGCGCAGGAGCGCAGATGAGTTTGGGTGATCTTACAGGCGATGTATTGGTAAACTTATCCAAAGCTTCATTCTTGCGCCTATCAGGCATAAAAGTGATAAGCGGAGATATTTTCAGGAAAGACGCGGAAAGCAAGGTTATAGTTTCTTCGGCCTCTTTGAAACTTTTTAATCTGGACGCAAGTCAGGCAATAGGCAAAAAAGTTAAATTTAATTTGTTTATTCCCAAAAGAAATGAAAAAGGCGAGCCTACAGAGGACTTGGAAACAAAACAAATTGCCAAAGAATTTGAAATTATTGGAGTGATTGACGACAGTGTGAGCAGTTATGTTTTTATGCCTGTAGACGCAGTGGAAAATTTGGATATTCCTTTTTACAGCCAGGTTAAAATAAAAGTAGCGGAGCAAAAAATTATTGAAGCGGTGAGAAACGAAATTATCTCTCTCGGGTTCATTGTTACAGCTCTTTCTGACACAATCAGTGACGCGAATAAAATTTTTAACGCGATACAAATAATTCTTTCAATCTTCGGAGCAGTAGCCCTGATTGTTTCGGCAATTGGAATGTTTAACACGATGACTATCGCGCTTTTGGAGCGAACGCAAGAGATCGGAATTATGAAATCTTTGGGCGCTTCCAGGCGCGATATTTGGGAAATGTTTTTGGCAGAAGCGGTAATTATCGGATTTTTGGGTGGCGCAACAGGCATTTTGGTCGGCTTTACAGGCAGATATACGGTTAATTTAGGCGTTAATTTTTTGGCGCGGTCAATGGGCGGACAGACGTTTGATTTATTTTATACGCCTACAAGTTTTATTATATTTATTTTGGTTTTTTCCACTGTAGTAGGATTTATCACCGGCTTGTACCCTGCAAAGCGCGCCAGCCGACTTAATCCGCTGGAAGCGTTAAGGTATAAATAATCCGCCTAAGGCGGATTATTTAGAATTAATCGGCTAACTTTTATTACCGCAGAAAGCTCGCCAATTGCCCGCGATTGCATGGGGAACCCCATATCCCCTAATGCAATCTTAGGCAAATTGGCTCGCTTTGGTGTATGTATCGCAAAGATTATTCTCTCTCCGGTTTGTTCCAGCTTGCATAATCGCATTCAGGATACCTGTTGCAACCGTAAAAAATTCTTCCTCGCTTAGAATGTTTTTCAACAACTTCTCCTATCTGGCATTTTGGGCATTTAACGCCGATGGTTTTTTCTATTTTTTTTATGTTTTTACATTTTGGATAATTACTGCACCCTAAAAACACTCCGAACCGTCCGCGCTTTAGCAGCATCGCTGCGCCACATTTTGCGCATTTTTCGCCTGCCAAAGATTCTTTGAGCTCTTTTTCTTCACCTATAGGAGCGGTCGTTTTGCATTCCGGGTAATTGGTGCAAGCCATAAACTTTCCGAATCTTCCTAATTTAATAACCATCGCTGCGCCGCATTTAGGACATTTCTGGTCGGTTTTTTCTTCAGTTAGGTCTTTTTTATTGACCTCTTTTTCTTTTTTAGACAGATTTTCTTTGAACGGAACATAGAATTCTTTTACAGTCGGCACCCACTGCTTTTTGTTTTCTGCGATTTGGTCCAAACTTTCCTCCATTTTCGCGGTAAAGCCGATGTCAACAATTTCGGGAAAATGTTCAACGAGCAATTTGTTTACCAAAATGCCCGTTTCCGTGGGGTGAAACCGTTTTTCAATTTTTTGCACATAAGCGCGTTCTTGAATGGTACTGATTATCGGCGCGTAAGTTGACGGACGGCCGATGCCGAATTCTTCAAGTGCTTTTATAAGAGACGCTTCACTGTATCTTGATGGCGGCTGGGTAAAATGCTGTTCAGCAATGACTTTTATCAAATTCAACTCTTCGCCTCTTTTTAACGGCGGCAAAATTACATCTTCGGATTTTATTGGATACACTTTTAGAAAACCCGCAAATTTAATCACGGAGCCGTTGGCGCGCAATGTATACGCGCCGGCTGAAATATCCACGCTTGTTGAGTCAATGACCGCCTCTGCCATCTGCGAAGCAAGCATTCTCTGCCAAATCAGTTTATAAAGTTTATATTGTTTCTGGTCTAGATATTCTTTTATGTCTTCGGGATCAATTTCCGGGTAAGTCGGCCTTATTGCTTCGTGCGCTTCTTGCGCGCTTTTGTTTTTTGTCTTAAATCTCCTCATTTCCACTGCGGCATAATCTTTTCCGAATTTTTCAATGATATATTTTCTTGTTATTTTTAAAGATTCTTCGCTTAAATTCAGCGAGTCGGTTCTCATATAAGTGATTAGGCCGACCGGCCCCCTTGGCCCCAGATCAACGCCTTCGTATAACTGCTGCGCAAGCACCATTGTTTGCTTTGCGCTATAACCAAATATATTATTTGCTGTTTGTTGCAGTGTGCTGGTTGTAAAAGGTGGCAAAGGATATTTTTTTGTTTCTTTTTTATTTACTTCTATTACTTTATATTCAGCCTTTTCCAGTTTATTTTTTATTTTCTCCGCTTCGTCTTTAGTTTTAATGTCCAGTTTTGAGAGCGGTTTACCCTCTATTTTAACTAATTTTGCCCCAAACTCCTCTTTTGACTTTTGACTTTTGATTTTTGACTTTATTGTCCAGTATTCTTCCGGTTTGAATTTGTTTATTTCTTCTTCACGTTCAATAATAAGCCGCACCGCCACTGATTGCACCCTGCCCGCAGAAAGCCCGTATCTTATTTTTTTCCACAGAAACGGTGAAAGCTCGTAGCCGACCAGCCGGTCTAAAACTCTTCTTGCTTGCTGTGCATTCACCAAATGTATATCAATTTTTCGCGGATTTGCCAGGGCGTTGTTGACAGCATCTTTTGTTATTTCATGAAACACAATCCGCTTATAGTGCTTTCCTCTTTTTTTATCCGAAAATTCGCCCAAGTTCAGAATTTGAGCAAGGTGCCAGGCAATCGCTTCACCTTCGCGATCTTCGTCCGTGGCAAGAATTATCTCTTTTGCCTCCCCCGCATCTTTTTTTAATTCCGCAGCCTGCTTTTTGCTTTTCGCGGGCAAGACATATTCTGGGGAAAAATCGTTTTTAACATCAACACCGAGTTTATTTTTCGGCAAATCGCGAATATGGCCGTAAGAAGACCTGACAAGATATTCCTTGCTTAGAAATTTTGATATAGTTTTTGCTTTGGTAGGGGACTCTACAATGATGAGATTCATATAATTGTATAATTTCCTCCGCCCAGATTTTTCACCGCCCCTTTCATTTCCATCAGCATCAGCACGCTTGCTGCTTTTGCGGCAGAAAGGCCGGATTTTTTTGCGATAGCATCAAGATGCATTGGTTCTGAGTTCAACACATCGCAGACAATTTTCTCTTCGGGGGTAAAAGAGATAATGCTTCTATTATTAATATAATCTTTTATTTTAGTCAAGTTCAGCTCTTGTAAAATATCTTCAAATTTTGCAACGGTTTTTGCGCCCTCTTTTATCAAATTGTTTGTTCCAATAGAATTCGGCCAATAAATGCTTCCGGGTACAGCAAAAACTTCACGATTGTGTTCCAGGGCGTATTTTGCCGTGATAAGCGCTCCGCTTGCTTCAGCCGCTTCAATAACCAAGACCCCAAGTGAAAGCCCGCTGATAATGCGGTTTCGCACCGGAAAATTTTGCTTTAAAGACGGCATACCTATGGGAAATTCGGAAACAATCGCACCGTTTTGTATGATTTTATCTGCCAGTTTTTTTCGGGAATTAAAAGACGGATTAGAATTGTCTAGTCCGCAAGCCAGAACCGCGATTGTTTTGCCGCCAGAAGCTATTGCAGTTTCATGCGCCGCAGAGTCAATACCTAGAGCCATTCCGCTTACAATAGTTATTCCGGAGCGGGAAAGGTTGCTTACCAAATCCGTCACTGCCTGCCTGCCGTAGGATGTGGCTTTGCGCGAGCCGACCACTGCGAGAGAAAATTCCATATCGCCCAAATCCCCGCGGCAATAGAGAATTGCTGGAGGCGCGGGAATTTCCTTCAGAGGTTTCGGATAACCCGCGTTTTTAATTGTGATTGTTGAAATTTTTTCTTTCAGCAGTTTTTCCCATTCGGCTTCCGGACTGATTTTTAGTCGGAAATTTATTATTGCGTCACAGATTTTTTCATCAAGTCCCGCGCAAAGCAATTCCTGACGTCCGGCTTTCCAGGCATCTGCCAAATTTTTGAAATAGGTGTAGATTTTTTTGAACCTTATAGGTCCTATTTCGGGAATTAGGTTGAATGCGTTATAATATTTAGCGTCATCAGGCATAAAATATATGATTTCCCCTGCCACAGCTTTAACCGCATACTCGGTTAAG
>CAZKGJ010000030.1:0-6978 GCA_964552415.1 uncultured Candidatus Saccharibacteria bacterium
GGTCAGGAGCATGCAAAGCGCGCGCTTGAGATAGCGGCAAGCGGAGCGCATAATGTGATTATGATCGGTCCGCCCGGCTCAGGCAAAACCCTGCTTGCAAGAAGTATGCCCGCGATTATGCCCCCCCTGACCGAAAAAGAAGCATTGGAGGTCACAAAAATTTACAGTATTTCAGGCGTGCTTAACTCGGCAACCCCTTTTATTTTTGAACGGCCTTTCCGCAGTCCGCATCATTCTTCCTCCGCGATAGCTTTGGTCGGCGGCGGCCAGTTTCCCAAACCCGGAGAAATTTCTCTTGCGCACAGAGGGATCCTTTTTTTAGACGAACTGCCTGAATTTCCCCGCCACGTTTTGGAAAATCTGCGCCAGCCGCTTGAAGACGGGATAGTCACAATCGCCCGAGCGCAGGGGTCCCTTACCTTTCCCGCAAAATTTTCCCTTATCGCGAGTATGAATCCCTGCCCTTGCGGATTTTTCGGAAATCCTTATCACGAATGCCGGTGCAGCTTTTCGCAGATAAACAAATACCAGAAGAAAATATCAGGGCCTTTGCTTGATAGAATTGATCTTTTTGTTGAGGTGCCGGATGTGAAATTTGAGCGCCTTACCTCAGACGACACCGAAGAACCGTCCGAAAAAGTGCGCGAGAGGGTTATCTTTGCCAGACAAATTCAGAACAAAAGATTTTCCGAGTCCCGCATAAGCTCAAACGCTGAAATGTCGCCGGAAATGCTCAAAAAATTCTGCCGAATGGAAGAAAAAGCAGAGGAATTATTGCGCCGCGCATTGACTCAATTTCACCTTTCTGCCCGTGCATATCACCGCTTGATAAAAATCAGCCAGACCATCGCAGACTTGGCAGGAAGCAAAAAAATTAAAACCGAGCACTTGGCTGAAGCCCTGCAGTATAGAGCAAAAAGTTAAATTGATGAAACCCACCTATATACTTTTTGGCATCGGCGGTTGTCGCGCTCCTGCGGCGCGCCACCGCCTACGCTCTCGGCGGCAAAAGTCCCTTTGGGACACCAAGCTTTTGCCGCCTGCGAGAGTTGCCATAAAGCATATAGGCGGGTTTCTTTGGGTCAAAAGATAAATACAAAAAACTCGCCATCCTCGGCGATTTTTCAATAGTTCCGTTTTTTATTATTTCTGCGGGAAACTTTTCAACGATAAATCTTAGTAGATATACCCTCTGATAACCGGACTATTGGTCGGCAAAATTCTTACTGATTTGATTCCCAAACCCACAAAGTTCATTTCAGAAATTGTTATTTTTTCTCCGTCAATCGCTTCTACATAAGCGGAGTGTCCGTAGCGCCGGTTCTCCGTGGTTATCACGATAGAGCCGACTGCCGGAGTTTTTCCTGTTTTGTACCCGAAAGCGACCGCATTTTTCAGCCAATTTTTTGCATCTCCTGTCCAGGGAATATAACGTTTAAGCGCAACATAATAAGTGCACTGTCCCCAGGGAAATTGGTGGCTGTGGGCCGGCGGATGTGTGTCTCCGACCAAAGTATTAATCACACTCGTGTCATAACTGTCGTTTTGAGAAATGGACGCAAGTGCGATTTTGGGCCGTTTCGGTTTTGGCGGAACAGGCATTTTGCCGTCAGGGATGATTATTACCGAATCAACTTCAAGCGGCTCTCCGTCTATCAGGTTATTATAAGAAATTATTTTCTGCGCGTCTGCAGAATATTTTTTCGCCAGAGTAGCCGCGGTATCGCCTGATTTTATCGTGTGCCGCACCCCGCTTATTGGTAAGATAACCAGTTTGTCACCCGGCTTGATTCTTGTCGCGCTCTCAATTGTAAGGTTGTTTGCCCAAAGCAAGGTGTTGGTGGAAATACCAAATTCATCAGCAATTTCGCTCGGTGTATCGCCCTCTTGCACTTCGTAGGTGATAATATTTCTTTTAGTGTCAAAAAAGCCAGAAGAGCCGACAATCGCATTATTGATTATCACCAGGCCGACATCTTCGTCGTTGTTGGCTTGAGCATTATTTATCTCGGAATCCGGAGGAATAAGCGCGTTTTCAAATCCGAGGTAGTTTTCTCTCGCGCTAAGTCCGGCGTAATAATGCACTGTTTCAACAGGGCCTTGCTCAATGATTGTTTCTGGCTCACTTTGTCCGCTGTTATTAAAAAGCGGGCCGCCTTTTGCATAGGGGACCGCTTGAAACTGTACAAATAAAAATATACCAGTGATAATGCTGGTGATGGTTAATTTTGAAATTCCTTTTTTAATTAAACTCGCAATTAAAGCAAAAGTATTTTTACAGATATGTTTACTTTAACCCCTTAAAGGAAAGTGGTTTCGCCTGATTTTGCTTAAACTATGATATGCAAAATTTTACAACTACAAAAGTCATTGTAGCATAGTCAAATATTTAGTCAAGGGCTTTTGGCTGTTTTTGGCTTTGATAAAGGAAAATCTGGGCTTAAAACAGCCGTTTTCCGCTTGTTCTAACCAACAAGTTATCCACAGGGTGATAGAGTATTTTATTGCTTTTACGCTAATCCTTATGCAGTTCCTAATTTTGAACATAGATATTTTTTCCAATCAGCTTCGGTATTCTCTATGGATTTTCCAAAACCGTTTTCAATAATTTTTAAATTTTCTGCGACGCTATTCAACCGCGACAATCTTTGATAACTTTCTTTAAATTTATCCCGGCCATAAGTATTTATTAAAAATCTAATAAATGAACCGACTTCCGCATAAATAATCTTGGGTTCAGTTTTTTTCCAGTTTTTATTATCAACCAGATTTTTAATGGCATATAACTTATTTTGGTTTAGTAATTCTTTGGAAATAACATCAATATCTTCACCGAAAAGATTTCCTTCCATAAATTGAGCCAACCCTTCGCAAAATAAATATATTGATAATCCTAAAGGTAAAGATAAAAGATGCGTATCTTCATGTTCGCCGATAAACTTGCATTTATCATCGTAGACCGTGTGGATTTCAAACTTGCTTGTCTCTGTTTCGTTATTAACCAATTCAAAATCTCCCCAAATCGCATTGCCCGGGCTATTGTCGCCCATTAAAGACGCTTTACTTTTCAAAGATGGATAAATATAATAATGAATAATTTGCTTATTTTTTAAACAAAAATAAATATCAATATAGCCCTCATTTTATATATAGCTATCTTAATAATATAGGTATTTTTAATATTTTTTGCAACTTTTTCTTTTTTTGGCAAAACAGGGTATAATAAAAAAATCCAAAAAGTAAAATCCAAAAACCAAAAATTTTTATGCAAGATTTGCTAAAAGGGCTGAATGAAAAGCAAAAAGAGGCGGTTCTGGCAACAGACGGCCCGGTTTTAATCATAGCTGGTCCTGGTTCTGGAAAAACCAAAGTTCTTACGCACCGCATTGCCTGGCTTATCAAAGAAAAAAAAATTGAGCCGGATAGGATTCTGGCCGTTACTTTTACCAATCGCGCCGCAGAAGAAATGAGGTCGCGCGTGGTAAAATTATTGGACCGCAAAAGCGGCGCAAGAGAACGCTATCCGATACTCGGCACATATCACTCAATCTGCAATTTAATTTTGCGGCGCGAAGCAAAAGCGCTCGGCATAAAATCCAGTTTTGTGATTTATGACGAAGACGATTCCATTTCTCTGATAAAAAGAGCGATGGAAGAGCTGAAAATTGACACAAAGCAGTTTCAGCCGTCAGGCGTGCGCTACGCCGTATCCTCGGCGAAGAACAAACTGATTGACTGGAAAGAATACGCAAGTGAAGCGCAAGGGCTTTGGCAGAAAACCGTCGCGAAGATTTACGAACATTATCAAAAAGAGCTGAAGAAAAGCAACGCGCTTGATTTTGACGATTTGCTTGGCGAGACAGCCGCGCTTTTTAAAAACAATCCGGAAGTTTTGCAAAAATACCAGAAAAAATTCCAATATATTCTGGTGGACGAATATCAAGACACGAACTATACCCAATATCTCCTGATAAAATTGCTTGCCGAGCTCCACAAAAATATCTGTGTTGTGGGCGACACCGACCAAGGGATTTATTCGTGGCGCGGAGCAGATATAGGAAATATTCTGGCTTTTGAGCGCGACTGGCCGAACGCGAAAATAATTTTTCTTGAGGAGAACTATCGCTCCACGCAGGCGATTTTGGAAGCGGCGCAAAAAATGATTGCGAAAAATATTTTGCGCCGTGAAAAGAAGATTTTTTCGGGCAAAGAAAAAGGCTTGCCGATATTTGTCTATGAAGCGGCGGACGAAAAAGACGAAGCCGGTTTTATCAGGCGGACGGTAGAGGAATTGACTGCTGGCGCAGAAGGTCTAGTCTACAAAGATTTCGCGGTTTTTTACCGCACCAACGCGCAGTCGCGGGTAATTGAAGAAGAGTTGATTAAGCGCGCTCTGCCCTATAGAATTGTTGGCGGCCTGCGATTTTATGCAAGAAAAGAAATAAAAGATATTCTGGCGTATTTAAGATTTATTCAAAACCCGCAGGATTTGGTGAGCCTGGAAAGAATTATCAATGTTCCGACAAGAGGAATCGGCGAAAAAAGCCAAAAAATAATTTTTGATAACTTGGCAAAAGCCAAAAGCGATTTGCTTTCTTGGACCGCAAGCGCTGATTTTAAAAAGTCAGAGATAGGGGCTAAGGCGGAAAAAGGAATAAATGACTTTACTAATCTGATTACAGGGATAAAAAACGGGAAAAACCTGAACTTGGAACAGGCGGTCAGGCGATTGCTGGAAAATCTTAAATACGAAGAGTATCTTAGGTCCACTTTTTTGGAAAGTGAGGCAAAAATTGAAAATATCCGCGAATTGCTTGCCGTAGTGAAAAAATTTTCCGGCCTGCCCTTAGACGAGGCGATAAGCAGCTTTCTCTCCGAGGCGACGCTTTTTGAAGAAGGAGAAATGCGTCTCGCGCCAATTGCGGATACGATAGGTTTGATGACCCTGCATTCAGCAAAAGGACTAGAATTCAGGACGGTTTTTATCGCCGGGCTTGAAGAAGGAATTTTACCGCATGCAAGAAGCTTAAACAGTCAAAGCGAGCTTGAAGAGGAGCGTCGGCTTGCTTATGTCGGCATAACCCGGGCAAAAGAAAGGGTGTATCTTATATACACGCGCTCAAGAGGTTTTAGTGGTTCAAAACAAGCGAATCTGCCTTCAAGATTTTTGTACGAAATTCCGGAGGAGCTGACAGAAAGAATTGAAAATTTTTAAACTTTTGTTTTATGAACACGATTGACCTGACTAACCCAGAAAAAATTAAAAAAATTCTTAAAAAATACAATCTGGCGCCGAATAAATTTATGGGCCAGAATTTTTTGGTTGACAAAAGCATTCTGGAAAAAATTGTCGGGGCGGCGCAGGTCGCAAAATGGGACAATATTCTAGAAATTGGTCCGGGTTTGGGAACTTTGACAAACGCGCTATTGGAAAAATGCGCAAATGTCATAGCGATTGAAAAAGACAAGGATTTAATTCTGGTTCTGGAAGACAACTTGAAGGGTTATAAGAATGTTGCGATAATCAACGATGATTTTCTTAAACTTGATTTTGAAAGACTGGTTTCTGCTTTTCGCGAAAAAGGCAAAACGGATTATAAAATAGTTTCCAACCTGCCTTACTACATCACTTCTCCGGTGATTAGAAAAATTCTCTCATCGAACAGCTTGCCCCGCGAGATTGTTTTTTTGATTCAGCGTGAAGTTGCGAAACGGATTTGCGCCAAACCCGGTCAGATGTCTTTTATTTCCGCCTTTGTCCAGTTTTACGGTAGGCCCGAAATTACGGAAATTGTAAAACCGCAATCCTTTTGGCCGAAGCCGAAAGTAGACTCCGCGATTTTAAAAATTATTCCGCGAAAGGAAACGGGGATTTCTGGAAATGAAGAAGGCAAACTGTGGCGGCTGGTCAAAATCGGATTTTCCAGCCGCAGAAAAACTTTGGCAAACAATCTTTCTGCCGGCCTGCACCTGCCGAAAGGCAAAATCGTTAAAATGCTGGAAAAATCGGGCTTCAGCGAAAAAATCCGTGCGCAGGAACTGGACGCGGGCGATTGGATAAAATTGCTCCGGAAATTAGTCGAGCAAAAACAGAGTGCTTGACATATCCATTTTTCCATAGTAATCTATATATAATAATATGATAGTCTGGACTATCATACTGATAAGCTGACAGTAAAACTAATGATAAAATAACGGAAAAAATATGAGCAGAATCAATCCCCGCAGCATAGATTCTAAATCTAAAATGAAATATCTAGACCTTTTGTGGACTTCTATCGCGCAACTTGAAACGAGAGAAGAGGTTAAGCGATTCTTTAAAGACTTATTGAGCCAAAGCGAAGCGATAATGCTTGCTCGGAGGATCGAAATTGCCAAAAGATTGTTGGAAGGAGAATCCTACGACAGGATCATTCGAGATTTAAAAGTTGGCAAGGATACGATTAGCAAAGTGCAAAGATGGCTGACCTCCGGGTTCGGCGGATATGAAAAAGCCGTAAGTGGTTTCCAAAAAGAATTGAATCGGCGGTTCAGCAAATCTTCCAAGCTAAGCAAAAGCGAGCCATATAGCTTTGGTTGGGTGAGACAGAAATACCCTTTGCATTTTTTGCTGTTTAATTTGATTTCAGGAGATGGGAGAAGGGGTAAAAAATAACTGTCAAAAGTATCAAATTTAAAAACCGATGGCTTGATTCGGATATTCAAAGTTAGATATGATAGTCCAGACTATCATACCGAATGCGGTTTTATAATTTAACCTTCTCCATTTTTTGTTTAGTTTTGTTAGCCTGATTTAGAAACGACATGCTTCTGCTTTTTGGCGCTTTCGGTCTTTCGTACCCCCGACACTTGACAGATAGCTGTTTTTTGTTATGCTTATAAGTTCCGCAAACTGCCCATTTTGGGTGGAGAAGGTTGCGGAAAAAGGAGGAAATTTTAAATGAAGCTCTTTAAAAATTTGGAAAATGTTGTCCCGAG
>CAZKGJ010000031.1:0-1457 GCA_964552415.1 uncultured Candidatus Saccharibacteria bacterium
GTCGTGATATAGAATTTTTTGTCTTGCATAAATTTAGCTTTTTTCTTTCAAAATAATCCGTTTTACCAAAATTACGGCAACTATTGTAATAGGAATCGCCAAAAGCGCTCCGGATACTCCGCCAATTTTCCCTCCGCTGATTACCGCAGTAATAACTATAACCGGATTAAGTCCGACTGTCTGCCGCATAACAAGGGGAATAAGAATATAAGCCTCAATTTGTTGAATAATATAATACATTAAAAACGCCGCTACTCCCAGCATTGGAGAACTTAGCAAGGCAATCAAAATTCCAAAAGCATCGGAAATTAACGCTCCCAAAAATGGTATAAACCGCAAAATTGCTGCCAAAACAGCCAAAGAAAGCGCAAAAGGAACGCCTAAAATGCTTAGCCCTAAAAATATCGCTACGCCGGTAATAAAGCTCAAAACTATCTGTCCCACAAACCATTTCCCCATTTTAAACTCAATTTCGTCAAAAATCTCTATCAGGTTTTCATGGTGGTCGCGGTGCACAATTTTTTTAAAGTATCTTTTCAGCAGATTTCTTTCAATTGTCAGATAAAAAGATACTGCCAGAACCAAAAATATATAGAATAAATTTCCTAACGCGGAAATGGTTGATATAAAAAAGCTAAAGGATTGCGCCTTAAGAAACCCTGAAATTGATAAAACGATTTTGTCAATATTTTCTCTGATATTGTACTGTTCCAAAATCGGATATTTGGCAATGTTTTCGGTAATGTACTGCGGAAAACGCAAAGCCAGAGCAGAAATTTCTTTGATCAGCGAAGGCGTAATCGCGAAAAACAGCAAGCCGACCAGAATCAGAATTGCAATGTATATCATTGAAGCAGTCAGAACGCGTGGAATTTTTTTCTTTTCAAAAAAATCCGCCAAAGGGCTGGTTACTGTAGATATAACAAATGCGGCAAAAAGCGCCAGAATAATCTGGTGAATAAGAAATAAAAATACTGCAACAGCTATGGCAAAAATTACTTTAAAAATGGTGCGATAGGAAATGTCTATATTTATGGATTCCATAATTTTTATAATTCCTAATGAAGCGACATCGCTTATAATTTTAATATCTTCTCTAATCTTCCTTTCTCTTTCTTTTCCAACGGACCGATCAGCGCCAGATTTAGTTTTTCGTCTTTAAAAATATCTTTGGCAATGCGTTGGATATCAATGGCAGTCACTGCCTCAATTTTGACAATTTTTTCTTCTGGCGTCAGGATTTTTCCTTCCAAAATTTCCTGATCCGCGAAAAAACTCGCCATTGCCGAAGACGATTCCAGATTCATTATCATCCTGCCCTTGATATAGTCCTTGACTTTCTGTAATTCTGTTTCTGCCGGGCCCTGTGTGGCAATTTTTTTGTATTCTTCTAAAATAATTTTTACAGTTTTTTCCAAATTTTTCGCGTCAATGCCGGCTTGAGTGGTAAAATATCC
>CAZKGJ010000031.1:1557-6914 GCA_964552415.1 uncultured Candidatus Saccharibacteria bacterium
TGCTCCAAAAAGTGCGAAATGCCGCTTGTTTCCCGCGTCTCATATTTTGAGCCAGTACCAACCATTACCAAAACCGTGACGGTTTTTGTTCCTTCCATTGGCACGGTAATCACCCGGAGCCCGTTTTCCAAAATGGTTTTTTGATGCATAACTATTATTTTCTTTTTGAGCCCGAGTCCCGTTAGCCTTTGGCTGAAAATCTTTTAACCCTTATCAGTCCCGAACATGGAATCACTTCAATTCCTTTTTTCTCCAACTCGTCCAAAAATAAATTCATTCCGAGCGAGTCGCTGGACATATGACCGGCAACCACAACATTAATATGGGATTTTTCCGCTTCTCTTCTATGTTCTTCCGACTGGTGCATAACAATTATAGTGCCAATTCCAGCCTGCGCCAATTTTTCGTAAATCTGCGGTGAACCCTCGGCACCTCCGGTAATTTCGGTCAAAGCAATTTTTCCGGCGTAGTTTTCCGGCGAGCCCGCAAAAAGACGCGGACCCGCACTCCTCTCCGCCGATTTTTCATACTCGGGAATGCTTTTAAGAAATTTTAAAACATCGCCTACGTATTCAAATTTCCCTTTTTTTATTTTTTCGTATAAAAATTTCGCCACTAAATTATCGACGGGGGTATGAATGCACACCAAATCAATCTCCAGCAGGTTTGCGGCGTCAACGGTTTTGTTGTAATTGCCAGCGATAACCGAGCGGCCGACTTCACTTATTTTTTCCCTGATAACTCCCTGTGCCACATTGACAGGAACTCCGTAATTTTTATTTAAAACTTCCGCTTGAAGATGCATTGTATCTCCAAGCATCACCAATGCCTTTCCTTCGGGATGGTGCGAAATTACCAAGTCAACCCCACCAATTCTATCCGCCATTAATAATTCCGCAGTATCTATACTAATTCCCGCCAATACTTTTTTAACCTTCTTATCTATATTCGCTGTCAATATCCTTGCGTCCGAATATGGATTGGTTAGTTTTTCCGTGTCGAAATCCGCCTTTTCTTCTTTGCTCATTTTTTCGTACTGCTCTTTGGCGCGCTTTAGAAGCCTCCGGACTTTTTCTTTGCCGCGAAGATCGGATTCTACTCCCATTTTGATGGACAGATCGTAGATTTGTTGTATAGTCATAAGCTGTTTTGATAATTTTAATTACGTTTTGGGCTCTATAACTTTAGTGAGATAGTATTACCAAATAATGGTAAGACGGCGGAACTTTCAGTAACTAAATCAAATTTAACTTTTGGCTGTTTCTGTTTTATGTATCTTTCCAGTAATTTATAATCCTTATCTCTAATTGTTACTACTTTATCTATAAACATAGAAACAAAACAACCGTTAATTTTGGTGGAAATAACATTTTTAAGTTTCTGTTCGGCTAAGTTTGTGTATTTCGGGTCAATATCAATACCGATGTAATTTCTGCCCAGTTTCTTTGCCGCAATAGCCGTTGTGCCGGTGCCTATAAATGGGTCAAGCACCAAATCATCAACTTCTGTCGTCATTAATATCAATCTTTCAAGCAGATGTTCTGGTAATTGACAAGGGTGTTCATCTCTTCTTTTTTTGTGGCGTATGCGGTGAATGTCAGACCATACATCGGAGACAATGGTACCAAAGGGGTGCATTAGCGCTTTTTTGCCGCCATAATCTTTATGATATGCCCCACATTCTCGGCAAACCCTATGAGGTGTTCGCAAGTCAAAAAATTTGAAACCTTTGGGTTGTTTAACATAGAAAAGAATCCCATAGTGATTTGGAAGCAAGGTTTTACCCATTGGCGCACCAACAGCATCCCACGCAATCCAGTGTCGAAAGTATGCTTTTTCGTTCAAGTAAGCGGCGTAATATGTCAGCCATTTAGGGATATTGTGAACCAAAATGGAACCAGTGGGCTTTACTATTCTAACCATTTCATCTAACCACTTATAACACCAATCGAGATACTCCCTAACTTCTTTGCTATCTTTATAATTTCCGTATTTCTTTTTCAAATTAAATGGTGGATCAGCAAAAGCCATATCGACGCTCTCGTTTGGTATTTTGGCCAACGTCTTTAAAATGTCTCCAGCAATAATTTTGTTTTTAAATTCAGCGGTGCTCATAATGTTTTCTTCACCAACTTAATAAAGCGCCTCAACTCCTCTTTGCGGAAAGTGAATACATCATCAAATGCGCTAACAATCCTCCTTAAGTCACCTTGCCTTTCATACCAGCCGATACCATCAACGAAGCCGATAAATGTAGTTTTGGGGTAATATTTTCTAATATCTCTTGCAACCTCAATTTCAGTTTTCGCTTTATCACCCATACCAGAGGAGGTAGTCATTACATATGAAGATTCAACAATAATTCTCGGTGCTATCTTGTTAGGAATAGCAAAATCAATACTTCTCCTGATGTGTTTAATCTTTTGGTTGGGCTCATAAAGGATTTTATTCTCATCGAGTATTTTTCTAACAAAACCGGCTGGGTTATTTTCTTCTAATGCCGCATAAGACCCTTTTGTCTTATACCTAATAATTGTGTCAATCAAAGATTCGGGAGAAAAATCTAATTTGGAAAAATTCAATTTCTTAAATTCAAAGAGTGGCAGTGCTTGCCGTAGAACTGGCAATGTTACGCCTTCAAAAAATAAATTCACTAACCCCTCCGCCACAACACCATTGTTTCTGGCCAAATTAACAATGTAATCCTCTCGTAATTCGCTTTTAAATTCTCTTTCTTTACTCCCCCATTTTGAAAAATTAACAAGTTTTCTTAATGTCGGTTCATCAACGATTCGGATAAATGTTACAATCCGCAATAGGCTTTCCCTAGAAAGACCAAGCAATGCCAATAATGCACTTAAACCATCTGGATTTTGCTTAATAAAATCAGTGACAATTTTCTTACGCTGATCATTTGATTTAACTTGCTCTATTTTATTCTTCAGGAGCAAAAGAAGGCTGCTGATAGAGCTTATATAGCCCTCAAAATTTTCTTCGAATTTATCATTATGAAAAAAGAAAGTGTTGCGCTCTAACACGATTAGTAATTTTTGCTGTTTCCGTGATAATTTATTCATAAATTTTTCAGCTACAGACTACGGGTTAAATTAATTTTTCCTCCAAATAATCAATAAGCTCCGCGATGTTTACGCGGTCTTGCTTCATTGTGTCCCGATTCCGCACCGTAACATCGTTTTTCTCAAGCGATTCAAAATCAACCGTGACGCAGAACGGCGTGCCAGTCTCGTCCTGGCGGCGGTAACGGCGGCCGATAGAGCCAATCTCGTCGTATTGCACCATCCATTCTTCGCGCAGGTCACGGCAGATTTCGCGCGCAAGTTTTTGAAGCAGATCTTTTTTTACCAAAGGCAGTATCGCGGCTTTTACAGGTGCGATACGAGGAACAAGATGCAAAACGACTTCTTCTTCTTTGGCCGCTTCGGTCGTGGTGGTGCGCGCGCCTTTTACTATTTCAAAACCGTCAGCCAATACTGCCAATAATAATCTGTCCAGACCGAAAGTTGGCTCAACCACATAGGGAATAAATTCTTTGCCCGTTACCGGATCTCTGTATTTTAAGTTCGCTCCTGACAATTTAATGTGATTTTTAAGGTCGTAGTCTGTCCGATTGGCGATTCCTGCAATTTCATCCCAACCGAACGGAAAATTATAATAAGTGTCCACTGTGCGTTTTGAATAATGCGCCAGTTCTTTTGGGGGTAGTTCCACTTTCTTTATGTTTTCTTTTTTTATTCCCAAGCCCGATGTGAAAAATTCCTGCTGAAATTTCAGCCATTCTTTAAAAATACTGTCGTCTGTTCCGGGTTCTACAAAATATTCAAGCTCCGCAATAGTAAATTCTTTCATCCGAAAAATGAAGTTTCCGGTAGTGATTTCGTTTCGGAACGAGCGGCCGACTTGCGCGATGCCGAACGGCAATTTTCGGCGCATAGTGTCCAGCACAAGCCGGAAATCGGTAAACATCGTTTGAGCCGTTTCGCCGCGCAAGTAAGCCACAGAAGCATTGTTTTCAACTGGACCAATAAAGGTTTTAAACAACAGATTAAAGTTCCTGGGCGCGGTCCATTCAACTTTTTTTCCGCGATGGGATTTTTCATGCTCTTTAATATCGTCTGACTTATCGGCACGTAAGCGCTTGTGGCAAATTTTGCATTCCACCAGAGGGTCGGTAAAGTTTTTAATATGACCCGAAGCCTCCCAGACTTTTGGATTCATTATTATCGGGCCCCGCAGACCAACCATATCATCCCTGCGCTGGACAAACATTTCCCACCACAAATTTCTAATATTGTTAAACAATTCCGTACCCAAGGGCCCGTAGTCGTAGCTGTTTGCCAATCCTCCGTAAATTTCGCTTCCAGGAAAAACAAATCCGCGGCGCTTGCAAAGCGAGACAATTTTTTCCATTTTGTCGGCGTTTTTTTCTGCCATAAATCCAATATTTCCAAACATTTTAACTCTTTTAATTTATCACAAAGTAAGGCTCTTGGCAAGAAAAATCGCTATATTGCGCAGGAAAAGCATTGACAAGTCTATGTCATCTATATTACCATTGAATCAATATTGCACCTTTACAATTTAAAGGTGGGAAACATAACCAGAGCGCCTAACGGTGCAGGAGGAAAAATATGAACAGCAATGTGGTTTTAGTACCGATGGTATCAACAGATGTTCCTGTCATAATTAAAGGGCTGTGGCAATCCGCGCGTTTAAGCCTAACAGAAGGCGACCTTAAAAAGGATATTTTGAGTAAACGCGTATTCAAAGCGATATCAGACTCGGAAACATTCGGGATAATCATCCTGTCTAAAGAACCGCTAACTGAAATGACGGTATGGTTAAGCAACAAAGAGGCAGATGAGGTTTGGGCGGAGGCGATAAAGCAAGCTGTTTCGCTGGCATTCTCAGCCGCCGAAGTCTATAAAATAAAGTGGCGGATAGCCGCTTCAAATAAAGACTTGCTCGTTGTTGCTGATGGCTGTGGGTTTAAAAACGAAGGAACTCTTTCAGAGGAGGGGCCAAGCAGAGGACCCTTAATTACTTTAGGACTATCCAGAAACGGAAACCAGCCATGGGTTACGGAGAAGAAAGACGCTGAAAAAGACATAAAAATTGAAGAACTGACTAAACAGCTCAAGGCAGCGTGCGAAGCATTAGATAATGCAGAAAAAATGGTAAACACTGAAGCGGGATTGAAAATTGAGAAATTAACGAATCAGTTGGAGTACGCCAAAAAAGAAATCCAGCGACTAGATGCCGAACTTGAAAAACGACACCGCGAATCGGAAGAAATCTCTTCAGAAAGAAAAGAAAATTCCGCGGAAAAAAGCGACGCC
>CAZKGJ010000032.1:0-6400 GCA_964552415.1 uncultured Candidatus Saccharibacteria bacterium
GACAAAGAAAGAAAAGGAACTGGCTATCAGCAGGAGAAATGTCCAGCGGCTTTCAGCCGAAATCTCTTTTGCGAGAGAAATCCTGCGACGTGTTGTTAAAGCAGCAACAGAAAAAGGCATAGAGATAAAATTGTCGTTGAAAGAAAAAGAGTGGTTGACACTTGGCTAAAAATAAATGCTACCTAAATTTTAAGTAGCATTTTTTTATCACTTAAAAAATTTTGTAAAAGTTATTTCTCTTTCATTATTTCTTCAAATCTTTCTTTTTCAATGGTTTCTTTTTCAATCAATTCTGAGGCGATTCTGTCAAGTTTTTTCCTGCGCTTGGACAAAATTTCTTCGGCGGTTTTCCTCGCCTCGCTGATAAACCGAGAAACTTCTTTGTCAATTTCAGAAGCAACTTTTTCCGAATAATGAGTTCTCTCTCCAAGTTCTCTTCCTAAAAATACAAGCTCTCCGCTTCGGGCGAAAGTTACTGGCCCGATTTTGTCACTCATTCCGTAGCGCATCACCAGGTCTCTGGCAAGTTCCGACGCTTTTGTCAGGTCGTTTGTGGCGCCAGTAGTAAGCTCGCTGAAAACAATTTTCTCCGCAGAAAATCCGCCCATTAAAACTGCAAGTTCGTCTATAAATTCCGAACGGCTTTTCAGGTGCTTGTCTTCTGTAGGCAGATGCAGGGTATATCCTGCTGCTCTTCCGCGGGAAATGATGGATATTTTATGCACTGGTTCCGTGTGCGACAAACTGGCAGAGACCAAGGCGTGTCCGGCCTCATGATAAGCCGCGATTTTTTTCTCTTTCTCGCTTAAAATATGGCTGCGTCTTTCTGGCCCAAGCATCACTTTTTCAATTGATTCCAAAAATTCGGTTTGGCTTATCTTTTTCTTGTTTCTGCGTGCCGCCAGAATCGCGGCTTCGTTTGCAAGGTTTGATAAATCTGCGCCTGAAAAACCCGGTGTGCGTTCAGCCACCCGTCTTAAATTTACATCTTTTTCAAGCGGCTTGCTTTTAATGTGAATTTTTAATATTTCTTCGCGGTCTTTGATGTCTGGCTCGTCTAAAATTATGCGCCGGTCAAATCTTCCGGGTCGCAAAAGCGCCGGGTCCAGGACATCGGGACGGTTGGTCGCCGCCATAACAATAACATTGGTGTCGGTTTCAAATCCGTCCATTTCCACCAAAATCTGGTTCAGCGTCTGTTCGCGCTCGTCATGGCCTCCGCCTAAACCCGCTCCGCGCTGGCGACCTACGGCGTCTATTTCGTCAATAAAAAGGATTGAAGGCGCATTCTTTTTGGCGGTGTTGAACAGATCACGCACCCTGCTCGCGCCGACTCCGACAAACATTTCAACGAATTCAGAGCCAGAAATGCTGAAAAACGGCACTCCGGCTTCACCCGCTACGGCGCGCGCAAGAAGCGTCTTGCCCGTGCCGGGCGCTCCCATCAAAAGCACTCCGCGCGGAATCCTTGCTCCCATTTCAATGAATTTTTTCGGGATGCGTAAAAATTCAACTATCTCACGAAGTTCTTCTTTTGCCTCTTTTACCCCTGCCACATCTTTGAAGCTTGCCCGTTTCTTGTCTTTGCCCACTCCGAATATCCTCGCTCGCGCCTGACCAAAACTCATCGCCTGCACATTGCCTCGCTGAAGCTGGGAAAGCATCAGCCAAATAAATCCGACTATCAGCAGAAACGGCAGAATTATCGGTATGAGCGTGCCGAGCAAAAATCCTGCGCCGCCTCCTTCGGAAACTTCAATGTTTATGCCTTTAATTTTTTCAGGGGCTACGCCGTAATTTTTAAACGTCTCGGTCAAAGGGCCTTCCTGCTCTTTGAAAGAAGTTTCTTTTGTGCCGTCTTTTAAAGAGATTTCCAGATTATTTCCGGAGATTTTGACTGATTTGATTTTATCTTCGTTTATTTGGCTAACGAGCTCGCTTAAAGAAATTCGCTTTGATTTTTCAAACGGAGAAGCATAGACGGAAAAAATTCCTGAGACAATCAAAAAAAACAAAAAAACAATCGCAAGATTTTTTACAAGTTTATTCATTGGTTTTTCGTTGTTTTTTCAATTAAATAATAGATGTCTTCTTTGGAAGTCGTGATCATAAAAAATGTTTTATTTTTGCCTATCGCATAATTTAAGGCTGTATGCGCTTCTCCCAAAGGAAGATATCTTATGGAAGCTCCGAGATAAGCATTGCTTGCAAAATTTTTATCAGGGACATAAAATGCTGGGGCCCCGAGAAACAAAGGAGATACATCGCCAACCATCGCCGGCTCCCAATTTAATACTGCCCGCTCAATAGTCTCCGGCTTGATGATTTTAAAAACGAGACCGAACCGTAAATAATTATTTTCTGGATAGTTAAAGCTCAGCAGAGTATAATTTTTGTCAACTGCTTGCAGAAATTCTGGCGGCAGGTTTATGCCTAAAAAATTTTTCAGGTTTTCTATTTTTAAAATTTCCGTCTCTCTGGCGTTTTTGATTATCAACCGCGATGCGCCATAAATATCTGCCCTGTTTTTATTGCTTTCCATATATTTTCTTATGATGAGTGTCAGTTCGGGACTGAAGTCCGCTGAAATACTCACATCTTTGACATCAGCAACAAGCGAAGCAGGAATTTCGGCAGGCGGAAGAATTACGGTTGCCGGCTTGTTAAAAATCGGCTTAAGAAAATAGTAAGCGGAAAAAATAAGAGCGACTGAAAAAATTATTATAAAAATATTTTTCCAAACGTCCCGCCGGCCGCCTTTTGGTATTTCTGCCGGGCTTTTCCGTATAAACATTGGCGCGGCGCCTTGCAACTTTTCGCTTTTCGGCATCAAGTTTGCGCTCTTTGGCGCGCCTTGTCTTATCAATCTTACAAGCGGCGGCAGATTATCTTCGCGACGGACAAAATCGGTTTTTTGACGGACTGCTTCCACTGGTTTTGGCTGCGCGGTTTCCGGCTTTTGCCTGTTGCCAAAGGGAATAAATGGCGGCTCGCTTGCCGCTTGCGGCTTTTTAGGGGGGGCAGAAGCCTCCTGCTTCACAGGCAAATCCTTTGGCGCTAAATTTTTAAGCGCTGTTTTGGCTTTTGGCAAATCATGATTAAGCATTTCTATGTCTTCAACCATAGTATGGATAAGCGGCTCTTTGGAATTGCCGACTCTGGAATCTCCCGCGTTGTTCTTTATAGTGTTTGTTTTATCCATTTTTTTCTTTACCCCCTATTAGAAAATTGTTTAATAGAATCTATTATTCACAATTCGCGCAAATTTCTAACTGGGTTTATTTTCTGCGGAATTCTTTTGCGGTAAGATTCACGCGCCCCAGATGGTCAATCGCTTTGACTTTTACTTTAACCGTATCGCCGACTTTTAAAACATCGGAGACGTTGTTAACCCTGTAAGGCGCGATTTCTGAAATATGAAGCAGTCCCTCTGTCCCGGGAAAAATTTCCACAAAAGCTCCAAAGTCAATGATTCTCGTCACCTTGCCTTCATATATTTCTCCTGGCTTCGCTTCCCGCACCAAATCCATAATCCATTTGGTCGCTTTTTTCGCCGCTTCAGCGTCTTTGGAAGTAATCATAACCAGGCCGGAATCGTCTATGTCAATAGTGACAGAAGTTGCTTCAATAATCTCGTTTATCACTTTGCCGCCCGGACCGATAACATCTCGGATTTTTTCGGGATTGATGTTAAAACTGGTGATTCGCGGCGCGTATTTGGACAAATCCGGCCGCGGAGCTGAAATGACTTTATTCATATACCCCAAAATATGCAGGCGCGCTTTTTTCGCCGCTTCAAGCGTTTCAGAAAAAATTTTTGCGGTAATTCCTTCTATTTTCACATCCATCTGCAGGGCAGTCACGCCGTTTTTCGTGCCGGCGACTTTTAAATCCATATCTCCAAAATGGTCTTCTGGCCCCTGAATATCTGTGAGAATTTTATAATCACCTTTCTCTCCGCTCATCAAACCCATAGCTATTCCCGCGGCAGCTGTTTTAATCGGAACTCCCGCATCCATCAGTGCCATACTTCCGGCGCATACGCTTGCCATAGAAGAAGAGCCGTTGGAAGAAAGAATTTCTGAAACAACGCGTATGGTGTAAGGAAAAACTTCTTTTGGCGGGATAAGACTTTCAAGCGCTCTTTCCGCAAGCGCGCCGTGGCCTATTTCTCTCCTGCCAGGCCCGCGCATCTGCTTTACTTCACCCACAGAAAAAGGCGGAAAATAATAATGCAGCATAAACCGCTTGGTACCGTTTATCTCAATTCCTTCTATGGTTTGCTCTTCTCCCGGAGCGCCCAAAGTCACCACGCTCAGCGACTGAGTTGTGCCGCGGTTGAACAGAGACGAACCGTGTGTTCTTGGCAGAAGTCCTACTTCGCTCTCAAGGTCCCGTACTTCGTCAAGCACCCTGCCGTCCGGCCGCTTTTCTTTTTCCAGAATGTTTTTATGGACGATGGAACTTATCATCTCCTCCATAATCGCATTTGCTTCTTCTGTTTTATCATCGCCAAATTTTTCCGTAACAAAAGCTTCCGTATCATTTGTTAGGGATTTAAATTCTTTTACATATTTTTCCTTGTCTTTCTCGTAAATCACTCTTTCCAGTTTCCCAGCCAAAAATTCGGAAACAGCTTTTTTAAGCTCCTTATCCGGCTTTATCAAAACGACCTCTGTTTTCTGCTTGCCTATTTTGGCGATTATTTCTTTCTCAAAACTTATGATTTTTTCTATTTCGTTTTCCGCCAGTTTTTGCGCCTCGCAGATTTCCTCCTCCGAAAGCTCGTTCGCTTTTGCCTCAACCATATTGATCTTGCCGGTTGTTCCGCTAACCACCAGGTCCAGCTCGCCTTTTTCCCGCTGGTCGTAATTGGGATTGATTATGGTTTTGCCAGCCATTTTCCCTATTCTTACTGCGCCAACCGGTCCGTTCCAGGGAATATCCGAAATTCCAAGCGCCAAAGAAGCTGCCCAGATTGAAACAATATCCGGATCGTTTTCACCGTCAACCGAAAGTATGGTAAGGATTATCTGCACATCGTTTCTCATCCCTTCTGGAAAAAGCGGCCGAACAGTCCGGTCAATCAGTCGGCCGGACAAAATTGCTTCGTCTGTCGGCTTGGTCTCGCGCTTCACAAACCTGCTTCCCTTGATTTTTCCGGCTGCATAAAGCTTTTCTTCGTAATCAACCACCAAAGGAAAAAAGTTTATTCCTTCTCTGGCGGTTTTAGACATCACTGCGGTTGCCAAAACCACAGTATCGCCATACTGCACAGTCACCGAGCCGCTTGCCAGATTTGCCAGTCTTCCCGCCTCCGCAAGAAGCTGTTTGCCTCCTACCTCAACGCTAAATTTGTTTATTTCCATAAAATCTTGCTATTCACCCCGAGGCTTTAGACTAATAAAGTAAATTATTTAGTAGTCTACCTGTCTCAAGGTGAATAATATTTTATTAATTTTTAATTTCTATTAAATTTTTAATTGAAAATTGGAAATTGATAATTGAAAATTTTTCGTTGTTATTTTATCAAAAATTTATTTTTCCTCGCGCTTAAATCAATAAAATAATCGCTTGCCTCAACCAGCCGCCGCGACACACTCTCGCCAAAAGCCATTGTCTCCACCAAGCACCCTTTGTTTACTTTCAGATATTCAACCAAGGGAACAAAATCTCCGTCTCCGGTCACAAGCACCACCACATCCAATTTATCCGCCATAATAATCGCGTCAACCGCCATTCCCACATCCCAATCAGCTTTTTTCATCCCACCCCAAAAAACCTGCAGGTCTTTTTCTTTGATTTCAAACCCCTGTTTTGTGAGCGCGCTGAAAAATTTTTGCTCTTCTCCGGACTCGGTGCGTATAACATAAACAACCGCCCGGATAAGCTGCCGGCCGGCTACCGCTGAATTAAGTATCTCTTTGAAATTAACCCTCGCTTTAAAAATATTTTTTGCAGAATGGTACATATTCTGCGCGTCAACAAAAACTCCCACTCTTTGACTGCTATGGCTGATTGTCCTTGTGTTTGCCATTTTTTAAATTTAAATTGCTAAATTTTAAGCGCTTTTGCCACTTTGTCGTATCTTTTTTTGTCTTTAACTTCCAAATAATTCAGCAGTTTCCTCCGTTTTGTGACCATACTCAAAAGTCCGCGCCGTGAATGATTGTCTTTTTTGTGTTCTTTCAGATGATCCGTAAGCTGTTTGATTCTCTCGCTAAGAATAGCAATCTGCACTTCCGGAGAACCGGTGTCTTTTGCGCCGGTGGCGAATTTTTTGATTATCTTGGTTTTTTCTTCTTTAAGAATCATAGTGATTTGCCTCGCTAATTTAACTTCTGTTTTTTAATTAAACCCTTGATGTTTAAACTATATCACAAAACTGAAAAACAGGCAA
>CAZKGJ010000033.1:0-3656 GCA_964552415.1 uncultured Candidatus Saccharibacteria bacterium
CAACCCCCCCACGCTTTTTCCGGAATACAGAATTCTCCTTTAAAAACAAAATGCTATGATAATTCATATTATCATAGTGGCAATTTTCAAAAAACAAAATTTCTTCTATTCAATCGTTGTCCCTTTGAACTTTTTCCCCTCCAGACAATTTTTCAAATTTTTCAGATTCTGGCCGTTCAAAATTATTACCCGGATTTTATGCCGCTTGGCCAGCTTGCTTGCAATTGGATCAAAGGGAGTATTTAATCCCGGCCTCCATCCAGTACCGGTGATCTTTTGAAAATCGTTCCAGGAAATTTTCTTGATCGGTTTGGCGTCCGGAAATTTTTTGGGGTCCTTATTGTAGACATAATCAATATTGGAAAGATTAATCACCGTCTTGGCATGATAAGTAACAGCAAATGTCACGGAATCAAAGTCCGTTGACCAGCCAGGTCGGTATCCGCCTGCCACCAAAATCGGCTTTTGGTAAGAAAGTTTTCTTTTTTCGTGGGGATTGGATAATACCTGATAATAGCACATCGGGGTCAATGCGGTTTTTAGTAAAAGAGCGTTTAAAAAAGTAGAATATATCCCAAGCCAATCAAGATCGCTGAAAGTAAAGTTTTTCAATATCCTGGCGGCTTTTTGATAGCGCCTTGCCAAAGCTCCTCCGCCGCAAATAATTACGAATCTGTTTCCCTCTCCGATTTTTTGCAAAATAAGCGCGCGGAAATTTTTCAAAAATTTCAGATCGATTCCGTCTGGCACGATAAGCGACCCGCCGGCAGAGAGGATAAAGATTTGTTTAATCATATATTGAAGATATTACTCCACCACAACACTCTTTGCCAGATTTCTGGGTTTGTCAATGTCGCAATGATTAAGCGCTCCCATATGGCAGGCAAAAAAATGAAGCGGGACAGTTGCTAAAATCGGAGTAAGCATTTCTAATGTTTTGGGAATGTAAATGACGTCATCAACAAAATTTTTTATGTCTTTGTTGCCTTCTGTGGCTATGGCAATAACTTTTCCGTTCCGCGCTTTGATTTCCTGGATAGTGTTCACCATTTTGTCGTAAACGCTGTCTGAGGGCGCGATCACCACCGAGGGAAAACTTTCATCAATCATCGCGATTGGCCCGTGCTTCATTTCTCCGGCAGGATAGCCCTCTGCGTGCACATAGTAAGCGAGCTCTTTCAGCTTCAGCGCCCCTTCAAGTGCGATAGGATAATTATATTTTCTTCCCAAGTAAAGAAAATTTTTATACGCGCCATATTTTTTTGCCAAATCAAGCATTTGTTCGTCTTGTTTTAAAATCTGCTCCGCCAGTTTGGGCAGATTCGCCAGTTCTTTCAAAATTCTTGTTCCCATTATATTGGACATTTGCCTCTGCCTCCCCAAAAAAACCGTCAAAAGGGCAAGAATAGAAAGCTGGGAAATAAAACTTTTGCTCGCAGGCACTGCTACTTCCAGTCCGGCATGATTATAAACTCCTACTCCGCACTCTCTGGCGATTGTGGAGCCGACTGTATTTACCAACCCAAAAACAAACGCGCTTTTTCTTTTTGCCTCGCGTACAGCCATCAGGGTATCGGCGGTCTCGCCTGATTGGCTTATCGCCAGAACAGCTGTCTTTTTATCAAGGACGGGTTTCCGGTAACGAAATTCTGAACCCATTTCCACCTCTGTTGGAATGCCGGCGTATTCTTCCATCATATATTCACCCGCCATTGCTGCATAATGCGCGGTCCCGCACGCAACTATCACCAGCCGCTCTATTTCGCTAAGCCGCTTTTCCGAAAGCTCCAAGCCGCCCAGTTTTGCGATTCCGTCTTCAAGATTTATTCTTCCGCGAATGGCGTTAATTATCGCTTCTGGCTCTTCATAGATTTCTTTGAAAATAAAATGGGAAAACCCGCTTTTTTGCGCCTGTTTTATTTCCCAGTCAATTTCTTTAATCTGTTTTTCACGCTTTGCCGAGCTGTTGTTCAGGTCAAAAATATGGTATTTGTCCGGCAGAATAACTGCGACTTCTCCGTCGTCCAAATAAATCACTTTCCGCGTATGATTAACCACAGCAGAAACATCAGAAGCAACAAACGCCTCGTTGTCGCCTATTCCGATAATCAAAGGGCTTGAAAAGCGCGCGGCAATGATTTTATCCGGCTCAGCTGAAGAAATTACGGCAATGCCATAAGCGCCTACAACTTCTCCAAGTGCGAGTTTTACCGCCTCCTCTAGTTGTCCCGCTGCTGAATTTTTATAATGCTTTTCAATCAAGTGCGAAAGAATTTCCGTATCTGTTTCGGAAATAAATTTATGTCCTTCTGCTTCAAGCTGTTTTCTCAAAATCCTGTAATTTTCAATAATGCCGTTGTGCACCACCCAGATATTCCCCGAACAATCTTTGTGCGGATGTGCGTTAATTTCATTTGGAATCCCGTGAGTCGCCCAACGGGTATGACCTATGCCGGCCCGGTTATGTTTTATCTCGCCCATTTTCTTGAGCTGCTCTTCCAAAGCCGAAATTCTACCTTTGGTTTTGTGCGAAAAAATATCATTGTTGTCGCCAATGATAGAAATTCCGGCAGAATCGTAACCGCGGTATTCAAGATTCTTCAATCCGGAAATAAGCACTTCCAAAGTTTTTTTAGGCCCAGTGTAGCCGACAATGCCGCACATAAAGCTGAACGTTAAACTACAATGTTAATTAGTTTTCCTTTGACAAATATTACCTTTTTAATCGGTTTGCTGTCAATAATCTTTTTGATTTTTGTGCTTTGGGTTGCGGCTTTTTTCGCCTCGTCTTCTGAAATGTCCGCTGCGACTTTTATCCGGTCTTTTAATTTGCCATTCACCTGCACCACAAGTTCAATCTCTTCTTCTTTAACCAGTTTGGGATCATACTTGGGCCAGGATTCCAGAAAGATTGATTTTTTATTTCCTAAATTACGCCATAATTCCTCGCTAATGTGCGGCGCAAAAGGACTGAGCAATATTAAAAATGTTTCATAATAATCTTTTGCCAGGCTTTCCAGTTTTTCAAATTCATTAGACAAAACCATCAAACTACTGATTGCTGTATTAAATTTAAAACTATCAATATCTTCGGTTACTTTTTTAACCGTTTGGTGTAATAATTTTTCCAATTTGAGATTTTTGTTATTGGGAATTGATTTGGCATTTGGCATTTGGCATTTGGCATTAAGTTGCCATACTCTTTCCAAAAATCTCCTCATCCCGCTGACGCTTTTAGTGCTCCAGGAAATATTTTGTCCAAATGGCCCCATAAACATCTCGTAAAGCCGCAGTGTGTCTGCTCCGTATTCGGCAATGACATCATCGGGATTGATGATGTTTCCCCAGCGCTTGCTCATTTTTCTGCCATCTTCGCCGTTGATGAGCCCCACATGAACCAGTTTTTTAAACGGCTCTTTTCCGGAAACGACTCCGATATCGTACAAGAATTTATGCCAAAACCTGGCATAGAGCAAGTGCCGCGTGGCGTGCTCGGCTCCGCCAACATACAGATCAACCGGCATCCAGTATTTTTCTTTTTTTGCGTCTGCCAGCGCTTTTTTGTTTTTCGGATCAATATACCGCAGATAATACCAGCTTGAACCAGCCCATTGCGGCATAGTATTTGTTTCGCGACGCGCCGGTCCGCCGCATTT
>CAZKGJ010000033.1:3756-6152 GCA_964552415.1 uncultured Candidatus Saccharibacteria bacterium
TCCCAATCCAATTTTTCTATATCCAAATCATAAAGCAACCGATCCGCGTAAGCAGTCGTTTTCAAAACCCATTGCCGCATTTTTTTCTGCACCACTTCTGTACCGCATCGCTCGCAAAGACCTTTTTCCAAATCTTCCAGCGCAAGCACGGTCTTGCAACTCGGGCACCAGTTTACCGGTTCATCTGATTCGTAAGCCAAGCCGCGCTCAAATATTTTTAAAAATATCCATTGTGTCCATTTGTAAAATTCCGGGTTAGTTGTATTTATTTCTCTGTCCCAATCGTAAGTAGCACCGAGTTTTTTTAACTGTTTTCTAAAATTAGTTATGTTTTTTTCTGTAGCGACTCTGGGATTGATTTTGTGTTTGATGGCGTAATTTTCTGTAGGCAGACCAAAAGCATCCCATCCCATCGGATGGAGAATGTTAAAACCTTGCATTATTTTCATACGGCTAACTGTATCAGTAGCGCTATATCCTTTGGTATGGCCGACATGCAATCCCTCCCCGGATATATACGGGAAAAAATCTAAAACATAAAACTTTGGCTTTTTGGAAAAATCCTTTGTCTTATAAATACCCGATTCCTCCCATTTCTTCTGCCACCTCCGCTCGATTTTTTGGGGATTATATTTCTGCATTTTATTTAAATTACTTCATTTATAAATTATGCATAATTCAACGTTTGGTTCTGTGTAAGTTCATCAACAAATGTTATCGTAAATTCTACCATAAATAAGTGTTTTGACAACCCGAAAAACTGCCTAATATTCTTTACCAAAATTTTAACTCGGGCTATAATTAATTACTATTAAATTGGCTACAAGTAAAATGTCCAAAAACATTATAGTCAAAAAAGAGGTTCTAATGGCCGCGCAAAATGGTAATTTGTCCGCCTTTGAAGAAATACTTTTTAGCTATGAAAAGCCTATCTTAAACTATATTTATAGAATAGTCGGCCGCAGGGAAGACGCCGAAGACCTTACCCAGGAAACCTTTTTAAAACTTTATAAATCTTTAGGCACGATTGACCCGGAAAATAATTTCAACGCCTGGATATACAAAATTGCCACAAATACCGCCTATGATTGGCTGAGGCAAAAAGGCAGGAAAAAAGAACTTTTTGTTATTGATGATACTTACAGCGGTTTTGAAACAATTGATAGCAGCGCGACGTATAATAATATAGCCGATACCAGCGATGTAGAATTGGCGCTAAAAAAAATTAAGCCGATTTACAGAACGGTTTTATTCCTTTTTTATTACGAAGATCTTGATTATCGGCAGATAAGCGACATACTATCTATTCCTATTAATACAGTCAAGACCCATCTTCATCGGGCAAAACAATTATTAAAAAAGGAGTTAAGTAATTTATGACCGACAATATCTTAAAAAAAATTAAAAGCATTCGCAATATAGAATTTCCCAAAGGCCTGCATGATAAAATAATAAAAGAATTAATCCTCTCAAAATTTGAATTTTTTTTTGCGGCTGTTTTAGTCCTGTTGCCGATAAACTTGATAATTCTTGGCAGCCAAATTTGGAGAAGTACGATTGAGGCGGAAGCGTCTTCTTTAATAAATGCAATGCTTGAAGGATTTGAGCCAAGCTTTGATTTTCTGTCAAGCTTCGCTCAAACGATGGCTGAAGTTCTGCCGGTAAATTTGATTATTGTTTTTATTTTGAATTTGATTATCACAATTTATATAATTATCCATTTGAGATCATTATTAAATAAATTATCTTTTAACAAAATATTTAAAGGTCGATAAAGATAATAGATAATAAAAATAATAAATAATCTATAAAATATGCAAACTACACTCAAAAAAATCGCGGGATTAGGTTTCGCTTTACTCCTGGCAGCAATTATAATAGCTACGCCTGTTTTTGCCGCTTACGAAAACTATTCCGGCAAAGATAAAGATAAGGCGGCAAAAACATCCGCATCTGGCAATCTCAAAGCCTGCGCGGAAAAATATACTAACGCTGTTAAAGCAGCCAACAATACCTATGCTCAAGCGGTAAAAACTGCCAACGATACCTATAAGAACGCGGTGGAAACAGCTGGCGCTAACTTAAAAACGGCTTTGGCTGCGGCTAAAACCCAAGATGAAAAATCAGCCGCCCGGAAAGTTTATAAAGATGCTTTAAAGAGCGCCAGAGATGCGAGAAAAAGCTCCGCCATATCTGCTGCTCGCACGACAATGGAAGAGGCTAAAAAATCAGCAGCGGATAGTTTTAAAACGTGCAAAAGCGCAATAAAATAAATCTTCGGCGGAAAGAAAGTGGTTTTTCTATAACAATTTAAATTTAAATTAGGATGCTAATTCAAGCATCCTAATTTAAATTGAATAGATGCTTGTCCGCTATTTTGGCTCAATTTAGGCAGC
>CAZKGJ010000034.1:0-6117 GCA_964552415.1 uncultured Candidatus Saccharibacteria bacterium
GCCGCGATTCGCTCGGAATCATTCTTGTTCATCTGACAGCCGTAAGTTATTATATGGTATTTCATAATTATATTAAACACTATGATAATTCATATTATCATAGTGTTTGTTATTTGTCTTGCGGGATTTACGATTTGTCTGCTATTTCTTTTTGAATTTTTTCAAGAAATTGTTTGATTTTTTCCATTTTTGTTTCTTTTACGCCACGCGCTCTGACATTTACGGTTCCAGATTCTTTTTCTTTATCGCCAACCACCAAAAGATAAGGAATTTTTTGGAGTTCACTGTCGCGGATTTTTTTGCCGAGGGTCTCATTTTGGTCTTTGACACTGGCACGGATGTTATTCTTGATTAGTTCATCGGATATTTTATGAGCGTAATCTTTATGAGCTGAACCAATAGGTAAAATCCAAACTTGTTCCGGCGAAAGCCAGACCGGCAGATTTCCGCCGGTATGTTCCAGGAAAATCCCGATAAATCTTTCAAGGGAGCCGAAGATGGCGGCATGTATCATAACCGGTGTCTTCTTTTTCCCGTTTTTATTAATATATTCAACATTGAATCTTAGGGGAAGCTGAAAGTCAAGTTGTATCGTTGCGAGTTGCCAAGATCTCCCCAATGCATCTTTGATATTAATATCAATTTTGGGCCCGTAAAAAGCGCCATCTTTCTCTTTTAATCCGTATTTGATATTTTCTTTTTTAAGAGCCTCTTTCAGATTTTTTTCCGCTTTGTCCCATGTTGAAATTTCCCCCATAAAATCATCTGGCCGCGTGGATAAGAAAAATTCCGGCTTTATGCCAAAGACCCCGTAGTACTCCTTGACCATTTTCAGAAGCGTGGAAATTTCTTTCTCTATTTGATTTTCCATAGCAAATATGTGCGCATCGTCTTGTGTAACTGCCCTTACTCTTAGTAAACCGTTAAGCTCTCCCGATTTTTCATTGCGCATCACTCGTCCTATCTCCGTGTATCTGATCGGCAAATCTTTATATGATTTTTGCTTGGTCTGATAGATTTTTATATTAAAAGGGCAATCCATTGGTTTTAAGCAATAGGTTTCTTTTTCTACATCAAAATAAAACATACTATCTTTATAATGCTCCCAGTGTCCGGATGTTTCCCATAAGGTTCTTTTTGCGAGCTGGGGCGTTTGGATTTCAAGAGAACCGTATTTCTTCCTAATACTTTTCCCGAAGTTTTCAAGTTCATTCCAAATTACCATTCCTTTTGGGTGCCAAAACACCGAACCCGGAGCCTCGGCGTGGAATGAAAATAAATCCAGCTCGCGCCCCAGTTTTTTATGATCTCGTTTTTCCGCTTCTTCTTGTTGTTTCAGATATTCCCGCAACTCCTTTTTGTTTTGGAATGCTACGCCGTAAATCCGCTGTAGCATTTTGTTTTTCTCATCTCCGCGCCAGTAAGCGCCGGCGATTTTGGTGAGCTTGAAACTTTCCGGATCTGTTTCGCCGGTTGAATCAATATGGGGTCCGCGGCACAAATCCACAAAATTTCCAGTTCTGTATAAAGTTACTTTTTGCTCTTTTGCTTCGGTGTTCAGAATTTCAACTTTATATTTCTGCCTCGTTTTATTAAAATGTTCCATTGCTTCTTTGTGTGGAATTTCTCGTTTTTCAAATTGCAAATTCTGCTTGATTATTTTCCGCATTTTTTCTTCCAATATCGGCAAGTCCTCGGGAATCAAAGTCCGCGGCAGATCAAAATCATAATAAAACCCATTTTCAATGGTTGGCCCCACACCGAATTTTGCCTCCGGAAACATCTCCAAAACCGCCGCGGCGAGAATATGCGCCAACGAATGCCGTTTTATTTCAAGATCGGATTCTATTTTTTTGATTGATAGTTTTTTGTTCATAGTTTTTTGTTTATTATGTTTTTGGTTAATGAACCCGACCCCGCAGTAAACTGCGGGGTATCAGGGCAAGTATTTTACGAGAAGTTTCGTCTCCGCCGGTACCTCTTATTCGCCTTCATCCCCGATGCAGAGCATCGGGGTATTACGGCGCCGTAATAAAAAATCCCCAAAGTTAATAATTACTTTCGGGACCTTGAAAATTATCAAGGTGGTTCCACCCTATATTATACTCTCAGATTGTCCAGAAACTTAGTCCCGAGTACTCGGGATTCCTTTCGGAAAGGGGCTTGGTAGACCCCTCAGTCGTTTCTAATAATATGATAGAAGATTTTGGAAATAGTGTCAACTATTCCACTCTAATATTTTCACTTGCGACTATTTTTTCAAGCGCTTCACGGAGCGCCGGCGTATAATTAACCGAATATGGCGTTTTGACGGTTTTTAGTCCCCCGGGCGATTCTATATTTAAAATTACCTGATTAATGCCTTTTTCAAATCCCGCAATCAAAGTTTTTAATTCGGTCATTTTCTGCCTGTTCCAGTCAGGGCCGATATTTATGAAAATTTTAGAAACTTTGGAGATTTTTTCTTTCACGGTGGATGTTTTTAAATTTTTGACCGTGTCTTTATCTATCCTTTTTGCTTCTTCAACCAGTATTTTTGGGTCTTGATCGCGAAAATTTATTTTTCCTTTTATTGCCACAATGCTGTTTTCCTGCCAGGCATCTTGATTGCTTTCCAGTGTCTTGGCGAAAACCACCGCTTCAGCTTTTCCGCTGTAGTCTTCCACCTCGGCAAAAACCATTATTCTGTTGTTCTTAGCGACAAATTTTTTGATTTTGTTGATTATCGCGCCGACTTTTACTTCCGCACCTTCTTTTTTGTTTGACAATTCGCGTATAGGCGTGAAAAATTTTGCCAGATAATCGCGGTATTCGGAAAGGGGATGGCCAGAAACATATAATCCCAATAACCCCTTTTCCCATTTCAGATAATCATTTGCGTCCGTCGGCAAATCAGGGCGTGCCGGCAATTTCAAACCACTGGATATGGATATTGTTTCGTTTAGTCCAAACAAGTTTTCCTGACGACCTGATTTATTTTTATGCACTTGCCTGGCGTATTCAAGTATTGTTTCTATGTTTTCAACCATGATATGCCGTTTGACAAATTTATCCAGCGCTCCGGCTTTTGCCAAACTTTCTATAGCCTTTTTATTAAGTTCATGCGGGGTTATTCTGGTAATTAAGTCTTCCAGATTTTTAAACGGCCCGTTTGCCTTTCTTTCAGAGACGAGATTTTCAACAAATTTATCGCCGATATTTTTAATTGCTAAAAGCCCGAAGCGGATGGTTTTGTCGTCAACGTAAGTGAAGTTTTTTAAGCTTTGATTTATATCAGGCGGCAAAACCGTAATTTTTAAATTCCTGCATTCTTCAACCGCCTCAGCGATTTTTTCCGTATCGCCTGACTCAGCCGTCATTACTGCTGCCATAAATTCCGCCGGAAAATTTGCTTTCATATATGCGGTTTGAAACGCGACATTTGCGTAGCTGGCAGCATGAGCTTTGTTGAAACCGTAAGCGGCAAAAGGTTCTATAAGCGTAAAAAGCTCTGCGGCTTTTTTTGGCGATAGTCCGTTTTTTATTGCTCCAGCGATGAATTTTTCCTTTTGCCTTGCCATTTCCGCAGGAATTTTTTTGCCCATTGCTTTGCGTAGTTTATCCGCCTCTTGCCAGCTGTAGCCCGCAATATTGATCGCGATAAGCAGCACATCGTCTTGGTAGGTTATGATTCCGTACGACATTTTTAAAATCTCTTTCATCCGCGGGTCAAGGTAGGTTATGAGGGCTGGATTGTGTTTGCGCCGTATAAACTCGGGAATAGAATTCATCGGTCCTGGTCGGAAAAGCGCCACCATCGCCATAATATCAAAAATATTCGTAGGCTTTAGTTCTTTCAGGTATTTTGTCATTCCTGAACCGCCGAGTTGAAACACGCCCATTGTTTGTCCGCTGGCCAAAAGTTCAAAAGTTTTTTTGTCGTCAAGCGGGATGCTCTGCAGATCTATTTTTGTATTTTTTGTTTTTTCCACAATTTTTACCGCGTTACCCAGAATTGAAAGATTTCTGATTCCCAAAAAATCCATTTTGATCAGACCGACATTTTCCACAGCGCCCATTTCAAACTGTGTGATAACTTTTTCTCCGCTCGGCTCTTTTTGCAAAGGTAGATAATCAGTGAGATCTGTCGGCGCAATAACCACTCCAGCTGCGTGAACTGAGGCATGTCTTGCGTTGCCCTCAAGTTTTTCCGCCAAATCCAATATTTTTTTTGTTTCCGGATCGTCTTTATATACCCTTGCAAGGTCAGGATTAGTTTTTTTTGCCTGCGCAATTGTCATCGGAAATCCCTGACTGCCAAAAGGAATCATTTTTGCGATTATATCGGCTTTTGAATAAGGGATGTCCAGCGCGCGCGCGACATCGCGGACCGAAGCGCGTGCAGCCATTGTCCCAAAAGTGACGATATTCGCAACACGGTTTTTGCCGTATTTTTCAGTAACATATTCAATCACTTCATCGCGTCTGTCGTCGGCGAAATCCATATCAATATCCGGCGGCGAAGGGCGATACGGATTTAAAAACCTTTCAAAGGGAAGATTGTAATCAAGAGGATTAATAGAAGTAATTCCCAAGCAAAAGGAAACAAAGCACCCTGCGGCAGAACCTCTTGTTGCGGAAATAATTCCGTGATTTTTGGCCCAATTGACAAAGTCTGCCACTATCAAAAAATATTCCGAATACCCTTTGGCATTTATAACATTTAATTCGTATTCAACCCGCCTTTTTAGCTCCGGGGCGGCAACCTCCTTATATTTACTGAAATCGTTGCCATCTTCAATTTTTATACTCTTCTTTTTCGCAAGTCCTTTATATGCAAGTTCTTCCAAATACTTGTCTGGGTTGTAATTTTCTGGAAGGGGATAGTGGGGGAAGTGGCGCCGGCCGAGTTCAATGGTAAGACTGCACATTGACTCAATTTTTTTCGTGTTTTCAATCGCCTCTGGAATGGTTTTAAACGAATCAGTCATTTCTTTTTGCGACTTAAACGAAAAATCATTTCCCAGCATAGTCAGCCGGTCTTTTTCGCTTACTTTACGGTTGGTCTGGATGCAAAGCAGTGTGTCCTGCGCTTGGGCATCTTCAGGTAGAAGATAATGCACGTCATTCGTAGCTACAAGCGGAATTTTAAGTTTTTCAGATATTTTTATCAGGGCATCGTTGACTATTTTTTGTTCTTTTATTCCGAAATGCGGCTCCAGCTCCAGATAAAAATTATCTAGTCCAAAAATTTCCCGGTATTCTCCGGCTATTTTTTCGGCTTTTTCCATATCGTTCCCGATAATCGCCCGATTTATTTCGCCATTAAGACAGGCGGACAAGCCTATCAGTCCCTTTGCATATTTTTTTAGTACCTCCTTGTCAATTCGCGGCCGATAATAAAATCCTTCAAGATGGGCGATAGAACTGAGCTTGATTAAGTTCTTGTACCCCTCCGAGTTTTTTGCTAACAAAACCAAATGAAAGCGCTCGTCGTCAATTTTCGGCTGTTTGGACGAAAGTTTTGTTTTCGCAACATATGCCTCCATGCCAATAATTGGCTTAATGTCGAGCGAGAGCGCTTTTTCATAAAATTCTATCACGCCATACAGCACTCCGTGGTCCGTAATCGCTACCGCGGTCATTGCAAATTTTTTGGCGCGCTCCAATAATTTGTCAATTTTAATCATTCCGTCAAGAAGACTGTAATGAGTATGGACATGTAAATGAGTGAAATCCATAAAAATTCGGGCTTTATATTATATTTTTATCCTAACAAAATATATTGACATTTGTCAAAAAGGTGCTACAATGTTTCTATTGCACATTAAGGAGGTTGAAATGATTGATTAAACCAAAATTTTTATTGTTCGGAATTGCTTGCCTGTCTGCCGTTCTTTGGTGGATAACTTCGCCGTTGACGAATTTTAAATTGACGGGATTTATTAAGGATTTTTTAAGCTACCAACCGGCGGTTCAGCAAGCAAGCCCCAAAGAGCCGGGAACAGAAGCTGTGTTTGCAATTGCAGGTTTAGTCGCGGTGGCATATCTGGTCCTGCGGCAGCGACAATAAATAAAGGTGCTGATAAATTCAGCACTATTTTTTATTCACCCGCAAAACATTCTTTTTGCACTACA
>CAZKGJ010000035.1:0-2337 GCA_964552415.1 uncultured Candidatus Saccharibacteria bacterium
GCTGACGGTTCGGTACTGAATAAAATCGGAAGTTATTCTCTGGCTCTGGCCGCAAAAAAATCCGCCATTCCTTTTTATGTGGCAGCGAGCCTGCTAAAAACACGAAACGATATTGCATCTTACAAAAATATTGAAATTGAAAAACGCGACCCGACTGAACTTTGGCAAAATTCGCTCAAGGGCATAAAAACGATTAATTACGCTTTTGACACTGTGCCGCCGGAATATATCAGCGGGCTTATCACGGAATTTGGAATTTTGAAGCCGAAAGATGTTAAAAAAACAGCGATGAAAAACTACAAGGAGATTTTTAAAAAATAAATTTATTTTTTTATGTCCGATTTATCTTATTTACATCTCGGTTCAGGAATTGATAAAACTAAAAACATCATCGCGGCTTTTAGGGTTGAGTCGTTTTTGCCGCTTAAAAAAGCGGCAGGGGAGATTGCCGCGGAATCATCCATCGGCACTTGGACCAGCGTCAAAACAATGAAAAAAGAAATTTTTAACAATCTTTCGGCAAAAGTCATTGAGATTATCAAGGTGGTCGGGCAAGATATTGAGCCAATGGCTAACAGCGGCAGAATAAAAATCGCTTACCCCCTGGAATTGTTTGAACCGGGCAATATTCCACAACTGCTTTCTTCGGTTGCAGGAAATATTTTTTCGATGAAAAAGATTATTAAATTACGGCTTGAAGACCTGGAATTTCCGGAAAGCTATGCAAGAAATTTTAAAGGGCCGAAATTCGGAATTAAAGGCGTTAGAGAAACTGCGAAAGCTAAAGAAAGGCCGCTTATCGGTTCAATTATCAAACCAAAACTGGGATTATCAGCCAAAGAACACGCCCGGGTTGCTTATGAATGCTTTAAAGGCGGCGCGGATTTGGTAAAAGACGATGAAAATTTAACAAACCAAAAATTTAATCTTTTTAAAGAAAGAGTTGAAAAAACCTTAAAGGCGGTGCGGAAAGCAGAAAAGGAGACGAACAGTCCAAAAATTTATGCCTTTAACATCACCGCCGAAACAAATGAAATGATTAAGCGCGCCGGATTCATAAAAAAGTCCGGCGGAAACTGCGCAATGGTTGACATTATTACGCTTGGGTTTGGTGCGCTTCAAACATTGCGAAACGTCAATCTCGGCTTGATTATTCACGGTCATAGAGCAATGCATTCGACGTTCACACGAAATCCGCATCATGGCATTTCTATGCTCGTAATTGCAAAACTGGCACGATTGATAGGAATAGACCAATTGCATACTGGTACAGTTGTTGGTAAAATGGAAGGCGGCGAAGAAGATGTTTTGGCGATAAATAATTTTTTGCTTTCCGAATGGTACGGATTAAAACCAGTTTTGCCCATTGCGTCCGGCGGGCTTCATCCGGGATTAGTTCCGGAATTGGTCAAAATTTTGGGAAAAGATGTTATAATCAATTTCGGCGGCGGCATCCACGGCCATCCGGACGGCACTTTGGCCGGCGCTCGGGCCGCGCGGCAGGCAGTGGAAGCGGCGATGAAAAATATACCTTTGAAAAAATACGCAAAAGAACACACGGAGTTAAAAAGAGCGCTGGAAATGTGGAGATAAATTATTTTTTAAGCTAAACACATTTTATTTATTACAATGTTAACAGACAAAGAAAAAATAAAAATCGCAAAAAACGCGTTTGAAAAATTCAAAATCAAAATTGATGAACTTTTCAGCAGACAAAACGGTCTGTTTGAGCGAATTATGGAAAGAATAACCGAGAAGAAAATCAAAGAACACAAAGAAAAGTTAAGCAGTTTGTATAAGCATAATAATCATTAATTTTTGCATTTAATTTTATGGACACAAAAGAAACCAAGAAGGGCATTGAAAAAAAAGCGTTTGAAAAAGAGAGTAAACCGGAAACTGAAACACGAGAAAACCTTAAAGATGTTCTCGCCGGTCAGGAGGAAATTGTTGAAGCCGATATGAAATCGCTTGAAAAAAGCGGCGAAAAAGACATTGAGGCGATAGAAAAATCCGGAGACAACAGCGATGTCACGGAAATGAAAAAAGGCGTTGGAGGAATAAGGCAAGAGGCCGCTGGCGCTAAAGCAGAATATTCGGGTACCATATCGGATTTTGAAAAGGGCAAGAAAACAAGGCAAGAGGTAATAAATGAAATTGATAGAATAAATCAAAAAATTGATAAGGGTTATGAGACCGGATTAGCCGCAGACGAGGTCAAGGAACTAAAGGACCGAAGAGAAAAATTATTTAGTTTACTAGATGGTCATAATAAAGATGATTTCGGAACGGAGATAGGCAAAAAGCTCGGTCCGGAAAAACCGAAACTTGATTCAG
>CAZKGJ010000035.1:2437-5954 GCA_964552415.1 uncultured Candidatus Saccharibacteria bacterium
TCTGTCGGCGGGCTTCCTGGTAACCGTCTTACGCCGATTCTCGTGCCCATCATCGCGAGTTTGGGGCTGATTATTCCAAAAACATCTTCCCGCGCCATTACCTCTCCGGCCGGCACCGCGGATACTGCCGAGGTTTTTATGCCTGTGTGCATCAAAACGGCAAAAATCAAAAAAGTAGTGGCAAAAACCGGCGGCTGTCTTGTTTGGGGAGGAGCGCTTGATATTGCTCCAGCAGACGATAAAATTATCAAAGTTTCATATCCTCTGGCAATGGAGCCATACAACAAAATGGTTGTCTCAATTATGGCAAAAAAAGCGGCAATGGGCATAAAATATCTTGTTATAGATATGCCCATAGGACCCAAAACCAAAATCAGAAATAAATTTGCCGCAAAAATGATTGAAAGGAAAATGCAATATATCGCTAAAAAATTCGGAATGAAATTAAAAGTGGTAGTTTCGCGCTCTATTGATCCCTCGGGTCGGGGCATAGGTCCTGCGCTTGAAGCAAGAGATGTATTGCGAATTCTTCAGCAAAAAAAGGACCGTCCGTTGGATTTGGAAAAAAAGGCGATAAAAATCACAGCCGAACTTCTGATTTTAGCTAAAAAATATTCTTTGCCAAAAGCACGGAAACTGGTGCGGGAAGCGTTACGAAGCAAAAAAGCCTGGGGAAAAATGCAGGAAATAATCAGGGCGCAGGGCGGAAACCCGAATATAGATTCGGAGGCAATAAGTTTTGGAAAACATCGGTTTAAGGCGCTTGCAAAAAAATCCGGAAGAATAGCTATGTATAACAACAAAGCAATCGCGGAGATCTGCCGCATTTTAGGCGCTCCTTTTATCAAAACCGCAGGAATATATTTAGACAAAGTAATCGGCAATACCTTTAAAAAAGGAGAAACGTTTTACACCCTGTACGCGGACAGTGTGGACAGATTGGAATTGGCAAAAGTCGCACTTAAAAAATTGAATATCTTAAAGATTAGCTGACTACAAATTCTTTGTCATATACTCGTTTTCTAATCTATAGCCCAATTTTCTGTAATAGTCGCGCACTCCGACCCCGGAAATAACCGCGATTTTTTTGATTTTAAATTCTTTTTGCGTAATTTGTTCAGCTTCGGCAATCAGCTGCTTGCCGATTCCAATATGCTGGCTGGCGCCTTTTATTTTTTTGGCTATCGGCACAGTTTGGCCATAGGTATGAACCTCGCGGATAATTGCCGCGCTGTCTAAAGAGGGTATAAAATGTTTTTCATTTGCGAAAATTTGCGAGGGAATTCTCAGGCGCAAAAGCGCCAGCAATTTATCTCTTTTTATATCTTCAAACGACAAAAATATCTCTTTGCCGCGGGAAGCCCTATAATCCCGTCTAACCATCTTTAAATTCTTAATTTTTAATTCTTTATTCTCAATTTCCTTAATTTCTCTGCATCTTATGCATCGGCAGCGCCAATTTTCCTGGCGCGATTTTTGTTCTATAATCTGGCGCAAGTTGGACAGTTTGTTTCCGGCGACAATGCTCTGTGAAGGAATATCCCTCACAAGCCGCATAATTCGTACATATGGCGGAATGTTTTTCTTTATTTCAACCAAAAGTTTCAAAAGCTGTTTATCCGAATATGGCTTGTATTTTCCCGCCAGCCACCATTTATAAATTTCAGAATTTTTTACTACCACGGTCGGATAGATTTTTAAAATGTCCGGCTGGAAATCTGAATTGGAAAATATTTCTTTAAACATTTTTTTGTCTTTTTTAATTGTTGAGCCCGGAAGGTTCGGCATTATGTGGTAGTTTATTTTAAATCCCGCGTCTTTTAAAAGTTTAGTCGCTTTGATTACCTGGTTGACATCGTGTCCTCGCTTGTTTAATTTTAAAATATCGTTATAAATAGTTTGCACGCCCAATTCTATTCTTGTAACGCCAAGTTCGCGAAGTTTTAAAATTTCTTTTTCATTGATATAATCCGGCCGGGTTTCAATAGTTACCCCAACAATTCTATGCTTAGCTTTTTCATTTAATCTTTGCGCCTCTGCCAGATTTTGGAATTTCTTGCTTCTTCGGCGAGTACGTTGCTGAACCGGATTTTCATTTGCCGCCTCAAGACACCTTTTTACAAAATTAAATCTATATTTATCTGGCAGCGCGCCAAAAGTTCCGCCGATAATTATAAGCTCTATTTTGTCGGTCGGGTGTCCGGAATTTTCCAGAGCGCTAATCCGCGTTTTCACCTGTTTGTATGGATCAAACTTGTTTAAAATCGCGCGCATCACTGCCGGTTCGTTGGAAAGGTAGCTTTTTGGCATTCCTTTTTCAGTCGGACAATACAGACAATGCCCCGGACAGCCAAAATCTTTTGTAAGTACCGCCACTACAGCGACACCGGACAGGGAGCGCACTTTCCGAGTCCGAAGCAGATTTTCCATCGCGATTTTTTGATCACTTGACGGCGAAACCTCACCCTTTTTCAACATTGAATAAAAGGTTTTGAGGAGTATAATGTTGGTAGGAATCGAGCCATACTTTTTGGCAAATTTCCGTTTCAATACAGCAAGAGAATCGGGGTCGCTGATTTTATTTTTGATGATGAGTTTTATAAATTGTTGATTTGCTTCAACCATTTTATTTTAACAGACAAATTTATGAATCTTTCTTACGCCAAACACATAATGCAGAAAACTAAAAATGATTACAACGAAATCGCGTATGAATTTTCTGCTACCCGCAAAACAATTTGGGAGGAATTTGCGGATTTGAATGATTACGTCCGAGAAGATGACAGGGTGCTTGATATTGGTTGCGGCAATGGACGACTTTTCGGCTACTTGTCAGGTCGGATTAAAAATTTTTCTTATGCTGGTTTGGACATTTCGGAAAAATTGATTGAAATCGCTCAAAAGAACTACTTAGACGCCTTGCCGCAAAATAAAGAATTTAAAGTTTTTGACGGAATCAATATTTCGTATCCGGAAAACAGTTTTGATGTTGTTTTTTGTCTGGCAACTTTGCCACATTTGCCAGGTGAAAAACTGCGGCTTAAATTTTTGGAAAATATCCGTAAGTCTGCCAAGCCCGGCGCTTTATTGGTTATTACTTGTTGGAATCTCTGGCAATTCAAGTTTATATTATTTCAGCTGAAAATGACAGCCAATTTTATCATAGATAAAATTTTTGGCAAGGGACAATATGATTTGGCTGATTTTTATATCCCCTGGAAAAAACAAGGTGTTGCGCCAATTTACCGGTATTATCACGCTTTCACGCAAAAGGAACTCGGCTCTTTATTAAAAAAATCCGGCTGGGAAGCTCTAAAACTGGGCTACAAAAAACGGCACGGCACGAAAAATTTCAACCTTTTTGCAGTAGCGAGGAAAGTTTAGCCGGTATTTTGAGTTGATTTTAAACTGAAAATAAGGTAAAATTAATTTAATGAATTACCAAAATTATTAAAGCCAAAATATGAATAACGATCTTATCCAAGTAATCAAGGTTTATGCAACTAAATCGCACAAG
>CAZKGJ010000036.1:0-4087 GCA_964552415.1 uncultured Candidatus Saccharibacteria bacterium
GACAAACAAGCCGACCTGTTGTTAAGAATGGCGGAAATTATTCAAAAACGAATCGCTTTGCGCGTGATGAAACTGCTGCCCGAAACCGATATTGACGAATACCTAAAAATGTCGGATAATGACGAGATTGGAGCGAACCGATTTTTTTCCCAAAAACTGCCCAATTACGCGGCGATTATTGACGAAGAAATTAAAAAGTTTAAGGAGGAGATAACATCCTAAATCAAAATTTTTAATTATTCAATTTTCAATTTAAAATTGTATTGATATGGGTACACCCAAACAACGTCATACAAGAGGAAGAACTGGAAAACGGAGAAGCCATCACGCGCTCGGCCATTTACGTCTGGTGAATTGCGCAAAATGCGGCTCTGCTGTTTTGCCGCACCATATATGTATGGTTTGTGGAACTTACGCAGGAAAAGAAATGCTTAAAATCGTCTCAAGGGCTGAAAAAGCAAAAGAAAAGACCAAAGAACACAAACACTAAATTATGTCTTCCCGCCATCTTTCCCGTTCAATCGCGCTTCAAACGCTCTATGAGTGGGATTTTTATAATTCTTTTGAAGCCAAAAATTATCCCGCGTCTGCGGCGGATATAAAAGGCGAGAATTTCTTTAATAAAATACTGGAAACCAATATCAAGGAATTTGCAAACGGGCTTGAAGACACCAAATTTATCCGGGATTTGGTGCAAGGCGTAAAAGAGCATAAAAAAGAAATAGACGAAATAATCGGCTCTGCAGCTACAAACTGGCCGCTCGCTCAAATCACTTTAATTGACAGAAATGTCCTCCGCCTCGGTGTGTACGAATTGTATTATGGTGATAAAAAAGAGGTTCCGCCAAAAGTCGCGATTAACGAAGCGATAGAATTGGCAAAAACTTTTGGCGGAGAGTCATCAGGAAAATTTGTCAACGGGGTGATAGGGACAATATATAAAAATTTAGTTGAAAGGACAAAATCCGTCTAAGTCGCCGCGCCTGCCGGCGGGCAGGGGCCCATCTCTTGAGCCATAGGCTCATCTGCCCCCGGTATGCGGCGGAAAAGAAAATAAAAAATAGAAATAGTTTTAAAAATATTAGATACTGGATATTTTCCATTAAAGGCGGAAAATATCCAGTATCCAGTATCTAAAATATGCCGGAAGAATTATTGCGTTTAGAAAAAATACTCAAGGTTAAGTTTAAGAACAAAGAACTACTCCGCCAAGCGCTGGTGCATCGTTCCTACCTCAACGAAAATCCCAATTTCCCCCTGCCGCATAACGAGCGGCTGGAGTTTTTGGGCGATGCGGCGCTTGAACTTGCGGTTACGGAATATTTATACCAAAACTATTCCAATCCCGAAGGTGAACTTACCAATTTCAGAGCCGCGCTGGTGAATAGTATAATGCTGGCAAAAATCGCGCGGGGTTTTGAGCTGGAAAAATATTTATTAATGAGCAGGGGCGAAGCGAAAGACACTGGCCGCGCGAGGCAATATCTGATAGCAAATGCGCTTGAAGCGGTTATTGGCGCGATTTATCTGGATCGCGGGTACAAAGCGACAAAGAAATTTGTGGAAAAGAATATTATAAAAGAGCTGCCTGGCATTTTGGAGCAGAAGCTTTACGAAGACCCCAAAAGCAGATTTCAGGAAGAGTCCCAAGAGCGCGCAGGAATAACTCCGAGCTACAAAGTGCTTAAAGAATGGGGGCCGGACCACGATAAGCATTTTATCGTGGGGGTGTATCTGGAAAAAGAACTAATTGCCGAAGGTGAGGGTCGAAGCAAGCAAGACGCGCAAAGAAAAGCGGCGCAAGAAGCGCTGAAAGCGAAGGGTTGGAATAAATAGTATGTATCTAAAAAAAATTGAAATTTCTGGATTTAAATCTTTTGCACATAAAACCGTTTTGGAATTTGAAAAGGGGATTTCTACAGTGGTTGGCCCAAACGGTTCTGGTAAATCAAATGTGGCTGATGCCGTACGTTGGGCGATAGGAGAACAGAGCATCAAAGCCCTGCGGGCAAAAAAGGGCGAAAATTTAATCTATGCAGGAAGTCATAGTAGTCCTTCTTCCGGTCGAGCAAACGTTTCTCTTTATTTTGACAACTCCGACCATCTTTTTTTTATTGACTTTGAAGAAATCGTCATCAGCCGGCGGCTTTATAAAAGCGGAGAAAACGAATACTTTATAAACGATTCAAAAGGGCGTCTGATAGATGTTTTGGAACTGCTTTCAAGGGCGGGAATAAGTCCGAAAAGCTATTGCGTGGTTAATCAGGGTATGACCGATGCGATACTTAAAGCAACGCCTGAGGAAAGACGGTCTATTTTTGAAGACGCAGCGGGAGTCAAGCCCTATAAAATCAAGAAAAACGAGGCGGTGCGCAAACTGGATTTGACCGAACAAAATTTGTTGAGAACAAAAGATCTTATAGCGGAGATTTCCCCGCGCCTTGCATTTTTAAAACGGCAGGCAAACAAGTTGCAAAAATTTGAAACACTCAAACAGCAGTTGGAAGATGGTCAAAAACAGTGGTATTCCTACAATTTAAACAAATTCTGGGGGCAAAGAAAAAAAATATACGAACAACTCGCGGTTCTTGATGAAGAATTAAAAAAAATAGAAACGGAGCTTGGTGAACGGCTGAAAAAAATTGAAACGATAAAAAACCAAAGCTTCAAAGTTGACGATATTGAAGAAAAGCTGAAGGTTGAATTGGAGAATATACAAACTAAAATAAATGATAATATCAAAAAGCTGGCGATTTGCGAAACAAAGCTTGCGATGAAAAAAGAAAGGCAGAAAAATGAAGAAGAATTTTCTCAGATAGAACTTACGCCGATAACCGCAGAATATATCAAAAATAAAATAAGCGATATTTATCAAAAAATTCGGTTTGCGATTTCGGAACTGGATGTAAAAATGCAGAACGTTGGGGCAATTGACGCAGCAAAAAATCATCTAAAAGATATTGAACAAAAGATAAAAAATTTATATGAAGATATTGTTGCCGGAAAGGCGACCGCAGTTAAAAAAAATAGCCAAAACAGAAGAGACGCTTTACGTTCCGTAGAAGAATTTGAAAAAGAAATAGAGGGGCTAAAAACAGATCTCTCGCAAGCAGAAAGTCAAAAAACCGTTCTTGCGGCAAAGGTTAAAAAAGAAACGGCAGATGACAAATTGCGCCGCGCAGAACTTTTTTCTCTGCAGGAAAAAATAAATTTTTACGAAGCTTCGTTTGGTAAAGCAAAGGGGGAAAGGGAGAAATTGATAATTGAAAAAACAAAGGTTGATACAAGAACCGAAGATATGATTTCGGAAATTAAAAAAGAACTTCCGGAAATGGATATTGAGCTGATAGAGAAAATAAACGTCTGTGATATTGACGAAGCGGCGGCTAAATCAAAAATTGACCGGCTTAAGAGCGAATTGATACAAATCGGCGGAATTGATCCTGCGATAATCAAAGAATTCAAAGAGACAAACGAGCGTCATGCATTTTTAACCAAGGAGTCGGAAGATTTGGAGCGCGCGATTGGAGACCTTGGAAAAATAATCAGTAAGCTTGACCAAAAAATTGAAGAGCAGTTCAACTCAATTTTTAAAAAAATCAATTTTGAATTTAACAAATATTTCCGCCAGATATTCGGAGGCGGAGGAGCCGGTTTGGAAATTTTTGATTTGGATAAAAACGAGAGCGCCGAAAAAGATGCGGAAGGTGAAGACGCTTCTCAAAAAAAGAAAAATCACGAAAAGGGCATTGCGGTAAGAGTTTTAATCCCGGGCAAAAAAATTAAAGATATGGAAATGCTAAGCGGGGGAGAACGAGCGCTTACTTCCGCGGCTATTCTTTTTGCCATCATTTCAAGCAATCCTCCACCATTTGTAGTTCTGGACGAGATAGATGCGGCTTTAGACGAAAGTAATTCCCAGAAGATTGCCAAGATTTTAAATCAACTAAGCGACAAGACGCAATTTATAGTTATCACACACAATCGCGCCCTGATGCGCGAGTCGCGACTGATCTATGGCGTGTCAATGACCGATAACAGTATTTCCAAGATAATTTCGGTGAAATTTGACGAAGTGAAAAAAGAA
>CAZKGJ010000036.1:4187-5699 GCA_964552415.1 uncultured Candidatus Saccharibacteria bacterium
CGCTGCAGACCGCTGAAGCAAAAGCCGTTGAACCGGTAAAATAAGCAGAGGGTTGACAAATAGTATTTTTTGAATTATATTAATGATAAGCAGTATCAATAAGAGTAATTCTCTCAAAGGGTCGAAATATTGCTTTTCTTGTAACCAGTAAAAATTGAAGATATTGAAGGAGATATTGAAATGGCAAAAGCAACAGAAGTAAAAGACCAGGAATTTTTGGAAACTATTATCAAGGCGATTGTCAATCATCCCGAAGATGTTATCGTGGATCGCACTCTTGACGAAAGAGGAGTGCTTCTGACACTAAAGGTTAACCCGGAAGATATGGGCTATGTTATAGGTCGGGAAGGCTCCACCGCTAAATCCATCCGTACTCTTTTAAGGATTATCGGCGTCAAAAATAACGCGCGATTGAACCTTAAAATTATTGAGCCGGAAGGCGGGAAAGCTCCGAGGGTTGAAGGTTCAAAGAGCAGAAGCAAAAGCGTAAGCGATGTTGTCGGCGATCTCGCTTTGTAAATTTAATCTTTTGTAAAATTGTTTTACTAAGATGCCAAAGCCGCGCCAAACGCGGTTTTTGGTTTATAATAATTTCATGCGTTTTGACATCATCACAATTTTCCCGAAAACTTTTTCTGCCAAAGACGGATTGATTTTTGCGTAAAATATGGTAAAATAAAGTCAATATGAAAATCGATTTGGAAAAATTAGCATATGAATGGATAACGGCTAAAGCCGATAAAGTTAATATTGCAAACGAATACTATTGCCAAGACAGGGATATTTTTCAGTCGAAATTGGATAAAATGTTGGTTGCTTTATTAAAAGATAAAAATGTTAATGAGACTGACGCCTATATTATTTTCGCTATGGTAGCCGAAATAGGCAATAACTCGTTTGACCACAATTTAGGCAAGTGGCCCGATGTGCCAGGAGTATTTTTCGGATGTGAAATCAATGGCGATAAATTAAAAATAGTTTTGGCTGACCGTGGACAAGGTGTTTTAAAAACACTCAAACAGATAAAGCTGGAACTTAAAGACGACGTCGAAGCATTGAGAGCTGCGTTTACGGAAAAAATTTCCGGCCGTGCGCCTGAAAATCGTGGCAATGGCTTGAAATTCGTGAAAGAAAATGTGGAGAAGCGAAAAATGCATCTTTCTTTTATTTCAGGCAACGCAGAAGCGGAATTAAATGAGAAAATGAAAATAAGGAAAAGTGAGAAAAGCATAAAAGGTTGTTTGGCGATTTTATCTTTATAAAATTTTATATGCTTATTGAACTAAAAAAATTCGGCGAAATTTTGGTTTCGCGCCCGGCCGGCCGCGAGGCGTATTTGGCTATGGAAGCGTATACTCTAAAAGGATTAGGCGAAAACGAACCGATTGAAATAGATTTTTTTGGCGTAAAAGTGCTCGCGCCTTCCTGGGCTGACGAAGTGATCACAAAAATCGCAGGGAGATTCAAAAATGTGAAATTATTGAATACCGAAAATTCTTCGGTTCAGGCGAC
>CAZKGJ010000037.1:0-5480 GCA_964552415.1 uncultured Candidatus Saccharibacteria bacterium
TCGGTAGTCAAAAACATTGCTGCCATAGAAGCGGCGTTCTCAAGAGCGCTGCGCGTAACTTTCACCGGGTCAATAATCCCCGCAGAAATCATATCCGGTTCAATCTCGTTGGTAAGGGCATTGTATCCGACATTCGGTTCTTTGCGGGTTCTGATCGCTTCGGCAATAACCGCGCCTTCTGATTTTCCAGCATTTGCTACAATCTGGCGCAAAGGCTCTTCCAGAGCGCGCAGTAATATTTTGTATCCGGCGACAAATTCTTCGCTTTTGTCTTTTGCTTTCAGCTCATTAAACTTTTTTTCAGCAGCTTGCGATGCTTTTAAAAGAGCTGTGCCGCCGCCTGCGACAATTCCTTCGGAAACCGCGGCTTTTGTCGCCGCAAGCGCGTCTTCAACTTTGTGTTTTTTATAGGTAAGCTCTGCCTCTGTTGCAGCTCCGACTCTTATTACTGCTACGCCGCCAGAAAGCTTTGCCAGCCGCTCCTGCAGTTTTTCCTTGTCAAAGTCAGAAGTGGTCTGTTTGATTTCTGTTTTAATTTGGGCGATTCTTTTCTCAATTTCCATTTTCTTTCCTTTGCCGTCTATGATAATAGTATTGTCTTTGCTTGCGACAACTCTTCCAGCAGCGCCGAGTTCGTTTATGCCCACGTTTTCCAGCTTTAAGCCGAGCTCTTCGGTTATAACAGTTCCTCCGGTAAGCGTAGCGATGTCAGAAAGCATTTCTTTCCGCCTGTCGCCGAAGCCCGGGGTTTTAACTGCCAAAGTGTTAAAAGTTCCGCGCAATTTATTCACCACCAGGGTAGCAAGTGCTTCACCTTCAACTTCATCGGCAATGATTACAAGCTCTTTTTTTCCTGCTTGCGCAACTTTTTCCAGCACCGGCAGAATATCGTTTATGGCAGAAATTTTTTTATCCGTGATCAAAATAAACGGGTCTTTGTATTCTGCTTCCATTTTTTCTGCGTTGGTAATCATATACGGAGAAACATACCCTTTGTCAAATTGCATTCCTTCCACGATTTTGGTTTCTATTCCAAAGGTTTGCGACTCTTCAACTGTAATCGGCGACTCGTGACCGACCCGCTTTATGACCTGCGCGATTTTTTTGCCGATTTCTTCGTCTTCCGCGGAAATTGTGGCAACCTGAGCCATTTCTGCTTCGGTGGAAATTTTCTTTTTAATTTTAGCCAGTTCAGAAACCGCCTCTTTGGTTGCCGCCTCAATTCCGTGCCTTATGCCGATAGGATTTACGCCCATTGAAACGAACTTCATTCCCTCGCCGATTATCGCCTGCGCCAAAAGAGTCGCGGTCGTAGTGCCGTCGCCAGCCACATCGTTTGTCTTGGAAGCGACTTCTTTTATGAGTTGCGCGCCAACATTTTCAAATTTATCCTCCAAATCAATTTCTTTGGCAATAGTTACTCCGTCGTTGGTAATAGTCGGTGTGCCGTAGCTTTTATCAAGCACCACATTTCTGCCTTTCGGACCCAGGGTTATTTTCACCGCGTCAGCCAGCTTGTCAACGCCGGTTTTTATTTTGCTTCTTGCTTCATTGCCGAATTTTATTTGTTTTGCCATATAAACTTTGAATTAGGAATTTGGAATTAGGAATTAAGAATAAATCTTGTTCATAACCCATGATTCATAATTCTTTATTCTAATATCGCGAGTATGTCTTCTTCTTTGACTACCAAATATTCCTCTTTGCCGATTTTTACTTCTGTTGGCGAATAGCGGGAGAATAGCACTTTATCGCCGACTTTTAGTTCAAGCGCGGCACGCTTGCCGTCTTTCAATAATCTTCCCGGACCAACAGCGATTACTTGACCCTGTTCTGGTTTTTCTTTTTCCGCTGTATCCGGCAGAATGATTCCAGATTTAGTCTTTTCTTCTAAAGAAATCTGTTTCAGAACCACCCGGTCTGATAAAGGTCTTATTTTAACCATAGTTTTAAAATTTAATTATTAACTTTTTTATTAAAAGAGGCAAGAAATAAAAACCAACCACAAACAAGTTTATGATTAGTATCGCAATATTATTTTACCAAACCCTCTGGCTTTGTCAAGGGTTTGAATGAGCACTTTTCAAATTTTTCCTTTGCTGAAAATCAAGCGAATTATTTCTTTGGCTTCTGGCTCTTCTATCAAAATATCGTCAACTGGAAACTTGTTCAGGATTTCAGCTGCTATTTTAGCTGATTTTTTGCGGCTGACTTCAATAACAAATAACTCTTTGTTCGCATACGCGATTTTCCCAAATTTTTCCAGATCGGCTTTTGGCATTTCTTTTCCAAAGGTGACTTTAAGCAGTTTATGGGGTGCGTATTTTTCAATCAAATTCATTATAGGCCCGTCAAAAATAATTTTCCCCTTGTCAATGATAATTACCCTTTTGCAAAGAGCGACAATATCTTCCGTATAGTGCGAGGTTAGAATAATCGTTGTTCTGTGCTCTTTGTTATATCGCCTGATGAAATCGCGCATTTTTTTCTGGGCGATCGCATCAAGTCCTATGGTCGGCTCGTCCAAAAATAAAATTCTTGGAGAGTGGATAAGCGATGCCACGATTTCGCATTTCATTCTCTGTCCAAGCGACAGATTCCGCACTGGAATTTTCACAATGTCGCCAATGCCCAAAAATTCGGTAAGTTCTTCCAGGGTTTTGTCAAAAATTTTTTTGTCAATTTCGTAAATCTCGCGGTTTAGTATGAAAGTTTCCATTGCCGGCAAATCCCACCAAAGCTGGCTTTTCTGACCCATCACAAAAGCGAATTGCCTTTTGTATTCATTTTTCCTTTCCCACGGCGTAAATCCTAAAACTTTCGCTTCGCCGCCCGTGGGATACAAAATTCCAGAAAGCATTTTAAGGGTTGTGGTTTTTCCCGCTCCGTTCGGACCCAAAAATCCGACCAATTCCCCCTCCGCAATGTCAAAAGAAATATCTTCCACGGCCTTTTTGTATATTTTCTCACGGATGAATAACGCCTTAAAAGCTCCGACTAATCCGGGCTGCTTTTTGTAGGATTCAAAGGTTTTAGAAAGATTTTTGACCTGAATAATGTTCATATATTTTTTATTGCTGGCTTCACGAACTCGCGCTCGCGTAATGTTTCAGCCCGAAATTCCAAAATTTATTCGCAAGTAAAAAGAAAACTGCGGTGAAAACTAAAGAATAAACGACATTTTGCCAGCCTAAAATTCCAAAAAATGCTTTGGCCGGCCAAGTGGCGATGAAAACAATGGGAAACACGAAAGTGAAAATGTTCCGCCAAACGCCGGAAAAAATATCGGTCGGATAGCGTGTCATCCAAAGAATTCCGGCCGCAAGCCGACCCAAACCAGTTGATTGTATCGTCCAAAAATTAAGAGTCCCCAAAATAAGTACCAAGGAATATACAAATATAATCGCATTAAATAGCAAAACAAAATATAATGCGTAATTGACAAAGCTGAAAGCTATGTTCATCTTAGTTAGCGCATACCAGTATAAAATTATAGTTGGAGCTATCGTTGTAAAATCCATTAAATCAATTTCTGAAAATCCTGTGTAAAACTGAAGGTTGACTGGTCTAATTATACGATAATCAAATGTGCCATTTATCATACGCCTTGAAAGGTACCAAAGAAAATTCCTGAAAAACGTCACACTAATGACAAAATCTATTAAACTGAAGGTTGCGAAAATAAACAAAGTTCCGCCAAAACTCCAGCCGGAGATATTGTTTACTTTAAGATAAAGAGCTTGGAAAAATATTACTATAATGCCGATACGCGCGCTTTTGGTAATTATTGCCAACCAAAAGTTGTGCGGATAAGCCATTTGGTCCATCAAACTCATTGAGGCAAAAATCTTCAGTAATTTCAAATAGCGGATAATTGTTTTTGTAAAACTCATATTATTTTTAAGAACCAGAGGCGGTATAATGTTTAACTCCTTGTTTCCATACATACCATGAAAAAATCGCCAGTATTGCCAGCCATAAAATTCCTTGGCCAAAACCGCTTATAATTTCGGCTGTGGCTAATTTTCCCAAATAAATTTGCATCGGGAAAAAAGCGATAAACTTAAATGGTAAAAAAGAGAAAATGCTTTTCCAAATCCCGGGCAAAAAACTCAAAGGGATCGTCGCGCCGGCGGCGATTTCCATTATAACACGAATGACAAACCTGAAACCCCAGGTTCTGCCGAGCCAAAATGATATTATACTTGTTAAATAAAAAAATATAAAATGTAGCAACACACCCAATCCGATAATCATAAAAGTCAATATAAGCATTGATAATGAAACCGGCGGAAGTAAGAATTTATGGCCTACAAATAAAATTATACTGAAGGCAATTATTCCTAAAATGGCAGTCAATATTTTGCGGCCAATGTCCCGCATTAACCAGTAAAAATTCACATTGACTGGCTTTTGCAGGTAATTAGATAGGAACCCCGTATTAATATCATCGTCAATCTCGTCTCCCTGCGCCGTAAGTAAAACGAAACTTGAAATTAATCCCCCGCCGATTATATAGGTGATCATCTGAGGCAAAGTATATCCGCCGATCGCGGCCCCGCCCGAATTTTTGTAGACATTAAGCCACAAAAACAAAATCGCGCCGAAAAGAGCGGCCCCGCCCAAGATTTCTAAAAAGAAATTCAGGCGGTAAGCCATATATTCCTGCCAGGTGGATTTGAAAATGTAAATGTATTTCTGCAGAAATGGCATATTAAGAATCAAAAATCCTTGCTTAATGTCGCAAGCTTTGAATTAAACCTGTTAATCACTTCCGGCTCAATTAAAACTGGATGAAAAACCAGATTGTCATCGGTGTATCGCAGGCGACCTTCTGGCTGATTGCTTAAAGGATTTTTTTGGATAAAAAATATCTGTATTTTTTTGAAAAATTTTTCCAGCCAGTCACCCGCTGTTTTGCCAAACAGCCACTCAAAAAACCTTTTAGTTTTTAAAAATATTTTTTGCGGAAAAAAAGTCCAAATGTTTTCGCGCTGATCAAAGTCGTAACAATAAACATACTTTTCCATCCATTTCTGGTTGGCCAGCAGAAAATTATCGTAAATTTTCAGCTCTCCGGCTATCGGAATTAAATTTAAGTATTCCTGGGCTTTGTAAAGATTGCCGAAGTCTATTGCCAGAGATTTGTCAGTAATATGATGGTTCAGACATAGCCGGTTTTTAGTTTGCCTCTTGTGCCGATATTTACCGAAAACAAGCGCGAAAAAAGTTAGCAATGCCCGCACTGTCCAAATTCTTCCGGCTTTGGCAACAACCAGCAGGTCAATATCTGATTCTTTATAAGGATTGCCAACAGCCATTGTTCCGCTCATCATCATTAGCCGCACAAAAGGCATATAAGAGAGAAATTTTAAAATCCATCGCGATTTTTTGAATTTTTCATCCGTAAGTTTTTTTCTTTGGATCCGCGCGCAGATTATTTCTTCCCGGCCTTTCAGAAAATAAAAGCCATTTTTCTG
>CAZKGJ010000038.1:0-5344 GCA_964552415.1 uncultured Candidatus Saccharibacteria bacterium
TGGTACGGACAAAGCTGCTTTAAAATCCAAAGCAAGGAGACGACGATTGTTAACGACCCTTTTGACAAAAGCATCGGCTTAAAGCCGTACGCAGGCGGCGCGGATATTGTTACAGTAAGCCACAGCCATTACGACCACAATAATGTCAGAGCTCTGCGCGGCGCGCCCTTTGTCATCAACACCCCTGGAGAATATGAGATTAAAAATATTTTTATACAGGGATTTTCTTCTTTTCACGATAAAAAATCCGGAGCAGAGCGCGGCCTGAATACCATCTTTGTTTTTGAGGCAGAAGATATGCGCATATGTCATTTAGGCGACTTGGGCGAGGTTCTTTCCGATAAAGCGATTGACGCCCTCGGCCAGATTGACATTCTGATGATTCCTGTCGGAGGGGTTTATACGATTGACGCAAAAGAAGCTTTGGAGCTGATTGACAGAATTGAGCCGTCTATTGTTCTGCCTATGCACTATAAAGTCCCTGGTGTGAACATCAAGTTTGATTCCGGGGACAAATTTTTATCTCTTCGCGGAATTAAAAGCAAAGAAGCGCTTGACCACCTTACAATCAAGAAGAAAGACCTGGTCGCCGAAGAATGCAAAGTGATTGTTTTGTCTCCCGCGCGGTAAATTCAGGAATCAGGAATCAAGAATTATGAATTATGGAATTTGGAATAAAATTTTAAATAAAATAAAGCATTTTCAAAACCAGCCAGAAGATGTCAAGGCAAGAGTTGTATGGCTTTTGGCAATAGTAATAACGGCGATAGTTGTCGCGCTCTGGCTGGGATTTTTTAGAGATTTTGAATTTAAGAAAGTTAGCGGTGTAAATAATTCTTTTGCAAAAATAATAAAAGAATTTAAAGATAACATAGAAAACAAAATTAAGCAGGCGCAGCCGAATTATTAATTTATGGAAATCGGAAAAATAAAACAGCAAGAGTTGACAAACGAGATGAAAGATTCGTATCTGGATTACGCGATGAGCGTTATAGTCGCTCGCGCCCTGCCTGATGTGAGAGATGGCTTGAAACCAGTTCACCGTCGTATCCTCTATGCTATGTATGAGCTGGGACTGAAGCACTCCGCCAGATTCAGGAAATCAGCCACCGTGGTCGGAGAAGTGCTTGGCAAGTACCATCCTCACGGCGATGTGGCGGTCTACGATTCAATGGTGCGCCTGGCGCAGGATTTTTCTATGCGCTATCCGCTTATTCACGGTCAGGGAAATTTCGGTTCAATTGACGGAGACTCTGCCGCCGCGATGCGCTATACTGAGACAAAACTCGCGGCGATTTCAGACGAAATGCTTTCTGATATTGACAAAGACACGATTGATTTTGTTGATAACTACGATAAAACCAAAAAAGAGCCACAAGTTTTGCCGGCAAAACTGCCTAACTTGATTTTAAATGGCACTATGGGTATTGCGGTTGGAATGGCCACGAATATTCCGCCGCACAATTTAGGCGAAATTTTTGACGCTCTTGGTTTTCTGCTGGAAAATCCGGACGCGACCGTTGACGACCTGATGGGTTTTGTCCAGGGCCCTGATTTTCCCGGTGGAGGAATTATTTACAATAAAAAAGCCATAAAATCAGCATACGAGACCGGTAAAGGCGCGGTAACAATGCGGGCAAAGGCGGAAATCGCGGAATCAAAAAAGGGACATTTCCAGATTTTGGTAAGCGAACTGCCGTATCAAGTGAATAAAGCGGAGCTTCTTATAAAAATCGCCGATTTGGTAAAAGACAAAAAAATAGAAGGCGTAAAAGACCTGCGCGACGAATCGGATAAAGAAGGAATACGGGTTGTTGTAGAATTAAAAAGCGACGCTTACCCGCAAAAAATTCTTAATTCACTTTTCAAGCTCACTGACCTGCAGAAGAATTTCAACTTCAATATGCTGGCTTTGGTCGGCGGCTTGGAGCCAAAAGTGCTTAACCTTAAAAGCATACTTTTGCAATACATAGAGCACCAGAAAATTGTCATTGTCAGAAGGACGAAATATCTCCTTGCGCGCGCAAAAGAGCGCCTGCATATTTTAGAGGGCTTGTCGGCCGCTCTACGCCGCATAGACGAAATAATCAAGACGATAAAAAAAGCCGACACCAAAGAAACCGCGCATACGGACCTGGTAAGAAAATTCAAACTGTCTCCCTTGCAAGCCACGGCGATTTTGGAAATGAAACTGCAGACGCTTGCCGGCCTGGAACGGAAAAAGATAGAGGAAGAGCTTAAACAGAAAGAAAAAGAAATCACGGAATACGAGGACATTTTAAAGCACCCTAAAAAAGTCGTTTCCATAATCAGTCAGGAGCTGAAAGTTATCAAAGAACGTTATGGCGACGAACGTCGGACAAAAGTCATAAAAGGAGCAATCAACGAGCTAAGCGACGAGGATATTATTCCGGACATACAAAGCGTGGTTTTAGTAACGCATAACGGATACATCAAGAGGACAAACCCAAATATTTACCGGCTGCAGAAGCGCGGCGGAAAAGGAGTTATCGGAGCAGTGCCGAAAGAAGAAGATCTGGTGAAGCATTTTATCAGCGTCAACACTCACGACAATCTGCTGTTTTTTACCAACCGAGGCAAAGTTTTTCAGATAAAGGCGTACGAGATACCGGAGGCAGCAAGAACTTCCAAAGGCCAGGCGATAGTCAATTTCCTGCAACTCGGTCCGGAAGAAAAAGTGACAAGTGTTATGGTCAACAAAAAGCTGTTTGATTCCAAAAAAGATAATTATATTGCACTGGTCACCAAAAATGGTATAATTAAAAAGGTAAAACTTTCTGATTTTGACAATGTAAGGCGCAGCGGAATCATCGCGATGAAACTCAAGGTGGGCGACGAGTTGCGCTGGGCAAAAATTACTTCGGGAGAAGATGAAATTATCCTTACAACTTCGCGGGGTCAGGCGATAAGATTCAAAGAATCAAAAATTCGGGCAATGGGCAGGGCTGCTGCGGGCGTGCGCGGAATACGGCTAAAAAAAGGGGATTTGGTTGTGGGAATGGACGCGATAGAAAAGACAAAAACGCATCTGCCGTCTGGCGGACAAAAAGCGAAATTATTGGTTGTGATGGAAAATGGCTTCGGGAAGAAAACAGAGCTTAGGTTTTATAAAACCCAAGGAAGAGGAGGAAGCGGAATAAAAACCGCCAAAATTACGCCAAAAACCGGGCCTGTTGTTCAAACCGCGGTTTTGGGCGAAGAAAGCGAAAAGAAAGACCTAATGGTTATTTCAGCCAAAGGGCAAATTATCAGGACTACGATTGCGAGCATTCCTGTTTTGGGCAGAGCTACCCAAGGAGTAAGGATTATGCGGCTGAATCCAGGCGATAAAATCGCTTCAGCGGCAATAGTGTGAAGAAAAATTTTAATTTTTCACTTTCAATTTCTATTATGCCTACTTTGTCCATTCCTCAGTTTACCAAAGGCGCTGGTGGATTTATGGACCCGGAAAAAATTGTTAACTCTTTTGGTGTTGAACAAGCGGATACAGTGGCTGATTTTGGTGCGGGTGCAGGATACTTTACGATTCCTTTGGCAAAAAAAGTCGGTGCGAAAGGAAAAGTTTACGCAATTGATATTTTGAAGAATTCTTTGGAGATTATTGACGCGAAAGCCGCGCAAGAAAACCTTGCCAATATTGTTCTCGTGCAAGCAGACCTGGAAAAAGAGAAAAGCACGGCTATAGAAGACAGCTCAGTTGACTGGGTGATAATGGCAAATATTTTGTTTCAGCTCAGTAATAAGTCAAATATTTTCCGCGAAGCCAAAAGAGTGCTTAAACCGACCGGAAAAATTATAATTATTGACTGGCTGCCGACCAAAACCGCAATCGGGCCTGCTGACTCCGCCAGGATTTCTCCTGAGCAGGCTAGGATTTCTGCATTGAGCAACAACCTGAAAGAAACCAAACATTGGCTTCCAGACCCGTATCATTACGGATTTATTTTTATAAAATAATTTTGCGGAAGTCGGACTTCCGCAGAACTTCTTTATGAATCGCCGCATAGCATTCCTTACAATTTTCATTTTAATCTCCGGCTTAATTTTTTCCGGATTCGGTTGCAGGGCAAAACCACAGGATAAAGTCACTTTGGTATTTTGGAATTTATGGGACGATTCCGATGTTTGGAAAGACATAATTTCCGAATATGAGGCAACTGTTGCCGCAGACAAAACAAGGTCTCCGGTGAAAATTCAGTACTACAAGCGCAGCTACGACGGCTACGAAAGATACGAAAAGGAGCTCAACGATGCTGTGGCTTCCGGCAAAGCGCCGGATATTTTTGCGGTCAACAACACCTGGGTAAGCCGGTATAAAAATAAAATTTCTCCGCTTGACGGCGGCTCACGACTGGCGCGCGATTTCCAAAGAAATTTTGTTGATACGGTTTCCGAAGATTTCTTGATTGACGGTAAAATTTACGGCATTCCGCTCTCCGTCGATAGTCTGGCGCTTTATTACAATCAGGATATTTTCAATGCCGCCGGAATTTACGATCCGCCAAAAACTTGGGACGAGTTCAAAGAAGATGTGCAAAAGCTAACTATTTTTGACGAAAAAGGCGATATTGTCCGCGCTGGAGCAGCTATCGGCTCTGACAAAAATATCAATCGCTCAACCGACATTTTAAATCTGCTTATGCTGCAAAGCGGCTCCACTATTGTTGACGCAGAGCGCACCAAAGCAGTTTTCGCGGAGCCGCTTAAAGACAAAGATAACAGGGTTTATTCTGTCGGCGGAATGGCTTTGCAGTTTTATACCGACTTCGCCAATCCTGCCAAAAAGGTTTATACCTGGAACCCGAATATGGATTATTCCATAGATATGTTTTATCAAGGCCGTGCCGCGATGATGTTCAATTATTCTTATAATATCCCGACCATCCGAGCCAAAGCGCCAAAATTGCGATTTGCGGTTTCTGCTATGCCGCAGATTTCCGGCGCTACTTTGCCGGTGAACTACTCCAATTATTGGGCTTCAACGGTCTCAATAGGAAGCAAATATCCAAAAGAAGCGTGGGATTTTCTGATGTTTATTTCCAACCCAGAAATTGCAAAAAAATATCTCGTTAAAGCGAATAAGCCTACAGCTCACCGGGACTTGGTCAAATGGCAGGAACAAGGAGAGGATTTGAATATGGCTGTTTTTGCCGGCCAATCGCTTACCGCAAAAAATTGGTACCAGACAGACAGTGTAGCAGAAGAGACAATTTTGGCTGAAGCGATAAAGTCTGTAGTTTTAGGAAAGTCCACATCAGAAGACGCAAGTAATCTGGCCGCAGCGCAGATTACGGAAATTATGAAAAGAAAGTAAGTTCGCAAT
>CAZKGJ010000039.1:0-5148 GCA_964552415.1 uncultured Candidatus Saccharibacteria bacterium
CCTTCGGGGCGGACCGAACGGGTATATTCATTTTCCACCTCTGCCCGATTTTCCGTAATTTGTTTTAAAAGCATATAGATTGCAATTAGAACATCTTCGGCTTCAAATCCGGCGATTACTTGTGGAATCTTAAATTTTTTATATGGTTCTATGCCGATAATCGTGGATACATGGCCGGGATTTATAAATCCGTCAATTTTTAAAGTCGGCGCGGCTAAAAGCGCCGCCATTGCCGGCACAAAGGCCTTATGCGAAGAATAAACCGTAAGTCCGCGTTTAATGGCGCTTGCAGTCATTGGGGTTGTTGTTTCAAAACCAAGACCGAAAAAAAGGAGATTCAGCTTTCCCCCTTTTAATTTTAGCGCGTCTTCCACTGAATAAACTTCGGTTATATCCGCGCCGAGTTCGCGGATTTTATCCAAACTCAAATTATCCTTCAGTATTCCAGGCACTCTCAACACATCCCCATAGCAAGCAATCGGAATGCCCGCCAAAGCCAAAGCGATTATTGCATCAATATCCCGCTGATCAGTCACGCAGACCGGGCATCCGGGACCGGAAAGCAGTTTGATATTTTTCGGCAGTAATTTTTTAATACCGTGGCGCGCCACGGCTTCAGTATGAGTGCCGCAGAGTTCCATTAAGATGATTTGGCGGTTGATTTTTGCGGCGAGCAAATTTATTTCAGATATAATAGTTTTCATAATTTGAATTCTTTGAATAGTTTTAAAGTTTCCTCCGCTTCTTTTTTCTGAAATTTCTGTATCGCAAATCCAGCATGCACGACCACATAGTCTCCTTTTTTAACATCCACCAATTCACAATTGACCTCTTTTTCCATTCCGTTAAAATCCACCTTCGCGCGAAGGGTTTTAGAGTTTATGGATTTTATTTTACCTGGTATTGCCAAACACATGGAAAATATATTTGCGAAATTAAAGTAATAATACTAAATTTTTAATTTCCATTTTTTAATTTTTAAACATTAAAAATTAAATTGCATTTGGTAAATTTTTAATATCGGCGTAGCAAAACACCGGACCGTCTTTGCAAACATACTTGCCGTTGACCAAAACGCAATGCTGGCAAATACCAACTCCGCAATGCATGCGGCGCTCCAAAAGCAAATAAATGTCGCTTTCTTGAATTTTTTTCTTTTTTAATTTGCCAATTACCGCCGCAAACATTATTGGCGGACCGCATATTATTGCCAGAGGATTTTTTGTCAATTTTATTTTGTCAAAAAGTTCGGTAATCAATCCTATGTTTCCTCCCCAGTTTTCAGAAGCAATGTCAAGGGTGAGATTTATTTGTATATATTTTTGCCAGCCGTCGTATTCGTTCTGAAATAAAAGCATTTGCTTTTCTCTCGCGCCGCAAAACAGCTGTATTTTTCCGAATTCAAACGGGCGGCTTACGATAAGCTGAATCAATGCCCTTAGGGGCGCCAGTCCTACTCCGCCCGCAATAAGCGCTAAATCGTGGCCTGCTATTTTAGAAAGAGGAAAACCGTTGCCGTAAGGTCCGCGGAAGCCAACTCTTTCGCCCGCAGAAAGCGTAAATAGCTTGCTTGTTAACATCCCTTTCTTTTGTACGCAAATTTGAAACTCTCCGGTCTTTGAAGGCGCTGAACAGACGGCGAAAGGCGCTTCACCAAAACCCTTAACGGATAAAATTATAAACTGGCCGGGCCAGTAATTGGAAAGATTTCCGACCTCGGGTTTTAACGTATAAACCACAACCAACGGATTTTGTTTTTTAACATATACAATAGTGGCGGTTTGGGTTATGTAAAGATTTCGCATATTATTTTTTCACTTTTTGCCGGCGGCGAGGCGATTTTCCCACGCGTCTTGCACCGATATTTATCACGGCCGGCACTTTTTGTTTAAGTATCTGGCTTACCACTTCTTTGATATTTATGCCAGCCGGACAAACTTCCGAGCATCTGCCGCAGCCGACGCATCCGGGTAATTTATATTCTTCAGGAATTCTTACAAACTTATGGTCGTACCAGTTATAAATTCTGTCTTGAATAGTTTTTAAGAATTTCGTTCCTCCGGAAATTTCGGAAAAGTCGGAATTAAAACAGCTGTCCCACTCGCGGACTCTATGCACCGAATCAGCCGGTGATTTGCTTTCATCGTAAACCTTAAAACAAAAACAAGTTGGGCAGACAAGGGTGCATTTGTCGCAACCCAAACATCGCTTTCCCAGACTTTTCCATATTTTATCGCCATAAGAAAGTTTTGTTTTTCTGATCAATTTTTTATGAAATTCCGACAGTCCTTCCTCTGGTACAGGGCCAGCATACTCAATATGCTCAAAATCAGTGTAGCCGAAATCATTTAACATACGTTGGCCGTGCTTGGAGCCGGTAAATATCCGGAAGTTTTTTTGGTCGCCGCGGCTTTCTATAAAAACATCAAACTTAAAATGCTCTAAAATATTTTCTTCGTATCTTTCATAAAAAGTTGTTTCTTCGGGCACAGGGCTTTGTCCGATAAAAATTGTCCGCGAGATTATATCCTGAAAATACGAATCCTTTTCAAACACCTGGCTCAAAAGAGCAACCGCACGCAAATCAAAAACGGTAATACCGAATAAAACCTGCATATTATTCGCCCTTGTTTTTCCGAATTTCTGCGCAGAACGGTTTTCAAAATCATTGCCTCTGGAAAAATTAAAAAGTGCTTGCTTATGCGGCAATAGATATTTTTTAAAAGGATAAAGCGGCCGCTCCTTGACTAAGACAAAATTTTTTGAATCAAAAATTTGCTCAATTAAAACCCTGCCGTTTTTTTTGACCGGCGCGTAAATTGTATATTTCTTATCAAGCAAATATTGAACAAGACGTTTAAGGTCAGAAGAAGTCATATTTCAAATTAAAAATTCAGAACTAAAAATGAAAAATTTAGGAGTTTCGCAAAGCGCAACACAACCACTTTTAATTTTTCGCTTTAAGCTTTTAACTTTTACATTATACCACAACTGTGGATAAGTTCAAAAACAAATGTGGCAAGGATTGTACGGATATGGTAGAATATAAACAGCTTTAAACACCCTAAACCCTAAATTTAAGCATATGATTAAAATAGCTATAAACGGTTTTGGCCGCATAGGACGGCTTGCGTTCAGAAACATTATTGACCAGCATAAGAAATTGCAAATCGCCGCAATCAATGACCTTACCGACACCAAAACTTTGGCATATCTGCTTCAATACGATTCCAATTACGGAAAGTATTCCAAAAAAATTTCTTTTGACGCGAAAAATATCATCATCAACGATAAAAAAATTCCGGTTTTTGCAGAAAGAGACATTCTAAAACTTCCCTGGAGCGATCTGGGTATAGATATTGTTTTGGAATGCACCGGAGTTTATTTGGATTATAAAAATAATTTTGATCACCTGAATGCTGGCGCGAAAAAAGTGATAATAAGCGCGCCGTGCAAAGGCGAGGGAGAAATCAATACATATCTTTTGGGGGTCAACGAAGAAAAATATAATCCCGGCAAAGATCATATAATTTCCAACGGTTCCTGCACCACTAACTGCATTGCGCCGCTGGCAAAAATTTTAAACGAGCACTTCGGGATTGAAAAAGCGTTTATTGGCACTGCTCATAGCTACACCAACAGTCAGCGTCTTTTGGATTTGCCCGCGAAAAATATCCGTGAGTCGCGCGCCGCGGCTCTTTCAATCATTCCTTCAACAACCGGCGCGGCAAAATCAGTGCACGCCGCGATTCCGGAGCTGAAAGGACGGATAAGCGGTTATGCACTGCGCGTGCCAACAGCAGTTGTTTCCATCGCGGATATTACTGCGATAATTAAAACAACTACAACTGCCGAGAAAGTGAATAAAATTTTTGAACAATCGGCCAAAGCCGAGCTGAAGGAAATTTTGGGAGTATCAAACGAGCCGCTCGTTTCTGTTGATTATAAAGGCAGTTCCTTATCCGCAACCGTTGATTTGCCTCTTACATTGGTGAACGAAAATTTAGTGAAAGTGACCGCGTGGTACGACAACGAATGGGGTTATGTCTGCCGCCTTACCGAAATGGCTGAGTATATCGGGGAAAAATTATAATTTATGAAATTTTTAAAAGATATTCCGTTAAAGGATTTAAAAAACAAACGCGTGCTTCTGCGCGTGGACTTCAATGTGCCCATTGGCGCGGACGGCGTTGTGGATGAAAAAGAAGACTGGCGTATAAAAGCCGTGCTTCCGACAATTAAACATCTCTTGAGGGCAAAAGCGAGAATAATTATTCTTACACATCTGGGCAGGCCTAACGGCAAGGTGTCTGAAATGTTACGGATAGGTCCAATACAGGATAAGCTTACAGATTTACTTGGTATGTCAATTAAAAGGATGCTTGACTGTGTAGGTCCAGAAGTAAAAAGGGCGGTAACCGAAACAGAAGAAGGGGAAATTTTAATGCTGGAAAACCTGAGATTCCATATAGAGGAGGAAAAAAACGATAAGCGATTTGCAAAAGGACTTGCGGACATGGGTGATATCTATGCAAACGACGCTTTTAGCGTTTCGCACCGTAGGCACGCTTCAACGGTGGCTATAACCGAATTTCTTCCTTCATACGCGGGGCTGTTGCTGGAAAAAGAAATTGACGTATTGAAAAATATTCTTGAAAAACCTCTCCGGCCGGCGATAGCAATCATCGGCGGAAAAAAGACGGAAACAAAATTGCCGGTGATAAATATTTTAGCCGAGGTCTGTGAATATGTTTTGACAGGAGGAGCGGTTGCCAATGAAATAATTAATACGGCCGCGAGCAAAAAAATCGCCCCGAATGTAATTCTTCCTGTAAATTGCGTGACTAAAAAAGGAAATTGTTTGGACATCGGAGAAGACTCAGTTAAAGAATTTTCCAAATTTATCAAAAGCGCAAAAACAATTGTCTGGAACGGGCCGATGGGCGAGTTTGAGAAGCCGGAATTTGCCGAAGGGACAAAAGGCATTCTTAGGGCAATTGAGACGGCGTATTCGGCTGGCGCGAAAGTTATTATTGGTGGAGGAGAAACGATTTTGGCTCTGCAAAAATTCGCGCCGGAATTTTTTAATTTCAGCGACAGAGTCCATGTTTCCACCGGCGGCGGGGCAATGCTGGAATTTTTGGCTGG
>CAZKGJ010000040.1:0-4880 GCA_964552415.1 uncultured Candidatus Saccharibacteria bacterium
AGTTGGAAGGGCTGGTTCATATCTCTGAGCTCGCCTGGCGGCTGATTGAAAACCCCAAAGATATTGTTAAGGTCGGAGACAAAATTAAAGCAAAAATTATCGGGATTGATGACACCAGAATTTCTCTTTCAATCAGGGCGCTGAAAAAAGACCCATGGTCCGAACTGGAATACAAAGTCGGCGATATTGTCGCGGGAACCGTGCGTAAAATCACGCCGTACGGCGCTTTTGTCTATCTTGACGAAGATATTCACGGATTGCTCCATATTTCTGAATTTGACAGCATAGAGGACGCAAAAAAACATCTTCAGGTTGGTACAGCCAACAAATTCAAAATTCTCACTCTTGAACCAAAAGAGCACCGAATGGGGCTAACTTTGGCGGAGAAGGCAAAAAAGGAGGCTGCTGAGAAAACGGCTCTGTCGGAAACGGAAGTTAAGATTGAGACGGCAAAATCCGCCCAAGTCGGACCCGCCGCAGGCGGGGGAGAAACCGCAAAGGCAGAAGCCGCTAAACCGGAAGCAAAGAAAGAAGAAGCGGCTAAAAAAGAAATGAAGGTAGAAAGACCCAAAAAAGCGGCCAAGAAAAAAGCTGAGACCGAAGCAAAAGAGAAAAAGCCAACGGCTAAAAAAGTTAAGGTAAAAGAGAAAAAATAGGAATTAAAAATACCGCGGAAAAACCAGCGGTATTTTTTAGTTGGCGGTGATATTCTAAACCTTGCGCGAAATTTCTTTGAGAAGAACTGACCGCTTCCGCTTGGCTCCGACGGAACGCTCGGGCGTGGCGGAAGGGGGGTGTGGGGGGAATTCCGCCTCGCCCTCGCTTGGGCTTCGCAAAAATTTTTCGGCGGCCCGTCTTATTTCCTTCTCCCTTTCTTTTTGTATTCATTCTCAAGATTGAGATGATATTGGTGATATTCATCATCATCCCGTTCGTTGTCAATCTTCATCGTATTGAAAGCTCTCCCTCTACGGTATGGCCCGAAAATTCTCGCAAATTCTCCTTGAAATCTATGCAGGGTATTCCAATCTTCCTCAACCCCGGATTTATCAAATCCCTTAAATCCTTCCTGCCCCGGCCGGCGACCGTATTCGTCAAATGCAGATGCAGTTCCGTCTTTATGACCGACAATAATTTGTCCACCATAAACAACGGCTCTAGGATCCGGCACCAACAAATACCCGTATCCATAGTTATACCAATCTGATTTAGAAATATATTTTTCGGGATATAACCAATCTTCTTTTGCGGCGGCAATATATCTATGCGCACGGCTTTTTATAATGAAGTTAATTTGGCGCACCTCTTCTTCAGATAAAAATCGTGCTGTTTGAATGTCAGTAATTTTCATTATTGCTCCTCTAAAAAATTTGGATTTGGACGCATTTCTGTTTCACTTTGGTATGGATTTCTTACCCAAGACAAGTTGGTCAGTATCAGTATTTTATCTAGTGAAAGCGGATAAAGCGTATGACTTGCATGAAATCTTATGTCAGGATCATTATATTCCCGGCACCACTGAGATCTAGGACCGCATCTCCGATTGTATATTGTGATAGGGTGATCAGACACAATAAACTTAGTTTCTGATTTACTAGCATCAGCTATCAACCATACACACTCCATCCATATCGATCCATACAGCTGCCTTAATGAGGTCATCCATGCGAGGGTGTTATTTTTATCCGGATTACCTAATTTACTTACTTGTTCACGCAACCAGCCAAGGCCTTTTGGAGTACGAAGTTTTTGCGTGCTCATGTATAAAAGCAAATCATTGATATGATCAGAGCCATCCCATGGATATGAAAAATCCGCGCACCAGTCAACAGCGGTTCGTCCTCTTGTATCAATCTGGCCAAAAAATAATTGTTCAAGTGTTCGCGATTCTATGTTATTGAAACTTGTCGTATATAAATCTTCTTCGGCAAAACAGTGTTTGAGTCCTAACCTCCTCACCGCATTACCGATGTGGATTTTACCCTTACTATCCATAAACTGCGGCGGTTTCAAATTGAGATAATAAAGCTCGTGTTCTGATGTGGGATCCAACACAAACCTTTTTTGATACCAAATTGGAACATAATGATTGTTGCGATATTCTCCAGACATATTCAAAATCTTATTACCTGCTGTGGATAACTATGTTGTTGATTTTCTATTTTCTTTCTATTATACTTTAAGTATAGAAAATAAGTCAAGCGCATGATAACTAAAAGACAAAAAGAAGTCTTGGACTTCGTAAAAATTTATTCAAAAGAAAAGGGCTACGCCCCCTCTCTTCAGGAAATATGCAAACATTTCAATCTTTCCTCTGTTTCTACTGCCCATTTTCATATATCAAAATTAAAAAAGGAAGGCTATCTAGAAAAATTAAAAAATAAAGCTCGGGCGATTAGTGTGCCAGAAAAAGAACAGTTAATAAGGATCCCGCTTATGGGAGTTATTGCAGCCGGAGAACCGATTGAAGCAATTCGCCAAAATGAATTTATAGCAGTAGCCAAAACAAAGTTGCCGAAAAACGGCGACTTTTATGCCCTGCAAGTGAGTGGAAATAGTATGATTGATGAAAATATCAAAGACGGCGATATTGTTTTGGTTAAACAACAAGAAGTCGCCAAAAATGGACAAAGGGTAGTCGCCTTAATAGACAATTACGAGGCGACCCTAAAAAAATTTTTTAAGGAACGTAATCAAATTCGGCTCCAACCGGCAAATAGTGCCTACGAGCCAATTATTATACGAAAAGATAGAGATGTAAAAATTCAAGGTGTTGTTATTGATATTATACAAAATGAAACACAACAGATAGAAGATTTACTAACAGCTCCATTAAAAAGAAACAAAACACTTCCGTTGAATAAAATAATTTTAGGCGATGCCCTCGCAGAACTTAAAAAACTCCCCGACGAAAGTTGCGATGTCGTTGTTATTGATCCGCCTTATAATATTGGCAAGGATTTTGGCAACAACATAGATAAAAGAGAATTAAGCGAATATGTCGCTTGGTGCAAAGAGTGGATAAATGAATGCATCCGCGTAATGAAGCCGAGCGGAACAATGTTTATTTATGGATTTAGCGAAATTTTGGCGTATCTTTCAGTTGAGATTCCAATAAATAAACGCTGGCTTATTTGGCATTATACAAACAAAAATATGGCTTCTTGTAATTTTTGGCAAAGAAGCCACGAAGCAATTATTTGCGCATGGAAAGATAAACCAATTTTTAACAAAGATGAGGTGAGAGAACCATATACAGAGGGATTTCTAAATGGAGCGGCTGGAAAAATAAGAACCGGAAAATCAATAGGCAGATTAAGCAGAAACGGAGTAGATACAATTTACAATGCCCACCCTAACGGAGCTTTGCCTCGCGATGTAATAAAAATCCCCGCTCTTGCTGGCGGGGCGGGTATGGTAGAAAGGTGGTTTTTGTGTAAAACTTGCGATGATGTTTTTGAACCTTTGGAATTGAAAAAGCACGAAAAACACGAGATTATTAAACATCCTACACAAAAACCTCTTGAAATATCCCGAAAACTTATTCTGTCCGCTATGCCAAAAAAAGACGGCGTTGTTTTGGTGCCGTTTGTAGGAACGGGTTCGGAATGTGTTGCTGCAAAAGAATTAGGAAAATCTTATATAGGTTTCGAAATAAATCCTGATTATATTCGTATTGCTGAAAAATTTTTAAGCAATACAAAATTTACGCCAAAATTACTTTAATTGATCTATTTCCTTTTTCTTTTTCTCAAAAGGAAACGGCGTAAAAACAACGAAGCCATTAGGAAAACGCCTTAATTCTTTATTTTCTATAAATCGCAAATAAGGCAGTTTATACTCGCCGTCTTTTTTCTTTGGGTTTTTAAAATAGTCATCGCTCGGCACTTCGTATTTAATGTCTATAAATTCACCCTTAATTTGATTTTTAGATTTTTTCTCTTGTCTCACCTCTCTGCTAAATGTTGCTTTTTTAACTTGGTAATTAAGAATTTTGTTTTTATAGACGACTTGGAAATCAGCCCCTTGATGATCAAGTTCGGCGGACATTGCGACAGTCCCGTCGCCAAAAACCGATTCAGCAACATATCCGGCGTGAATTTGAGTAATAATACTTGCCCAAGTGCGATAAATTCTCGCTGGTAATCCGCGATAAAAACAATCTTTGCACATTGTAATTTTTTGTCTGAACGATTCTGTTTCTGTTTTGTATTTGTTTAGATATTCTTTATAAAAATCGTCGTAATTTAAAAATTTCTTCTGGTCCCAATAAACTTGGTAGAGTATGGCGATTGCCTGTATCTCTTTTGGCAAATCCATTTCAACAAGTTTAATAGGCCTATACTTTTCACGATAAGCGATAAGATCGACTGACTGTAAAAATTTTTCAAATTTATTTAACAATATATTTAAATGAAATAAGAAACTGGCTTTTTATAAATTTCAGATAATTTTTTAAGTTCAGCGACATCAATCCTTCTTTCGCCTCTTTCTATTTTTGAAATGTAAGATTGAGGTTTTTTTAATTTTGCGGCTACATCTTCCTGTTTTAAACCAGCGTCAAGACGGACTGTTTTAAGCCGTTCAATAACATTTTTGTATTCTTTGGAATAGATTGACTTTGACATAGCTATTCGTATTGTATATCCTATTGTGGTATAACCCAAAATAGGTTATGATAATAAAGGGAGTAAATCCGTTGCCCGCGTATGGGCGGGAGGGACAAGAGCAACAATCCTTGGCGGCGTATTTCGCAAAACGAAATACGAAAAATTGCGGCGCAAAAAAGGGCGAGGCAACAATCGCCCAAAATCCTAATTTTGAAAATTGGCGGAAGGGGTGAGATTTGAACTCACGGTCCCCGTAAAGAGACTCCGGTT
>CAZKGJ010000041.1:0-4724 GCA_964552415.1 uncultured Candidatus Saccharibacteria bacterium
GCCGATTGACAAGCTGCCAATCCTGTGCTAATATGGCTTTATGGTTTAAACAAAAGCTTTATTTATGCGTTTTGTTTATCAAATATTGGTAAATGCCGTTGCCATTAAACTGGCTTCTTATTTTATCCCGGGATTTGTCTTTTCCGGCAACTGGGTTTCATTGGCATGGGTTGCGGTTCTTCTGACTTTGGTAAATTTTTTCTTGAAGCCGGTGATAAAACTGGTTGCCGGACCACTTATTCTTCTTACTCTCGGACTTTTTACAATAGTAATCAATATGATTATGCTTTATATCGTTGATTACTATGTTCCTGAGCTTAAAATAAGCGGACTCGCGCCGTTATTTTGGGGGACAGTTCTCATAGGCGCTTTCAACTTAATCTTTGGAATAAGTTATAAAAAATGAACAAAATACTAACTATTGCGCAAGTTTCGGTTTCCATCTTATTAGTCGTTTTTATTTTACTCCAATCTCGCGGCGCGGGGCTTGGCTCAACTTTCGGCGGAGAAGGAAATATTTACTTTACCAAAAGAGGCGCGGAAAAAATCATTTTTTCCCTTACTATAATACTTGCCGCGACGTTTATTGTTTTGGCATTTTTGAATCTGGTGATCCGGTAGAAAACTATTAAGAAAAACATATAGGCATCTTTAGTAATATCTTTGAAAAAATGAAGCTCCGCAATCTCGCACAGAACACATCTAAAAGTTTTTTGGCGGAGCAAAATCCACCGAAGCAAAAGAATGTGGAAAACCAATCAATGGAAGCGAGACATAATCTTTTGCGAAGGTGGGTAAACAAAGTTATCACAAACTTAAAATTTTCAATTTTCAAAAATACACCGAAGATAAATTTGGGACGGTTTTGGATGTTGTTTACAAACGCTTATCGCGCGCTTAGCCAACTGGAAAAGGCTGCTGTCTTTTTCTTTTTGGCGATAATTTTCGTTTCCGGAACGATCCTTTCTTATAATTTTTGGATAAGGCATACCGTCATTGCGCCCAAGGAGGGTGGTATATTAGCCGAAGGGGTGATTGGCAGTCCTCGCTACATAAACCCCATTCTTGCTCAGACCAACGAGGCAGATTTGGATTTGGTAAAACTTATTTTTTCTCCCTTGTTTTCTTTTAATACTGCCGGCGAGCTTATAAATGATGCCTCTGCGGGATACACTCTCTCTGACGACAAAAAAACATACACAATAAAAATAAAAAACAATATTCGCTGGCATGACGGCAGGCCGCTTACCGCAGATGATGTGTTATTCACAGTAAAAGCGATACAAAATCCCGTTTATAAAAGCCCGCTTCGCTCAAACTTAAGCGGCGTTGAAACTGAAAAGGTCGGCGATTACGAAGTAAGGTTTTCGCTTAAATCGCCCTTTGAGCCGTTTTTGCAAAATCTCACTTTCGGAATCCTGCCAGCCCATATTTGGCAAGCGATGAGCGCGGAAAACGTTCCCCTTGCCCAATATAATATCAAGCCTATCGGCTCCGGGCCGTACAAATTTGACTCAATTGAAAAAGACAAAAGCGGAAAAATCATCTCAATGGAGCTTTTGGCAAACGACGAGTATTATAGCCGGTCGCCTTTTGTCAAAAAAATAGTTTTTAAATTTTACAGCAATGAAGACGCGCTTTTTGACGCCCTGGAAAAAAATCAGGTTGACAGCACTTCATACCTAAGCGTTGAAAAAATAAACCTGCTTAAGCGACCTGGGCTGAAAAGCTATGCGTACAAGACGCCCAGATATTTCGCGATATTTTTCAATCCCGGCAAATCAAAAATTTTGGCTGATAAAAATGTTCGCCTTGCTCTCAACTATCTTACCGATAAAAATAAATTGATAGACAAATTTTTAAAAGGCAACGGAGATAAAACCGAAACTCCTATACCGCCGTCGCTAAAAGAATCCTCGCCTCGGACAAAAATTTACAATTTTGACGAGCCGTACGCGAATACTATACTTGCCAATTCCGGCTGGGTCGCAGACAGGGACCAGTGGCGAGTTAAAGAAATCAAAGAAAAAGTCAAAGATAAGAAAACCAGAAAAATAAACGAAGTGGTAAAAGAAAAAATCCCCTTGGAATTTACTCTTACTACTGGCGATTCTCCAGAATTTAGAAAAATTGCCGAACTTCTGCAAAACCAGTGGCAAAAAGCCGGAATAAAGGTCAATTTAAATTTTCTAAACCCAACGGAAATTCAGTCATCCATCAAGGAACGGAGCTACGAAGCCCTGCTTTTTGGCGAAATATTGAATCTTAACCCCGACCCTTACATTTTCTGGCACTCTTCAAACATAAAAGATCCTGGTCTAAATTTGGCGATATATTCAAATAATAAAGTTGACAAAGAGCTGGAAGACCTGCGCCAGACATTTGACCGCGATAAAAAGAATTTACTGCTGGAAAAATTCCAGGCTGATGTGGTTGATGACGCGGCAGCGATTTTCCTTTTCAGCCCTTATTTGAATTATTTGGCGACAAGCGATCTTAAAGGCGTAGGAGAAAAAATCTCCACACTTCCCGCAGACCGTTTTACTGATGTTGCAGACTGGTATCTTGAAACCAAACGAGTTTGGGCGAAATAATTTTTGGGCGAGTGGTGGAATTGGTATACACGTATGCTTCAGGAGCATATGGCCTTATGGCCTTGAGAGTCCGAGTCTCTCCTCGCCCACAACATAATCCAAAATTTAAAAATTAATATTATCTCGCTACGCGAGATCTGGTTTTCTTTTACAACAAATTGAGGTTGTAAAGGAAAACTCATAGAAAGAAAATCATTATGATTCAGCAAAAAAAATACCATCGCCCGTTTTGGGGAGCACGGCAAGCAATCGGCCGTTTGGCTGGACAGGTGGTAAAAATAATCCCGCTCGGCGGGATGGAAGAAATCGGCAGAAATATGACTGTTTTTGAATGCGGAAATGATATTGTTATCGTAGATATGGGCTTACAATTCCCCGAAGAAGATATGCCGGGAATTGACTATATTATCCCTGATATCTCGTATCTGAAGGGTAAAGAAAAAAATATCCGGGGAATTATCATCACTCACGGACATTATGATCATATCGGCGCAATTCCGCACCTTATCAAGCCGCTCGGCAATCCGCCAATTTTCGGAGCGCCGCTTACTTTGGGAATTATCAAAAAGCGCGAAGAGGATTATCCAAACGGAATAAAATTAAACCTGCGCGCGGTCAAAAAAACTGACCGGATAAATTTGGGGCTATTTCAGGTAGAATTTTTCCATGTCAATCACAATATCCCCGACGGTCTGGGACTCGCGATATTTTCTCCCGCAGGACTAATAATTTATACCGGTGATTTTAAATTTGACCATTCGCCCGTCAACGACCTGCCGGCAGACATCGCTAGAATATCCGAGCTTGGCAGGCGTGGCGTGGCGCTTTTAATGAGCGACTCCACAGACGCAGAGACACCCGGCTATTCGGTAAGCGAACAAACGATTATGGAAACTCTCGGCCATATCTTTGAAAATGCCACAGGCAGAATACTTGCCGCAACTTTTTCTTCGCTTATAACCAGAATCCAGCAACTGATTTATTTGGCCGAGCGCTATGGAAGAAAAGTTGCAGTTGAAGGATATTCAATGAAAACAAATATTGAAATCGCGAAACAGCTCAATTATCTTGAGATGAAAAAAGGGACGCTGATAAAAATAGAGGATGCGAACAAATATCCAGATAACCGCGTTGTTATTATCGGCACTGGCGCGCAGGGCGAAAGCAATGCTATGCTGATGAAAATCGCAAATCACGAACATCGTCATATAAGCGTGCGTAAAGGAGACACAATAATATTTTCTTCTTCGGTGGTCCCGGGAAATGAAAGGACCGTGCAGGGACTTAAAGACACGCTCTGCCGGCAAGGAGCTAGAATTATTCATTATAAAATGATGGATGTGCACGCAGGAGGTCATGCGCACCGCGAAGATTTAAAAATGATAATAAATTTGACTAAGCCGAAATTTTTTATCCCGATTCACGGAAATTATTATATGAGAAAGCTCCACGCCGAGCTGGCGGAATCTGTTGATATACCCTCTCAAAACATTATTTTGCCTGACAACGGCAGCATTATTGAGCTTACCCAAAAGAGCATACGACTGGGCAAGGAAAAAGCGCCTACGAGCTATATTATGGTGGACGGCCTGGGCGTGGGCGATGTAGGGCAAGTGGTGCTGCGAGACCGCCAGGCAATGGCAAAAGACGGCGTATTCACCATTATTGTAATCATTGACAGCAAAACCAAAAAAATGCGCGAAAGTATAGATATCATTTCCCGCGGATTTATCTATATGAAAGAGTCAACCGAACTGTTGAATGAAACGAGAAAAAAGGTGAAAGAAATCGTCAATGCAAAAATTCGGGCTGAAGGCCCTGTGAATTGGGCTTATGTGCGCAACAACATCCGCGATCTTATCGGCGAATTCCTGTACAAAAAAACGCAGAGGCGGCCTATGATTTTACCAGTGGTAATTGAAGTGTAAAGGGTGTCCTTGACAGAAATTTTGGGTGGTGTATAATAACACTATACTTATGGAAACTACCTCTCAAACAAAACTGACCCATATTGCATCGGGTTGTCCGGAGTGCGAAGTTTGTTGTCGCTAAGCCACTGCGCACGGGTAGTTTTGTTTTGAGAAATGATAGTTTGGTTTGTTATAAACTGCCCGGCGAAAGCAGGGTTTT
>CAZKGJ010000042.1:0-1892 GCA_964552415.1 uncultured Candidatus Saccharibacteria bacterium
GCATTAGGAAAGTTTTTTGTTTTTTGGCAAAAGAAGGTTATAATATAAAATATAAAAAACCGCGCTAAAAAATGCCATTATTTATTGAATTTATTTTTTACCCCTTCATCTTTCTTTTCGGCCTTGTCATCGGCAGTTTTTTGAATGTGGTGATATTTCGGCTGGAAACCGGCGAACAGGTAGTTAGCGGCAGATCACATTGCCGAGATTGCCAGCATACTTTAAAGTGGTATGATCTTGTTCCATTGTTAAGTTTTATAATGCTTGGAGCGAAATGCCGATATTGCGGAAAACCGATAAGCATCCAATACCCGTTAGTAGAATTATTTACAGGTATTTTATTTGTTTTACTTTTTCAATTAACAATTAACAGTAAGCAGTTGACAGTATTAGACGGGATTTATTTTACATATTTGCTAATTGTTAGTTGTTCATTGTTAATTATCTTTGTCTACGACCTGAAACACTATATTATTCCAGATAAAATAGTTTATCCTGCAATTATTGTATCAATGTTTACGCGAATTTCGGAAGTCGGACTTCCGAAATTCGGAAGTCCGACTTCCGAAATATTGATCAATTTCATTTTTGCCGCTTTAATTGCAGGAAGTTTCTTTCTGGCGATAGTGCTTATTACCAAAGGAAGGGGTATGGGCGGCGGAGATGTGAAACTGGCCTTTTTAATGGGGCTTGTGCTCGGCTGGCCGAAAATTTTAGCGGCGCTTTTCTTGGCTTTTACCATTGGCGCGATTTATGGTATTATTTTGATAATAATAAAGAAAAAAACGCTCAAGAGCGAAGTTCCTTTCGGGCCGTTTTTAGTCGGCGGGACTTTTATCGCCCTGTTTTGGGGAGAAGAGATTGTTAGATGGTATATGGGATTTATATAAAAAATATGAAACCTGAATCAAAATCTTTGCGCGGTTATACCCTCGTTGAGCTTCTTATGGTTGCCGCAATAGTCTCAGTTATGTCAGTTATTGCTTTTGCAAATTATGGCGAAAATAGAAAGAATGTTGTTCTGCGACAAGCAGCGCAGCAGCTGGTTTTGGATTTACGCCAAGTGCAGAATATGGCGATGAATGTTACGCTCATAGGAGGCGGAATTCCTTCGGGCGGGTTTGGAGTCCATTTTAACGCCTCGCCATCCAGTTCATATATTCTTTACGCCGATACTGACAACAACAAGATATACACCGGTATTTCGGAAAAATTTCCCACCAGTACTTCTCCGGATCGCGCCCTTGATTCGGGTATTGTTATTAGTTCCACTGGCGGAGTTACTGACATAAATTTTACTCCGCCCAATCCCACAGTTGCAATTACTCCTGCTGCGGCTTCCGCAATAATTACTCTTCGCTACGGCGTCGGAGGACCGACAAAAAATATAATCGTCAACGGAATCACTGGACAGATAACAGTAAATTGACACAGAATAATTTTTAGTTTATTTTAAGACACTTTCCTTTTTAGGAGATCGGATGTCCAGATTGAAAAATGAAGCATAAAAATAACTCACAATTAGACGAGTTTGGTTTTACTCTTGTTGAGGTTATGGTTGCCGTGACGGTTCTTTCAATTGGCCTCATCGGAGCCGCAAATGTAATCAGTTATAATATTTCCAATTCCACGAGAGCGATTAATAAAACAATTGCTACGAATCTGGCTCAGGAAGGAGTTGAGTTGGCAAGAAACATCAGAGACACAAACTGGTTAAGCGGCTCTTTGTGGGATACTAATTTAGTTCAAACAGTGGGCAGTATAAACCAATTAAAATTTTTTTGCGGCGGAGCGGTTAATCAAAACATAAACCCGGCTCCTAATGACGTAGACGTTTGTGGAAACAATTGTCGCGTTTATACTTATATAAATACTTCTAACAATTCAAAATG
>CAZKGJ010000042.1:1992-3468 GCA_964552415.1 uncultured Candidatus Saccharibacteria bacterium
TTGCCGTGGCAGTACTCTCTATAGCAATGACTGTTGTTTCTGCAATATTCGTGAACTCCGTAAAAGAACAGCAAAAAATGATTGCAAAACAGAATGTTACAGATAACGCCCGCTATATAATGGAGTTTATGATAAAAGAAATGAGAATGGCGAAGGCGATTGATCCTGCCAGCAAAAACGGCGTTTTTAATAGTATTACTTTTACCAATTCAGTCGGCAGCACGATAACATATTCTTTGGCAGGAAACGCGATTTTAAGAAACGACGGTTCTGGAAACCAGCCAATTTCTTCAAACGAAATTTCTATTTCTGCGCTTACTTTTAGTATCAATAACTGGAGTTCAACAGTTGCCTCACGCATCGCGGTATTTATCAAAGCAGAGACTTTGCCGGGTGCTTCACAATACGTTTCTGCGGAACTTCAGACGAGTATCTCTCCACGAATATACTGATAAATTAGCTTTATAAAATTTATAAATTTTATATACCGTGGACAACCCAAAGAAGTACAAAAAAATAATAAATTCCCGCGGCTCTATATCAATCGCTATGGTCCTTTCGGTTTTGGCCATAATTTCGGCAATTGCTTTTGGCACTTCGTTTATTGTTTCCGGCGAGGTAAAAATTTCGTCCAGCGCCAACGAATCGGTTACCGCCCTATATTACGCGGAAACAGGAACAGAAAAGGCAATATTGGATGTAAAAAACGGCGTTGAGCCGACAGCAACGCGCTGCAATCCGCCAAATTATACAAATTGGACCGTAGTAAGCAATATTAAATACTGCTTGATAGTGACCGGCCTTGTGAGCGACGCCAGTATTTCAAAAATTCAGTCCATCGGCGAGTTCGGCTCAACCCGCCGAAGTATTGAAATAGCATTTTAGTTAAATAAAGGAAGTAAAATGCGATTTCGGAGGCCCGATTTCCGAATCGCACTTCCAGGTTACAGAGATGACAAAACAAGAAGCAAAAATCAGGATTGAAAAGCTAAAAAAAGAAATTAATCATCATCGCTACCTTTATCATGTAGAAGACCGGCAGGAAATTTCTGACGCGGCCCTGGACTCGCTTAAACACGAGCTTTATGAGCTTGAGCAAAAATATCCTGAATTTATTACGCCGGATTCGCCGACCCAGAGAATCGGCGGAAAGCCGCTTGACGAATTTAAAAAAGTGCCTCACCTTGTTCCCCAATGGTCTTTTAATGACGCTTTTTCAACCGAAGAAATTCGCGAATTTGGCCAACGGGTAAAACGTTGGATTAGAGAGACAGGAGAGTCAGAAAACGTCGCGCCAGACTACACCGCAGAATTAAAAATTGACGGTCTTCATATTGTATTGACTTACAAAAACGGAATTTTAGCAACCGGCGCGACGCGGGGAGACGGAAAAATCGGCGAAGATGTTACGCAAAATCTTAAAACCATTGAAAGTATTCCGTTGCGGCTGGAAGAGAAACTGGATTTGGTGGCTGA
>CAZKGJ010000042.1:3568-4723 GCA_964552415.1 uncultured Candidatus Saccharibacteria bacterium
ACCGGCAAAGCCCCGCGCTGGGCAATAGCTTTTAAATTTCCGGCAGAGCAGGCAACTACAATCGTGGAAGATATTGTGGTGCAAGTCGGAAGAACCGGAGCCTTGACGCCGGTGGCTCACTTAAAACCGGTGCAGGTAATGGGCTCAACCATCAGCCGGGCCACTCTTCATAATGAAGATGAGATAAAACGGCTTGGCTTGAAAATCGGCGACACGGTGATTATTCAAAAAGCAGGCGATGTCATTCCAGAAGTTGTCAAAGTTCTTGTGAATCTACGGACCGGCAAAGAGCGGGAATTTAAAATGCCCTCGCGTTGCCCGATTTGCGGCAGTCCTGTCGTAAAACCAGAGGGCGAAGTAGCCGCTTATTGCACCAACAGGTATTGCTATGCTCAAGACTTGCGACGACTGATACACTTTGCCAGTAAAAAAGCTTTTGATATCAGGGGTATGGGCAGAAAAATCGTTCAGCGATTCGTGGATGAAGGTCTGATTACATCGCCGGCTGATATTTTTGAACTGACCCGCGACGATATTTCGGTTTTGGCTCGCTTCGGAGAAAAATCCGCAGACAACCTAATCACCTCAATCAATAAGGCGAAAACAGTTACTTTTAGCAGGTTTATTTTCGCGCTCGGCATCCGGCATGTGGGTGAAGAAATGAGTCGCGAAATCGCCAAGTATTTCAAAAAATTGGAAAATCTTATTGACGCGAAAGAAGAAGATTTTTTGCAAGTGCCTGATGTGGGTCCAAAAGTTGCCGCGAGTTTAGCGGAATTTTTCCGCAACAGGCATAATTTAAAACTGGTAGAAGATTTGAAAAAAGCTGGCGTGAAAATTATTCCGGAAAAAGAGACAAGCGGAAAACTGGTTGGTAAATCCTTTGTTGTAACTGGCACTCTGCAATCAATGAGCCGCGGCGAGGCGCATGAAAAAATCCGCGTTCTGGGCGGCAATGTTCTGGCCGCGGTTTCTTCCAAAACTTCTTATGTCGTGGCTGGCGCCAATCCCGGAAGCAAAATAGAAAAGGCAAAGCGGCTTGGCATCAAGATAATCACCGAGAAGGAATTCCTGAAGCTGATTGAATGATGAATTATGAGCCAAGAATCGCGGGAAATTCGCATCCCTAATTCATAATTCCTAATTCTTAATTCA
>CAZKGJ010000043.1:0-4716 GCA_964552415.1 uncultured Candidatus Saccharibacteria bacterium
CCCAAACAATTTTAAGAGCCTGTGAAAGATGCAACAAGTGTCTTCCTTGTGCCTTTCCTCAACAGGCTCTTTTTGCTTTGTCCTTTTTAATCCAGTATCTACATTTTCTCTTTTTATGCATATTCATCCCTCGGTATAATCAACTCGGGATGAAGCATTTGTCTCCTCTGGCATTCTAAGCAGTCTAACCAGTCTTGAAGTCTCGGGTCGGCACTGCCATCCAATCCGTCAATAAGCTCTTGTGCTTCTTTGACGACCGTGTTAAGATTTCTTAGCTCCAGAACCCTTGAATCCAAAAGCAGGGTTCTGCCTTGACCAAGCGCGTCATTTTTAGCGGTCGTTGGTTTTGAAATTTTTATCAGGGCGCTCTCAATTCGCCTTAACTTGATTTCCAGTTTCCTTATTTCAGACATTTATATCACCTCTTTATTTTTTGTTTCGGGATTAAAAAGGTACAAAATAGCCCGCAAAATTGTTTCATGCGGGCTATTGTTTATCTAAAAGATTGCTTAATAATTATTTTCTTTTTTTTTCTGGAAATTCGTCTTCTAAACAAAAAACAGCGCGCATAAAAAATTTAGTTGATTCCAATATATAACAACCTTTAACAGTAATTCCTCCCGTTGTTAAAATATTCATAGTTAAAAATCTCTCAGAATTAGCTTTCCCTTATTTAATCAGAAAAGTCTTTATTCGTCAACAAAAGTTATCCACAGGCCAGATCAAAACATTATCTCCTCTTCTGCTCGCTTGTAGTCGTGGATTTCTTCCGGAGAAAACCAATGTTCAACTTCATGGCTGGCTTCTTCAATGTCGCCTGACGCATGCACGACATTGTGTATAGCGCGCTTGTCCATATTTGCCAAAGCAGGAGAATCAACCGAATAATCGCCTCTTATTGTGCCCATCTCTGCTTTTGCGGGTATGGTGTTTCCGACAATTTTTCTGGTCATATCAATCGCGTGAATCCCGGAAATAACCATTGCCACAACCGGACCAGAAAGCCAGAATTCAACGAGCCATTTTTTTATCATTTTGCCGATTTTCAGCGGGTCTTTGGTGCCGAGCTCCTTAACCGGGTCAATTTTATACTGCTCGTAAGTGCTAAGTGTTTTGTTTCCCATTCCGATAAGCCACTTGTCGGATTTGGGCAAAAACCCCTCAATATGCTCTTTGGTGGGTTGAACCATTTTGAGCGCGATGACTTTTAGACCCCTTTGCTCCGCGCGATGGACAACTTCTCCTATCAGCCCTCTTTTTACACCGTCTGGTTTAACCAGAAGCAAGGTTCGTTCTGATTTCAAATTTGCCATAATTTTAAAATTGTTTAAGGTTTATAAATCTGGTGAGGCAATTTATCCAAGATTATATTGGGGATATGAGGTTCCCCATATAATCGCGGATAATTGGCGAGCCCTATACAACCCATAGGGTAAACATTCCGTCATTTTAACATACCAAAACTCATTTGGCAACAATCACTCCTTTTCCCGCGCTTTCCAGCCGAATATCGCCGCCTAAATCCGTGCGAAAAATCGCGGCGCCGATTTTTTTCAGCTTTTCCAACGTCTCGGGTTTCGGGTGTCCGTATCTGTTTTTCGCGCCGACTGAAATTACGGAAAATTTCGGCTTTATTCTTTCCAAAAATAATTCGCTTGTTGAGTTTTTGCTCCCGTGATGCGCCACTTTTAAAACTTCCGCTTTCAAATCCGGCCAGGAAGCAACAAGAGTTGCTTCTTCTTTCGCTTCCGCATCGCCGGTAAACAAAAAAGAATCGGCGCCAAAGGAAAGCCGCGAAATTATTGACGAATTATTGTCTTCCTCGCCCGCCGTAGCTTCGGCGAAGGAGGGGTTCTTTACCTCTATGCTTTTTTGCGGCTTTTTCGGCAGTAAAATATCCATTTTTGCGCCGGAGCCGAAATCAATTTTTTGACCGATATCTGCCACTATGGATTTTATATTTTTTTGCTTTACAAGCGAGTTAAACTCCTGGCAAATTGCCGAGGAGCAGTCGCGGCCGTTGGTCAAAACCGTCCCTATCTCGTAATTTTTTATGACCTCAACCAGTCCTGCCAAATGGTCGCTGTCAGGATGAGTTGAAATAACCAATTCAATCGTTCTGTCATAAAACGGCATCTCTCTGCCCAATTTTGACAAGATGGAGTTATCCGGTCCGCCGTCAATCAAAACCTGGTCTCTGTTCGGCGTTTCAATCAAGGCAGCATCTCCCTGACCCACATCAAAAAATACCACCTGCAGTTTGTCTGTCGGCAAAGATGAAAAATATGCTGACCAAACCAAAAACGCTACGGCAGATAAAATACCAAGTAAAATAAATTTAATTTCACGGTTGTTCAGACGCATTTAATTTAACTCTTCGTAGATTAAAAAATAAAACAGCAAAAATAACCAGGTAATAAAAAATCGCAAAAACAATATTGAAATTTGTAATTTTAATCGCGGCGAGTGGAAAACTCGCCAGATATTCAATCGTCCGCAGCTGATAAGTTAAAATCAGCCAGGCAAAGTATCCGAACGCTTTTGCAAGCGCCAAATGGATAAAGCCAAAAATTCCGGAAAAAAATCCCAAAACCATCGCCAGGGGTATAAAAGGAAGAATTAAAATATTTGCTAAAGGCGCAACAAGAGAAAAACGGTCAAAATTATAAATCAAAACGGGTAAAGTCATAATTTGTGCAGATAAAGTGAGCAGAAAAACACTTTTAATTTTTAGAGTGTCGGGAAATTTTCTGAAAAAACAATCTAAAATCGGATAAAGCCAAACAATTCCCGCCACTGCGAGAAAAGAAAGCAGAAAGCCGACATCAAAGCGCAGAATTTTCGGATTTGCCGCTACCATCAAAATTGCCGCAAAAACAATCGCGTTGAAAGAGCTGTTTAATCTCCCGGTTTTTATCGCCAAAAGAAGCAAACCACCCATTATTCCCGCTCTTACGGCAGAAGCAGGAGCGCCAACCATAATAATGAATAAAACAATCGCGACGAGCGAAACCCAGAAAGATTGGGACCGGGAAAATCCGACAAAAAGAGCGACTTCCAGAATTATCACCGCAATAATTGTAACATTAAAACCCGAAACTGCGACAATATGGCTCGTTCCGGTTGCGGCAAAATCGTTTTTCAGCTTCTCAGTCATCATTGAGCGGTCGCCGAGCAAAAGTCCGTTTGCCAGCGCGGATTCCGGTTCTGCTATCGCAGTTTTGAGCTTTTCCCTGAATTTATCCTTTAATCTAAAAATAAAACCGTATATCAGGCTGGCTTTGCCAGAAGATATTAACTTTGTTTTTGGCGAATACATTGTCAAAAAAATATCGTCTTTTGCCAAATACGCTTTGTAGTCAAACGAGGCGAACTCCACCGGTTCTTTTAATTTTCCTTCAAATTCAACCAAATCGCCGTATTGGTACGCGGGATAATGCGGAAGAGAGACCAAAATTCGGCCGAAATCCCTGTTTGCGACCACATATCGCGTATCTTTTATCCGGACATCCGGTTCTTCGGAAATTATACCCTGAAAAGCAATGTTTTTATTCGTATCATTAAAATTCTTGACAGCAGTTGAGTTGTCGGCAACTGATTGGTATCTATAAATTCCGGCTATGGCGAAAATTATGAGAAGTCCGGCAATAACAATTTTTTTGTTGCGCCAAAAAACAGCAGTCAAAATAATTGCCAGAGTCAGTAAAAGAAGCAAAAACAGATTATCAAATTTGACAAACGAAGCTATGCCTACGCCAAAAACAAAACTCAGACAAAAATACAGAAAAATTTTTGATTTTGATTTAGTAAAATAGGCCATTGACAAAAATAAAACTTAATAATATAATATCAGATATTGCTTTGAAAAAATCTAAAGCAATATCTTTTTAATAAAAATTAGTATAAATTAACCTATGCTTTCAATCCGAGACCTGGAAAAAGGAATCTATATCACGATTGACGGTGTGCCGTATGAAGTGCTGGACAGGTTTTTCCGCGCCAAACAGCAAAGAGAATCAACCGCAGTGGCAAAGCTGAAAAATTTGCTTACCGGCGCGGTTATAGAAAAAACATTTCAGGCCGCAGCCACGATTGAAGAAGCGCGTTTGGACGAAGTGCGGGCGCAATTTTTATATAAAGACGACAATAGCTTCAATTTTATGAACGAGGAAACCTATGATCAGTTTTCTCTTTCAAGAGAACAGCTTAAAGAAAAAGCATACTATCTACTGGAAGAAATGCGGGTTAAAATCAAAAGTTTCCGAGGGATACCGCTTACGATTGAACTGCCGCCGGAAGTAAATTTGAAAGTTGTTGACGCTCCGCCCGGCGTGCGCGGAGACAGAGAGACCGCTGGAACAAAAACCGTCACTTTAGAAACAGGGCTGAAAATTGATGTTCCGCTTCATATCAAAGAAGGCGATGTTTTGCGCATTAAAACCAAAACCGGAAAATATGACGGAAAGGTGGAAAAATGAATTAATTCTTAGTCATCAATCTGTAGATATTAAAAATATCCGCGACAACGGCGGATATTTTTTATACTTAAATTCCCGTAATCTCCACGATTTTATTCCGTGATGTTTCGCCCTTGACAATCTTAATTTGCGATTTAGCCACCTTAAAGTAGGAAGCTAAAAGTTCAATCAGTTTTTTATTAGCTTTGCCGTCTTCCGGCGGAGCAGCAACATAAACTTTATAAAATTCGCCAAAAGA
>CAZKGJ010000044.1:0-4645 GCA_964552415.1 uncultured Candidatus Saccharibacteria bacterium
GAAAATGGCAATAAGTAGAATCATAGCTTATATTGTCTTAGCCATTATTTTTGCGGCTTTGGCGTATCTGCTGAATATACTAGTAGCGGCTCTGATTCTCGCGGCAGCATTCGTAATCGCTTTGGGTATAATCTGGTTTGTCTTGGCGCCCAGCAATACCCTCTGGAACTTCACGCAAGAAGGAACAGCAAAGGTAGTGGTTCGCGGAGAATCGTTCATTAAAGCCTTTATTCAGTGGAAAGGCCACACATTCGACGAAAACTGGAATGTAATTGATGAAGACACAACACATAAGGAGCCGTGGCATATTGGCGGCCTAAGATGGAATGGCACGCCCCTCATAGATACTATCTTCTCATATCCCTTGCGCTGGAGAAGCGTTAAGCAGGTAGAAAAGAAAGAAGAAGAAATAAAATTTCACGACGAAATTTTAGATTATGTCTCTTTGAAGCCGGAAGTATTTTTCACCAAAATTACAGCGGCCGAAACAAAACCGCCGGAGCGAATTCCATTGGACATCGAATGGCTAGTAACGATGCGAGTTACAAATCCTTACAAAGTGTTATTTGTCGCTCCCCACAATGGGATTGAGAACGCTTTAAATCGGATCAATGCCCTGCTTACGAATTGGACCGGTACAAAAGGTCTTGACGAGATTCTGGAAGTAAAAAAAGATCCAAATAAATTATGGAAAGAAATTGGAGAATACGAACTAATTAAAACTACTCTTCCAGAGTGGGGATTGCAAGTTGATATGCACGGCATTCAGATAAGGAATGTTGATATGCCCGAAGAATATCAAGAAGCTGCGGCGGCAGAGAAAAGACAGAAGTTTGAAGCTGAAGGACGAGCAGCGGAAACAGTAGGAACAGTGCTCGCGACAATGGCTCATGCACGAGGCGTGACAGTTGAAGAAATACAGAAAGAGATTAAAGCGAGCCCGGAACTGCAAAAAGAATTTCTTGCATTCGCCAAAGATTTGGTGACAAGAAAAATTGGTATTGAAGGCGGAAGCTATGTGGACATTCGCGTTCAGGGCGCCGAAGGAGTGGAAGCGATGCTTCTGGATCTTTTGGCCGCATGGCAGAGAATGCCGCAGGGAAAATCGCCGAAAGGAAAACAATCTTAGGAGGTGCAAATGCAAGCAGAAATTATAGCGCTGGCTATAGGCGGCATTGTAATAGGATTGTTAGTGCTATCTTATTATTTTGCCAAAGCAGTCGGAATAACCAAACCCTTAAAGTCGCGGCCAACGACTCCCGGATCTCAAGCCGGCTATTATGCCGGCATAGGAGGCAGAATTTCGTCCTTTTACAGTTGGGCGAAGAAAGACCCGTTTTCAGCCGCAGTACTGACACTGGTTATTGTCGTAGTCGTAGCAATCGGCTACAGTTACTGGCAGAACAATTTTCCTGACGAGGTATACACCTTTTCTTCGCAAGAAGAATTCCTGAAAAACTGGCAGGTGGTTTCTGGAAACTGCTACGCACAAAAATCGCAGCTAAACTGTCAAGGACAATGGCGGATTCAGTCAAAACGCAAATTTCAGTGGAGTAAGATAGAAATCGTGCCTGCGGACAGAGAAATCACAAACCTGTATGTCATCACCGGCCCGATCAGATACGATTATTGGCAGCAAGAGGAATCCACAATGTCCTTATACAGGGCGACAAGCAAAGACACTGTTTACAAGGGCAGCGTATCGTATGAGAATACGATGCTTCCGCCGATAGACAGGAGGGTGTACAAAACAGACATTTCGCCGCGGCCCCTCACCTTTTACAAAAGCTCTTTCAGTTTAGGAGGAACCCACGGTATAGAAGTGGATAATATTTGGCTTACTTCTTCCAATCTTGACGGGCGGAAGGACGCGGGCGAAGAAACACTTTCAATCGGAGGTGATAACGGCGCAAATATCTGGAGAATAAATATCTATTGAACGACAAAAGTTTGGGCAATCGGATAAATCCCGAGTTGTGGGGATAAGTTCATTGCCTATTTTTTTGCGGACTTTCTTAATTTGCGCTAAAATTGCATTGATGGTAAAATTATGTTAATGCCAGCGATAATGGGACTATCCGCAAAAGCAAAAAATATTTTTACAAAAGCAACTGAATTGCTTAAATTAAATTTTGCCAAAATTTATTTTTCGCGCAGGAAAAAGCATCTGGCGATTTTTTTTACTATTTTTATTTTTGTCGGGGTTGGATTAGTCATCCCGCGCGGTATAGCAATGGCGGGAATAATTGACTGGATAGGAACAGGACTGCTGTCGTTTGTCTATTTTGTCATTTATTACATTTTCTGGTTTTTATTCTATGTTGCCTATTTGGTTGCTTGGATCGGAGCCGGTTCCCTAAGCATCAACTTGAACCCGGAAATTATGAATGTGGTATTAAAAAGCCCGATGCTTTTCACCGGCTGGGCGATTTTCAGGGACATCGCAAATCTGTTTTTCATACTTATCCTGCTTTTTATCGCTTTTGGCACAATTGTGCGCAGTCAGAGCTATAACCTGAAAAACTTATTGCCGAAGCTGATTATCGCGGTGTTTTTGATAAACTTCAGCAATGTCATTGCCGGCGCGATAATAGATTTCGGCAATATTTTTATGTACGGGATATTTAAGTGGATGAATTGCGTTAGCGACGACCAATGTGTGGGTTTTTACGACGGATTGATGAAGGTAGTTTGGCAGTTTTACAATACCTATGGTTTGCGGGAAGGACTCTCCGCGAGCGCAGAGGCAACGGTTGGCATAATTGTCGCGACAATTTACACTTTTCTTTACGGGTTGATATTATTGGCTTTGGGAACTTTTCTTCTTATCCGTATTGCGGCTTTCGCCTTGCTGATAATTTTGTCTCCCTTGGCCTTTATCGGAGAAGTTTTTCCGGGTTTGCAGGAACTTTCAAGCAAGTGGTGGAAGAATCTGGTTAATTACACGCTTTTCGGGCCTATATTCGCGCTTCTGCTTTATGTTTCGTATCTTATGACGCAGCAAGCTATAGCAGTGTCTGTACCAGGCGCATTTTCAGACCCTAAATTAGGACTTGGAACATTCGGCGAACTTTATGTGGTTATCATTCAAAACATCATCCCCCTAATTTTCCTTATCGCGATTATTCCGATTACACAGGAGCTGGGAATTGCCGGAGCAAACGCGGTTCTCGGCTCAACGGTCTTGGCAGGCGCGGGATTTTTGGCAGGAGCAAGCAGATTCGCCGGCGGAGCGATTGACAGGTGGATGGCAAGAGGAGCGCAACCGGGGCACGGAAGAGGAAGGCAGGCGCTATCGCTTGTCTCGCCCGGCGCCTGGAAGCGGGCGCTCAAGGCGCACAGCGCGGAGGCAGAGCATGATTACGATGTTGCGGCCGGCCAGCAGAGAGAACATATTATTGAGCGCGTAACAGACTGGCCCGGCAGAAAAGGGCTTGCAAAATCAGGAGTAAAGCATAAAAAAATAGCGGCAGAGAGACAGGCAAGGGAGGCAGTCAAGGCAGAAGGAATAGATAGCAGCGATGATATGATTGATTCAGTGAAAAGGGGTATAAAAACAGGAGAAGACCAGGAAACCCTTAAAGTAAAACTGAAATTCATAGCGGCAGAAGACGGGATAGATGATTTGCTGGAAAGAAGTATTAATCCTGCCACTGGATTAAAATACGGCAAAGGAGCGTTTGCGTTAAAAAAATATATTGACAACACGTTCAAAAATGTGAGCGACGAAGAAAAATCTAAATTGCATACCGCTATTGCTAAATCCGAAAGGAAGAGTGGAAATGTAAGCTATGAAGGGGTGGGAGATTCACATTTTGACGCGGCCCAAGATCAAATTGTCTATACTGTTAATCCAATGACAACAACCGCTGACTTTCAGAGACAAGAGGAGGAACAAGTCAAAGCCGGAAATAAATTGGATGTGAAAGATTTAAAGAAGGGGTCTTTCATTGATGAGGGCGGTAAAATTTACAAAGCCGGTAAGCGTCTATTGGCGGATATGAAAGGGAAAAGAGCTGAGCGCATTAAAACAATGGATAGGGAGCGTGTTGAAGAATTAAATAAAGCGCTTAATTTGGAGTTCGGTTCATTTACGAATCTTATTAGTGGCGCGGGCAGCACAAATCCGGCGGCGGCGGCACTTGCCACTTCTGATCCGCAACTGCACGCAGATTTGGTAAATGCATGGAATCAGATAAAAACCCAACACCCCGGGTTGCCATAATTCTATTTTAAAATTACTTGAAAATGAAAGACGTTTCATTGTTTGAACAACTTAAACAACAAGCACAAAAAACTATCTATTATTCTGAACTTAAAGAAGCAGGAGCATTGATAAAAGAATTTGAATTTCAGTTAAAGAAGTTTGCTGAATCCCAAAGGGACAATAATAAAAAAGAGATCGAAGAATGCTTTAAAATATTGAGAAGGTTAAAAATGTTGCGGCTGTCACTACTTAAAGACGAAGAAGCGAATAGATTGGTTAAAGAGCATGCAACTGAAATGCTTAATGACCCCGACATTGATTTGGCGGAGCGAATTGAAGCACGGCAATTGACTGTGCCTGAATTGTTGCGATACGAAGCGGTCAATCAGCCGCTAATTGACGCCCTGCGTGGCAACGAAGAAAAAATCGGAGAAAATA
>CAZKGJ010000045.1:0-1335 GCA_964552415.1 uncultured Candidatus Saccharibacteria bacterium
GGTCAAAACAGAAGCAAGTTCTTTGAACCGCGCGGCTTTGCCTATCCGTCCGCGTAAATAGTAAAGTTTGGCGCGTCTGGCTCTTGTCTGTTTAACCAGTTCAATTTTTGCTATGCTCGGCAAATCAAGCGGTAGAATGTATTCAACACCTACGCCATCGCTTATTTTCCTTACGGTTATCATTGATTGCGGGCTTCTTCCTTTTCTTGAAATAACAATCCCTTCAAAGACCTGAATTCTTTCTTTTGTCTCTTCCACTGTTTTTGTCTTTGCCTGCTTTTTTGATTTTGCTTGCGCAACAACCTCTGCAAATTTCTGGTGAACGCGAATAATTGCGCCGGGTTTTACTTCGGGATAAGCATTTTTCCCTTTGGTTTTGTTTTGGGTGAACTTTTCCAAAAGATTTGTCATATATTCACTTAAATAATTACCTGTTTATACTAATATAAGATTTATCCTAAGTCAACCTTTTGCTTCAGCTGGAGTTAATATTTCTAAAAAAGTTTCCAGGTCTTCAGGCAGCGGAGAGTTGAATTCAAGACTCTTTCCGGAAAAAGATGCAAACCTGAGAAAACTCGCATGCAGAAAATGGCGTGAGATGCCGGAAAATTTAAGCCGCCTCTTTTTATAAACCTTATCGCCAACAATGCCGTGGCCAATACTGAAAAAATGCACCCTGATCTGGTGCATTCTGCCTGTTTTCGGCACTGCTTCCAGAAAAGTATAGTTCGTTCCATCGCTGCCGATAAGATATTTCAACACTTTGTAATAAGTAACAGCGCTCCTGGACATTTCTCCTTTTTTCGCCGCTTTTTGCCTTATCGGAATCTTCTTTGAGCGGCTGATAGCAAGGTCTATTATTCCCTCTTTTGGCTTTACGCTGCCGAGTGCCAAAGTCAGATAACGTTTTTCAATCTGCCGGTTTTTGAAAAGATTTTTAAAATAAAAAAATGCCTTATTGTTTTTGGCAATGAGCATCAGCCCAGATGTGTCTTTGTCCAGACGATGCACTATGCCTGGCCGCAATCCCGAGTACTCGGGATCGCCGACATTTTTAATTTCCGGCCATTTCGCTAAAATACCGTTTACCAGGGTTTTGTCTTTCTGCGAAACAGAGGGGTGAACGACCAGGCCAGCTGGCTTTTCTATCACAGCAAAATCTTTTTCTTCGTAAACAACTTTGAACTTTATTTCCGTATCAGGCGCCAAATTTATTTCTGGCAGTGGCGATATCTCACCGCTAATCAAATCTCCGGCCTTCAGCTTCATTGATGCTTTTATATATTTTCCGTTAACCAAAATTTTTTCTTGTTTAACCAGTTTTTGCAGCCAGGA
>CAZKGJ010000045.1:1435-4438 GCA_964552415.1 uncultured Candidatus Saccharibacteria bacterium
AGTGATTGCCCCAATCTATGCTGATTTGTTATAGAATGAGATTTGTGCTAAAATTGTGCTATAAATTTAGACCCCGCAATAAAAATATCAATGTCTTTGTATAATAAAAAATTTTCCGAGCAGGGAATAATTTATTTATTCGGCAGAAAAATATTTGAAACCCGCAAAATACTCGAATTGCTTAACCCGCAAAAAAGCAACATTATACTTGAGATTGGATGCAATAAGGGCGAATTTGTTGAGATTCTAAAAAATTATTCGCCGGCAGTGGCAGGCATTGATATAAATATTGAAGCAATAGAAAATTCCAATGATGAGAATCTAAAAGTGATGTCTGCGGAAAAATTGGAATTCAAAAATAGCTCTTTTGACAAAATTGTCTCTTCGCACGCTATTGAGCACATATCTAATCTTGAAAAAACTTTTAGTGAAATTGAAAGAGTGCTGAAGCCGGGCGGAATATGCGTTTTGATTTATCCTTTTGAAATTGTGCGCGGAATGAATAATTTTTTTTCGGCGTGGAAGATGTATAAAAGCCCTTTTGCATCGCGCAAACTTCATTTGCACAAATTGAATCCCCAAAAAATATCGGCGCTTACTAAAATGGCAATAATCAAAAAAGGGCTTTTTTTAGCGCCTTATCCGACTTATTACACGGTTTTAAAAAAATCTTTTTAGTAAAATATGCAGTCAGTAATTCAGCCAGTAATTCTTTCCATTGCTACTTTCTTCTCCACCTTTTTGGGCGGCTTGTTCGCTGTTCGGTTTAAAAATGAGCTTCAGCAAATTATGGCGTTTGCCGCAGGGGTCTTGCTCGGAGTCGTAAGCTTTGATATTTTTCCGGAAATCATTGAACAAATAAAATCTGGCGGTTTCAAGCCGATTGAAGTTATGGTTGCTTTGGTTGTTGGTTTTTTGCTTTTCCATACTCTTGAGAAAACCATTCTTATACATCATGCTCACGAAAACGATTACGCGGAACACAAGCATCCGAAGGTCGGAATTCTTTCCGCCTTGGCGTTGGCTGGACACAGCTTTATGGATGGTGTTGGCATCGGGCTCGGCTTCCAGGTTAGTCCGACAATCGGCTTATTGGTTTCTCTTGCCGTAATCTCCCACGATTTCACAGACGGTATGAACACAGTAACTTTGATGATTAGCAACAAAAACACGATTAAAAAAGCAAAAATGTTTTTACTTTTGGATTCCGTAACCCCGATTATAGGGGTCGCATCAACTTTATTTTTAAAAGTCCCGCAGCATTTTTTGCTTTTGTATCTGGGGTTTTTCGCCGGCTTCCTGCTTTATATCGGAGCAAGCGACATATTGCCAGAAGCTCACAGCAAAGAAAGTTCGTTCAAGCTTATCGGGCTCACGGTTTTGGGAGTAGTTTTTGTCTTTCTTGCAAGTGGGGTGGCCTAATGATTTCTAAAAATCTCGTATTAAAAATTAAAACGCCGCATCGGGAGCGTTTTTTTGTCTTAAAGTAAGCAGCCTTTGAAAACCTATAAGCTTTTAAAAGACCTTTCAATCGCTTCCATATTTCCTTCAACCACTTCGTAAGGGTTTGCAAATTCTTCTTTAATGCCGGTTTTGTGGTGACTGATTCCGCTTTCGGAGAATTTTATCGCCGAAGCAGTGGAAATAGAAACCACTAAATCCCTTTCTTGGATTAACCCGGATTCCCGCGCCTGAATTACGGCGTTTAGCGCAACCGCGCTCTGGGGGCAAATATTTGCGCCTGCTCGCGTAAATCGCGCCCAAGTTTTTAAAATTTCTTTTTCATCCGAACGGAAAAATTTTATGTTAAAATCTTTGCAGAATTTCTTCACCCGTGGAAAACTCACTGGATTGTTGATATTCATTGCAGAAGCAACAGTGTCTCTATAAGCACCGGGCTCATATTTTTTAAACCCGCTTTCTTGCCAGCGCACAAGTGTGTCAGCAGAGCTTGTCTGCGCTCCAATGATTGCCGGCAGCTTCACAATCAATCCGAATTCTTTTGCGCGCAAAAGTGTACGTAAAAGCGCAGTAAGGTTTCCTGCATTGCCTATAGGGATAGAAATCCAGTCAGGCGCCTGCCAGGACAAATCTTGTAAAATTTCCAGCCCTATGGATTCCTGGCCTACGACACGCATATCGTTTTTACTGTTGACTAAAATCAATTCCGGGTGCTGGACGGTAAACTGTTGAATGAGCGTCATACATCCGTCAAAACCATCTGGGTGCTTTATGGCCTTGACTTCTGCGCCGTGCGCCATTGCTTGGAAAAGCTGTGGGTCTGAAATTTTCTCGTGCGGCACCATAACAATACAGCGCAGCTTGTCTCTTACATAGGCGGAATATACCGCGGCAGAAGCAGAAGTGTCGCCCGTTGAAGCGCAGGAAACCCCTTTGATTTTCAGTTCTGGATAATCTTCTTGAAGGCGCAAGGCATCTGAAACCGCGACTGGCATTCCTCTGTCTTTAAAACTTTCGGACGGCGACTGGCCTTCCATTTTTATAAAAAGATTTTTAAGCCCTATTTCTTTTTTAAGCCATTTGGGAACTTCAAATAAATCGGTTTGCCCCTCTTTTAGAGAAATAATGCTCTTCTCGGGAAATTCAGGCAAGAGAAAATCTCGCCAAAGCCAGACGCCGGAATCATTGGGATAAATTTTTCTTAGCGCGCCATAGCGCAAATTGTCAAAATATTCTTTCCCTTTCCTGCCTTGGCCGACTTTTTCTCGGACATATTCTTCGTCGCGCTCCACCATCAAAAGCCCGCCGCAGACCGGACAGGTGTATAAAAATCTGTCCGGTTGAAATTTTTTATTGCAGGAAATGCACTGATGAAAATAGCGGAAATCTCGCATATATTTTTGATGTTTGGTGGGCGTTCAAGGGATCGGACATTGGGCCTTCTCGGCTTGCCCAGCCAAATATTTTTTGTGGACGGTATAGGACTTGAACCTATGGCCCCTTCGGTGTAAACGAAGTGCTCTACCGCTGAGCTAACCGTCC
>CAZKGJ010000046.1:0-4418 GCA_964552415.1 uncultured Candidatus Saccharibacteria bacterium
AGGGGCAGGGATTACAAGTATTTTTTCAGGTACTTTCCGGTCAAACTCCTTATGTTCTGGCTTAATTCTTCAGGTGTACCTGTAGCTATGACTTTTCCGCCTTTTTCTCCTCCTTCTGGCCCGAGATCAATTATGTAGTCAACGGATTTAAGAATATGCATATTATGCTCTATGACCGCGACAGTGTTGCCTTTGTCAACCAATTTGTTCAAAACCTTCAAAAGCATTTCAATATCGTGATAATGCAGGCCCACAGTCGGCTCGTCTAACAAATACAGCACTCGCCGGCCGAGCGGATGGGTGAGCTCGCGGGACAGTTTTATCCTCTGTGCTTCGCCGCCCGAAAGAGTTGTTGCCGATTGCCCCAGTTGGATGTAACCTAAACCCACCTCTTTCAAAACCTTCAGCTTGTCGGAAATTTGATAGATATCCTGAAAAAATTCCAACGCTTCGGAAACGCTCATTTCCAAAATTTCATAAATATTTTTCTTTTTGTATCTCACTTCCAGGGTTTCGCGGTTGAATCTTTTGCCTTGGCAAATTTCGCATTTGACTAAAACCGGCGGCAGGAAATGCATCTCAATAAGATTAAATCCTGCGCCTTGGCAGGACTCGCATCTGCCACCAGCAACATTGAAAGAAAATCGCGACGCGGAATAACCGCGCTGCCTTGATTCAGGCAGCTCTGCGAAAAATTCGCGAATCGGCGTAAAAATTCCTGTGTAGGTAGCCGGATTGGAGCGCGGAGTGCGGCCTATGGGCGACTGGTCGATCATAACAATTTTATCCAGATATTCAGTGCCTAAAATTTTATCCGCATTTTTCAGCGGCTCGTCTATCCGCAGTTTTATTTTCTTTAAATTTTCATAGAGCGAGTCGTAAAGCAGAGAAGATTTTCCGCTTCCAGAGACTCCGGAAATCCCGACAAATTTCCGTAGAGGAATTTCTACGGAAATATTTTTCAAGTTGTTCGCGCGCGCTCCGACAATTTTTAGTTTTTCGCTTATTTTCGTCCTGCGCATTTTAGGGATGTCAATCTTTTTCTCTCGGGTCAAATATTTCAAAGTAAGCGAACGTTTATAGCGCTCCGAGTTTTTCAGCAATTCACTTACTTCGCCGAGAGCCACAATTTCTCCGCCGTTTTTTCCTGCTCCAGGCCCTAAATCTACCAGAAAATCAGCTGATTTTATGCTTTTTTCGTCATGTTCTGCCATAATCACCGTATTATGCAAATCACGCAGCGCTTTCAGCGTTTTTATCAGCCGCTCTGTGTCTCTTTCGTGCAAGCCGATGGTTGGTTCGTCCAAAACATAAAGTGTTCCGGAAAGACGGGAGCCGATTTGCGAAGCCAGCCGTATTCTCTGCGCTTCGCCGCCAGAAAGCGTCTCTGCTTCACGGTTTAAAGTCAGATAATTCAACCCGACTTCAAGTAAAAAACGCAGCCGGCTGACTATTTCTTTAACCAGGTTTTCCGCAATGGTTTTTTGCCGCGCTGTAAATTTTCTTTCCAGGGTTAAAAAAAATTTTTCTGCTTCATCTATGGCCAGGCCCGTTGCTTCAAAAATATTTTTCCCGCTGATTTTTACCGACAGCGCTTCGGGCTTCAGTCGCTTGCCGCGGCACTCTGGACAAATTGTTCCTGAAAACAAATCAATTTTCCCCAAACCGTGGCAGTTCGGACATGCGCCGACCGGACTGTTGAAAGAAAACAGCCGCGGTTCAACTTCCGGAAAAGCGAAGTTGTCCTTTGGACAAGTCCACAAACTGGAAAGAATGAATTCTGTTGGAGCCTTTGTTTCTTCTTTTAAAACCGCTTTAACCAATCCGTTGCTGTAGTGCAAAGCGCTTTCAACCGCTTCAAACAAACGGCTTTGATCGCTTATTATCGCCCTGTCTATCACAATTTCAATGGTGTGGGCTTTGTATCGCGGCAGAATCAGTTTTTCGTGCAGGGAATGAATTTTTCCGTCAATTCTTGCTTCAGAAAAACCGGCTGAAAGAAAATTATAAAAAAGCTGGTAGTATTCCCCTTTTCTTTGCCGCACCACTGGCGAAAGGATTAACACTTTTTTTTCTTTCAAATCCTTTGCCCTGCTGATAATAATATCAACCATTTCTTCCAAAGAAAGTTTTTCAATTTTCGTGCCGCATTTGGGGCAATATACTTCACCTATACGCGCGTAAAGCACGCGCAGATAATCATAAATCTCGGTTAGCGTGGCGACAATAGAGCGCGGATTGTGGCTTAGGGCTCGTTGATCAATGGCGATTGCCGGCGAAAGTCCGCTGATTTCATCAACATCTGGCCTGTCCATCTGTCCTAAAAATTGCCGCGCGTAAGGCGAAAGCGATTCAATATACCGCCTCTGACCTTCGGCAAAAATCGTGTCAAAAGCCAAAGATGATTTTCCGCTGCCTGAAACGCCGCTAAAAACAATCAGTTTGTTTTTGGGAATTTCCAGCGAAACATTTTTTAAGTTGTGCACCCTCGCACCTTTTATTGTTATTTTTTCTTCCTGCATAAATTATTTTTGTGGCAAAGAATTATCTTTTGTCTCTACTTCCAACAGCTTTTCAATTTTCTTTTTAATTGTTTGTGGGGTAATACCGTGCTTTTTGTTGTATTCCAGCTGAATTTTTCTCCGGCGCTCCACGATTTCAGTTGCCCGCTTCATAGAGCCGGTCGGGCTATCCGCATATAAAATCACTTTTCCAAAAACATTTCTGCTCGCCCTGCCCATTGTTTGTATCAGCGAAGTCTCGCTTCTTAAAAATCCTTCGCGGTCGGCGTCCAAAATTGCGACCAATTTTACTTCGGGCAAATCAAGCCCCTCGCGCAATAAATTCACACCAACTAAAATATCAAACTTGCCCTTGCGAAAATCGGTTAAAATTTCAGTGCGCTCCAAAGTTTTGGTTTCTGAATGCATATAGCGCGCCCTAAATCCTTTTTTCTGTAAAAAGTCAGTAAGGTCTTCTGCCATCTTTTTTGTAAGGGTGTTTGCGATTATTCTACCACCCTCTTCCGCAACTATTTTTGCCTCTTTCATTAAGTCGTCAATTTGCCCTTTGTTTATTTTTTTATTGAAAACCGGACGAATTTCTATCGGCGGGTCAACGAGTCCGGTCGGCCGGATAATCTGTTCTGCAATTATTTGAGAATGCTTTAGTTCCCACGGACCCGGAGTGGCGGAAGTAAAAATTACCTGTCCTACCCGTTCTTCAAACTCGGAAAATTTCAGGGGCCGGTTATCCAGCGCAGAAGGCAATCTCCAGCCGTATTGCACTAAAATTTCTTTGCGGCTCCTGTCGCCTTCGTACATTCCTCTGATTTGCGGCACGCTGATGTGGGACTCGTCAATGACCGTCAAGAAATCCGGCTTGCCTGCTGAATGCGGAAAATAAGAAAGAAGGGTGTCAGGCGGCTCGCCTGCTAATTTTCCGCTTAAATGCCGCGAATAATTTTCAACACCGTGGCAATAACCGATGGTTTTAATCATCTCAATATCATATACTGTTCTGCGCTTCAGGCGCTCGGCTTCCAGATAAAGACCGTTTTTTTCAAAAAATTTCAGCCGTTCATCGAGCTCTCTTTTAATTTCCTTAATCGCTTTTTCTCTTTGCGGCTCGCTTGAGACAAAATGTTTTGGCGGAAAAATCACGACCTCTTTCAGGTTTTCAAGAATTTTCCTCGTCAAAGGGTCTATAAGCTTGGTTGACTTTACCTTTTGTCCGAAGAGTTCTATTAGATAAATGTTTTTTGCACCAGCAGGCATAATTTCAAAAATATCTCCGCGTATCCGGAAATATCCGGCTTTTAAAGCTCCTTGTGTGCGCAAAAATTGCATTTTCACCAGCTGGCGGAGCAGGTCGCCACGGGTTATCGGCTTATCTATTTCAAGATGCAAAGACGACTCCAGATAATTTATCGGCACGCCGAGGTTGTAAATGCAGGAAACCGAAGCAACAACTATGACATCGCGCCGACTCATAAGCGCACTGGTTGCCTGATGACGTAGGCGGTCTATCTCTTCGTTTATCATTGCTTCTTTTTCTATATAAGTGTCGGTTGTGGGCAAATACGCTTCGGGCTGGTAATAGTCGTAATAAGAAACGAAATAATTCACCGAGTTTTGCGGAAAAAAATTTTTATACTCGCGAAAAAGCTGAGCGGCCAAAGATTTATTCGGCGCGATAACCAAGACTGGCATATTAAAATTAGCGATGACATTTGCCATCGTAAAGGTTTTTCCAGAGCCCGTAACGCCCAGAAGCGTCTGATACCTATAGCTCTTTTTCAACCCCCCTGCTAATTTTTTTATCGCTTCGGGTTGATCGCCAGCCGGCCTGAATTCTGATTTTAGCTTAAAAATACCCATATAGCGATATTATCACTTTGGCAAATTTTGGCAAAAAAG
>CAZKGJ010000047.1:0-4388 GCA_964552415.1 uncultured Candidatus Saccharibacteria bacterium
CCCACACCCCCCTTCCGCCGTGTTCTTGCGGGGACAGACGGAAATTTTGGCGGCGGGGAAATTACGGACCAAAGTAAAAATAGCGTGGCGGTTTGTTCCTCTGCTCTTCTACTTTTTCAGTATAAACCGCATGAGCGAGCTGGAGCAAATTCTTAAGTTGTAACATCGGATATTTAACGTGAATTAAGTTAGCGGCGGATATTCTCATTTCGCCAAAATATACGAAATTGTGGTAAGGCGATGGGTGCTTTTCTACCTTACTTACAAAACTTAATTCTTGAAGATTCTTCCGAAAATTTTCCTTATTCACAATAATATAAAGCCTCGGACCCGTACTCATTATTTTATTAAACCATTTTACGTCAAAGCCCTTGAAAACCATCGGTATAATATTGCCGCATACAATTTCTTCAATAATATCTATCCTCCAATATTTGTCATCATGTTTTAACACATGGTTTGAGGATTCTATTGAAAAAATATCATCAATTTTGATAGTTCTCGGTCGCCGAAGTAGCTGACTTGTTAACTGTTCCGATAAGTATATTGGGTATCCATAAAATAAACGTCTATCTTCCACGCTTTTGAAAAAATCGTATTTTGTATGAAGTTCCGCAAAGCGCAACGCCTGTTTCCTCTCCCTTTGTATTTGTTCTTCTAAATTTTGCTTGTAAGTGTTCCGATCTTTTTTTCTGTCCTTTACTTCAATCAGTTTTGGGTAGATAAGTTTCCGATTGCTTGTATCGAATCCAACAGTCAGCATATCGCCAACATTGTATAAAAGACTGAAATCTGTTGGGACTGAAATGAAACATAAGTTTGGGTTATTCTTAACGGCCTCTTTTCTATGGCATTCAATTTCATTGAAAACTGAATCTAAATCAAAAGACGTAACATCAACGCTAGCTCTCCTATTATCAATGGATTGCGCTCTAAGGAGCGTATCCATATTTGAAGCAAGCAAAATAGTCAAATCAATAAAATACCTACTCCATTGATTTTTTCCACCCTCATTTTGATGAACGTGAACTATCAATTTGTTAATGAAATCTTGTGCTCCCTCGTAAAATAACTGAATCTTTTGAGCTGACCCTTTTGTAAAGAATTTATGGTATTTGCGAGGGCTAAACCTGCCAAACCAATTCCGAAATGGTCTGGTGAGTTTTACATATTCAGTTATAAATTTTGGGTTGTGTTGAATTACACTCATGGCTGGGGATAACTTGCATTTGTATACTTTCTAATTATTTTCTATAATAGCATTATGATTACCAAAAAGCAAAAGCAAGTCCTTGATTTCTTAAAGAATTATCAAGCAAGGCGCGATTATGCCCCCTCTCTCGAGGAGATCAAGCGTAAATTTCGGCTTGCTTCTGTTTCTACGGCTCACTATTACATCAAAAAACTACAAGAGGCCGGGCAACTCAAAAAAGAATTTAATCAACCGCGCGCGGTCTCGGTCGCCAATAAAAAGCAAACTATAGAAATACCGATTGTGGGGGCAATCGCCGCCGGACAACCCATTGAGGCGATTGAAGTACCCGACGAAACTATAACCATTACCAAAGACGAGATAAGCAAAGACGGCAAACATTATGCCCTGCGAGTGCAAGGCAACAGTATGATTGAGGAAGGTATTTTTGACGGGGATATTGTTGTCATTCGTAAGCAAGAAGTGGCGGACAATGGACAAACGGTAGTCGCGATCATTGACGACAACGAAGCAACACTCAAAAAACTATACCGAGAAAAAGGCAAATTTCGGCTCCAGCCAGCAAACCCAACTCTTTTCCCAATTTACCGTGATGAGGTAGAAGTTCGCGGCGTTGTCGTAAAGATAATTCGCAATCTTGAATTACAGATAGATAAAGAACAATCAAAAGAAAAATATACTCGCCGTATAGATTATTCGTGGGACTATCGGGGCGAGAATACTAAAACATATACACACGGAATACATACCTATCCCGCAATGTTTATTCCGCAAGTCGCCCGAAGATTGCTAGAAACTTACAGCAAAGAAGGCGATACGATTTGCGATATATTTTGCGGCTCTGGCACCGCATTAGTAGAGAGTAAAATTTTAGGCAGAAATGCATATGGCATTGACCTGAATCCTTTGGCTATTTTTCTGGCAAAAGCAAAAACTATGCCTATCAACCCGCAAAAGCTCACAAAAGAATATCTTGCTTTGCTAAACAGATTAGAAAAAATCAAAGACAGCGAAATTGAAAAACCGAACTTTAAAAATCTTGATTTTTGGTTCAAGGAGAAAGCGATCATCAAATTGGCGAAACTCAAAAAAGCAATCCAAGAAATTAAGGATAAAGCCATACGAGATTTTTTGATGGTCGCTTTCAGCGAAACTGTACGCTATGCCTCAAATACCAAAACTGGCGAGTTTAAGTTGGTTAGAATTAAGGGCGAGAAACTAGAAAAACACGATCCTGATGTCTTTGGTGTTTTCCGAAAAAAAGCAGAAACAAATATCGCTGGCGTTGGTGAATTTTATAAAGAAGCAAAGAAGGATGTTTGGACAAAAATTATTTTTGGGGATTCGTCAAAGGATAATGGCGTTAAAGAAAACTCCATAGATTGCATTATCACTTCACCGCCTTATGGCGACAGTCGGACAACAGTAGCTTACGGCCAATTTTCTCGCCTCTCGGCGCAATGGGTTGATATTTTTGATGACCCAAATGAAGCCTCCGGCGTTGATAACGAATTGCTTGGCGGTAGAGCAACGAAAACACTTACTCATACCTTGCCGTCAGAATATCTAAACGATTCGCTCGATAAAATTGCGAAACAAGACGAGAGCCGTGCAAAAGATGTTTTGAGTTTTTATATCGGGTTAAACGATTGCCTAATGAGAGCGCACAAAATCCTGAAACCCAAAAAATATTTCTGCCTTGTCATTGGCAATCGGCTTGTAAAACAAGTTCGTATTCCAACCGATTTTATTATCGCGGAGTTAGGCGAGAAAATTGGCTTTACCTGCGAGGATATTTTTGTCAGAAACATCCCCGGCAAGAGAATGCCGATCAAAAATTCCCCAACTAATATCGTTGGCGCGTTAGAGGAAACAATGAATAAAGAAAGTATCGTTGTCCTGCGAAAAAACTAGAGAAGTTTTTCCTTTTTCTCAAAACAATTATAAAGCTGGTTTATTTTCACCCTAAAACCGGTGCCGTGATTTCGCACCGAGCCATTTGGGCGATAGTACATTCTAAAGTCCACGACAATCGCATCCTTTTTGACCATATTTTTGAAGTGCTCAAAATCAAATCCTTCCAAAAAATACGCTTCATTAAAATGAAAATACTCGTTGCCGTTCTTTATTTTTGTCTCGGCTAAAACATATACAAGGGCTGGTAATTTTGCCTCAAACTTTTTCTCTAAATCTTCCATCGGCCAGAATATATTCAATCTTTTCCCTCGTCCTACCACACGAACCTTGTCTTTTTCTACTTTGAGTTTTAGTCCTTGATTATTAAATCTCTTATTTGAAAGGGTGCTGTGTAATTCTTTCGGTCGTCCATTTTGTCTTCTTGAATATCCAAAATTATCAAGGAGCATCCTGTCTCGATTGCCGCCTTTTGGTAATGGCTCCAAAGTAAAAAGAGTGAGCATAGACAGCGCACTTTTTCTGTATGCTTTAAGTTCTGCCACCTCTCCGATATCGGGAAGCGGTATATTGTTCTCTTTAATCTCCAGTAAGTCCTCAAGAGTTTTGCCAATACCAGTATCCCCAACACGATGGCTTTTTACAAAACCAAACTCCTTTATCATTTTCAGCTTCTTTTTGAGTTCAGTAAGCGTCATGTTATTTCAAGAAGTAATCCATCGGCTTTTTGTAAATCCGAGCAAATTCTTTAAGTGCGACAATGTCAATCCGCCTTTGTCCAGCCTCAACTTTGGAAACGTGAGATTGAGTTTTACCGAGTAGTTTAGCTACTTCAACCTGATCCAAGCCCGCCCCTTGGCGAGCTTTTTTTAACCGCTCAACTGTATATTTATGGTCTTTTGAGTAAATAGCTTTGCTCATAGTGATAGCTTTATGTTAGTATTCCATTGTGTTATATTCCAAATTGTCATACAATAATCAAGGGAGTTCCCATAACTTGCCCGCGCACTGGGCCGGGTGGGGCAAGGGCAAGAAAAAATGTAATCGCCGCCAAAATTTCCGTCTGTCCCCGCAAGAACACGGCGGAAGGGGGGTGTGGGGGGAATTCCGCCGCGCCCGAGCGTGGGAAGCCCCGCCGCCTGCTCGGTCAGAGCAAAAGCCAGCAAAAAAGGTTCGCGCGGAGCAGTCAATTCCGACAAAGTTAGTTTTGGTGCGCGGGAGAGGACTCGAACCTCCACGTCCTTGCGGACACCAGCACCTC
>CAZKGJ010000048.1:0-4321 GCA_964552415.1 uncultured Candidatus Saccharibacteria bacterium
AGTTTGGCTTTCAGCCCAAAGACCATATTCAACTCGGCAAAGAGCTTGACATTTTAGACCTGGAGCGTGGCAAAAAAGTCGCCGGATTTCGCGGATATTATCTTAAAAACGAAGGCGCGCAACTGGTGATGGCGATGATGCTTTATGCTTTCAATAAAATGATAAAGCACGGCTACAGCCCGATGATTCCGCCCACGCTTGTCAAAGAATTTTCACTTTTTGGCACAGGGTATTTCAAGGGCCTGGAATATGACGACAAAATTGACGAAGTGTATCAGATAGCGAGCTCGGATAAAGAAGCGGACGGAGCGACGAGCAAAGAGAAAAAATTCCTTGTCGGCACTGCGGAGCCGTCAATGCTCGCTTATTATTCGGGCGAGGTTTTAAAAGAAGAAAATCTGCCGCTGAAAATCGCCGGCTTCAGCCAATGCTACAGAAGCGAAATAGGCAGCTACGGAAAAGACACCAAGGGAATATATCGCGTGCACGAGTTTATGAAAATTGAGCAGGTGATAATTTGCAAAGCCGATGTTAAAGAAGCGGAAAAATTGCAGGAACAAATGCTTAAAATTTCAAAGGAAATACTTGAAGAGATCGGCCTTCCGTACAGGCAGGTGATTATGTGCACCGGCGACTTGAGCCCGGGTAAATACCGGCAATACGACCTTGAAGTTTATTCGGCGGCAAACGACTGGTATCGGGAATGCGGTTCCGCAAGCATTTTTCTGGACTGGCAGTCGCGCCGCCTCAATGTCAAATACGCCGATAAATCAGGCGAGAAAAAATATGTTTATATGCTCAACAACACCGGACTGGCTTCTCCGCGGATTTTAATCGCTATCTTGGAAAATTATCAGCAAAAAGACGGCTCAATAAAAATTCCGAAAGTTCTGCGGGGATATATGGGAAAGGATGTAATAGAGCCGGACAAGCATTAAAGGCTTGACAAAGAAACCAAATTTGTTATGATAAAATTACCCAAGAAAAATCGGATAGTCAACATATTAGTCCGTTTTCGTATCATTTTCGGACCACGGCCCTTATGAACAAGGGTAATATGAATAAAGAGGTTGTTCATTCGCTCTTTATGCTAACCGCTTTTTCTTGGCCTTTTTCTTATCCGGAATCTAAATTATTTTATGCGCTTTATCTGCGATTTCCATATTCATTCCAGATATTCCCGCGCAACCAGCCGCCAGATGGAGCCGGAGACCCTCGCGCGCTGGTCCGCGATAAAGGGAATTAATGTTTTGGGAACAGGCGATTTTACCCACCCGTTTTGGTTAAAAGAGCTGAAAGAAAAGCTTGAGCCGGCGGAAAAAGGGCTTTATAAATTAAAGAATCCCGATTTCAAACCGAAGGAAAATTCAGAGTTCAACATCAGCCGCCAAGCGCTGGAAAAAATGCGGTTTATCCTTACCGCGGAAATATCCAGTATTTATTCCAAAAAAGGAAAAGTCCGGCGGGTGCATAATGTTATTTTCGCGCCGTCTTTTGAAACGGCGGAGAAAATAAACGCCAAGCTTGCCGCTATCGGCAATTTGCGGTCTGACGGACGGCCGATTCTGGGACTGGACGCCAAAGAATTGCTTAAGATTATTTTAAATATTTCGCCGGCGGCAGTGGTTGTTCCGGCGCATGCCTGGACCCCGTGGTTTTCCGTTTTTGGGTCAAAATCCGGATTTGATTCTCTGGAAGAATGCTTTGACGACTGGACTAAATATATTTTCGCGATTGAGACCGGGCTTTCCAGCGACCCGGCGATGAACTGGCGGCTGTCTAAGCTTGACAAGATCACCCTGATTTCCAATTCAGACGCGCATTCGCCGGCAAATCTTGGCCGCGAAGCAAATGTGTTTGACGGCGATAGTATTGATTATTATTCAATAATGAGCGCGCTGAAAAATAAAGGGTTTTCAGACGCGGCAAAAACATCCGCTTTGGAATTTATCTACACCATAGAATTTTTTCCCGAAGAAGGAAAATACCACTACGACGGCCACCGGCTGTGCAATGTTTCAATGTCTCCGGAGCAAACCAAAAAAGCAAAAGGAATTTGTCCGGCCTGCAAAAAGCCGCTTACTATTGGAGTGATGTACAGAGTTGAAGAGCTGGCTGACCGGCCATTAGGAGCAAAACCGGAAAAAGCCATTCCTTTCAAAAACTTAATTCCTCTGGAGGAAATTATCGCGGATGCGCTCGCGCTGGGCAAAGTTTCCAAAGCAACGAGAACAGAATACACCAAACTGGTCAACGCTTTCGGGAACGAATTCAATATCCTGCTTGACGCGCCTATCGGAGAAATTGCCATCCGGTCAAGCCCGATTATCGCCGAAGGGGTCAAGCGGGTGCGGGAGCAAAAAGCGAAGGTATCTCCGGGCTTTGACGGAGAATACGGAAAGATAAAAATTTTTGATGGTAGCGAAAGGCAGAAATTTAAGAAGGAAGAGATAGAACAGCAGAAATTATTTTAGCCCTCATAGCTCAATGGACAGAGCGTGAGCCTCCGGAGCTCAAAATAGAGGTCCGATTCCTCTTGAGGGCACCAGAATTAAAAATTTATGGCCGCAAAAATCAAAAAAATATCTTCAAAAGTTGATTACAAATGCCCGTATTTCAAAATTTTAAAAAATGGATTTTTGATTCCCGGAGAGAGCAAGCCAGTTTATTGGTATCTTCTAAAACGCAGCAGTTATGTCTCCGTCTTGGCAAAAGAAGGAGAATCGCTTTATATGATTGAGTTATACCGTTTCGCGATTGAGAAAAAAATGCTGGAATTCCCCGCAGGCATTATTAACAAAAACGAAACGCCGGCTCAAGCTGCAAAAAGGGAACTGAAAGAAGAGACCGGCGTTGTCGCCAAAAAACTTACTTTTCTGGGATGGTATTACGCAAATAGCGGAATGTCGGATTTCAAGTCCTATGTTTTTCTGGCTGAAAACATAAGTTTTACCAAGCAAAAACTGGATAAAAGCGAGTTCGGCATAAAAATTAGGAAGATAAAAATTTCAGAAGTAGAAAACTTAATAAGAAAAGGAAAAATCAGGAGCGAGCATAGCATAAACAGCTTTTATATTTATAAGTTAAAGTCATTAAAATAATGAATCTAAACATATGAGCAGGGGTTTGGCGTTCGTAATTTTATTGCTTTTAATATTTTGGGCGATAAACAATCCGTCATCGGTGCCGATTTTAAGCAAATATCTGCCCGAACCAGGAATTTTGCCGGACAGCAAACTGTATCCGGTAAAACTTCTCTATGAGGATATCCGCTCTTTTCTCACCTTTGACAATCTGTCAAAAGTAAAACTTTATCTTGAACTGGCGGACAAGCGCCTTACCGAGATAAAAAAACTTGAAGAAAAAGGAGATATAAGCAAAGCAAAAGATGCCATCGGCGAATACCAAAAATTAATGGAAAAATCTCAGGAAACAACACAGAGGGTCAAACAAAAAAGCGCGGAGTTTGAAAAAACAGCTGATGAGCTAATCAGCGGCGCAAAAAGCAAGGACAAAAACGAGCTTATAGAACTTTATACCAAGGCGTCCGGCGAAATAAAAAATACCATAAACGATGCGCTGGAAAAAATCATAAAATGGAAAGATGAATTTGGAAAATGAAATATGGATAAAGTAAGCAAAGTCGCAGAAGATATAAAGTCAATCAAGATTCAAGGCGCGACAAATATTGCAAAAGCGGCAATTAGCGCCCTGCTTGAGTTCAGTAAAAATTTTGTTGGTAAAAACACCGCTGGTTTTATCAAAAAAGCGGAAAAAATTTCCAAAGAGTTGGCTTTTGCCAGGCCGGACGAGCCGCTGAACCAGAATCTTTTGAATTTCATAACGGCAAAGCTGAAAAAGGACGGAAGCAGGAATATCAGAGAAAAAATTTTTAATTTTCAAAAAACCTGCCGAAAAGCGCTGGGGCTGATTTCAAAAAACGAAGAATTGATAACCGCGAAGGGGGTTAATTTAATTAAAAAAAATTTTAAGAAAAAAAAGGAAGCGGTTTTGATTTTTACCCATTGTAATTCTTCTTCGGTTTTTAGAATCATATTCGGCGCGCATAGATTAGGCATCCCGGTCAAAGTTTACGATTCCGAAACCAGGCCGCGATATCAGGGCCGGATTATGGCTAAAAATTTGGCAAAAAACGGCATAGATGTAACAATGACGATCGACAGTGCCGCGCCGTTTGTGATTTCCAAAAATGATCCAGACGGAATTGATGTTGATTTGGTAATTATCGGAGCAGATGTTATTGGTGCTGACGGTTCGGTACTGAATAAAATCGGAAGTTATTCTCTGGCTCTGGCCGCAA
>CAZKGJ010000049.1:0-4294 GCA_964552415.1 uncultured Candidatus Saccharibacteria bacterium
TTAATATTGAAAAATAAAATTTTTGCAAAAATGTTTGCAAATTGCAAAAATTTAAGAAGGGCGGCTAAGCCCTTCCGCGATACGATTTTTTACCACCGTTTTTTCTTTTGTTTCTATTTTTTCTGACCTCGTTAACGCGCCTTGCAATATCCTGTGGATCACCAACGCGCTCATGTTTGTCCTTGTCCAAAATTTTCCCTCCTTGTTTTTCTTTTTTCCCGGAGTTTTATTGTTATCAAATTTTAATCTCCGGAAAAAACATTTCAAGCGCAGCACTTTTAGTAAACTTGTCAAACGCAAAGGGCAGAATAGCCTTGACAAAATATTCTTAAGGTATAGAATACAGAATGCCATTGTAAAAGGAGGGATTAAAACGAAAAAAGATGCGGATAATGAAGGAGAAATGATAGTAAAAAGAATAAAGCAGGGAACAGTAATTGATCATATACCCGGCGGGGCCGCGCTGTTGGTTCTAAAGGTCCTGGGTATAAAATTTGGAACAGAAGAAAAGGTAACTGTGGCAATGAATGCGGAAAGCGAGATCCTGGGCGCAAAGGATATCGTGAAGATATTCGGTCGGAAATTAAAGATTGAAGAAACAAATAAAATTGCACTTTTCGCGCCGGAAGCGACGATAAACATAATAGAGAATTTTAAGGTGGTTGATAAAAGTAGCATCAAACCGCCGGAAGTGGTTAGAGGGCTAATGAAATGTCTTAACCCGACATGTATTAGCAATGATCCGCTGGACGGAAAGGGAGTTGTACCTACGGTTGTGCTATCCGACAAGAAACCCATACTCTACAAATGTTATTTCTGCGATCATCCGATAAAGAAAGAACAAATTGAAGCATGCTTGCTGATATAAAAATTTTTAAAACCGAATTACCCGCTTTTTAGCGGGATTTTTTATTGGGAGGGATTTAATATAAAAATAAGCGTGTTTTTTGCACGCTCAAATTTTAATTTTGGGAAAGATTTTGAGAGGTGTTTCTCGTAAAATCTCCTCTATTCTCCGCTCGCTGAATTCTTGTTTCCTAAACTCAATGTAGAGTTGGGGAAGTAATAATAAGCTCATTACTCCCGAAGCATATTTTTGTTCCTTGTCTAGAACGGTGTGCGGAGCATGGTCTGTCTCAACCAGATCAATGAGTCCGATTTTCAAGAACTCAAATAGATTCAAGCGGTCTTCCTCTGTCCCGATTGCCGGATTGCACTTTAGAAGCAATCCCAACATTTTACTCATTGCCGCGATTTTTTCTTTTGAAAAAAGCAGGCATTGGGGAGTTGCTCCACAAGAAATTTTCATGCCCTGATTTTTTGCCGCATTGATCATCAGCACTGCTTCAAAGCGCGAAATGTGGCAGAAATGGACATGGCCAGGAAAACCAGTTTTCCTTATCAGGTAGAGCCAATCTTTTATTGATTCCAATACAGCTTCCCGCGGTCGCGCTTCTTCCCAAGTTGCTGGCCAGTTTGGATTAAATTTATCCGGTTGCATTAGATCATCTCGCTCGCAATGAAGAAGTATTGGGCCGGTGTATCCAAGATTTACCAGGGTTTCCAAAATAAGACGCTGTTTATCTTTTCCGATTATTCCCAGATCTCCAACCGATGTGCCGCCATAGATTTTTAAACCCATTACTCCGTGATTGCGGTTGTACTCATCAACCAGTTCGGCGATCAAGTTTATGTCGGTGGTTAAGGCCGGTATAAGATAATATTTTATGGGTATGTCATTTGATTCGGCGGCCAACGAAAGTCTTTCCCGTACTCTTTTTCTTGACACGATCGGGTTTTTGGTATTGGGCATAGCGCACATAGCTTGACAGCCAAGGGCATAAGCGATTTTTTTGGTTTGTCTTACTGTGGCTTTATAGGCCTCGTCTTCGTCTCTGTCATGCACATGTATGTCAACAATGCCGATATTTCTTAGCGCCTCCAGCGCTTCGGCAACGGTAATCTCTTGCGATTCTTCGGATACAGATTTTCTAATTTTCATTTTATCACCTCTATTTTAAAAGTTCATCTCCTTTTTTCTCCTTAAGTTTAATTTTGGCTGAAAAAAGAAAATTGGTCAAGGGGCGCGCGAAGGTTGACAATTTTTAAAATAAAGATAAGAATAATATTTAGCACCGTCAAAATCAGGAGGAATAAAAAGGATGATTTATGAAAGAATAATAAGGCCGGCAATATTCAGGTTGTCTCGAGATGATCCTGAGAAGGCGCACGAAGCGGTTTTAAAAGCGCTTCACTGTCTTGGGCAAAGCGAGCCGCTGGCAAAATTGGTCGAGAAATATTTTTTGGCAAACGACAAAAAACTTGAACAGGAATTATGGGGTTTGAAATTCAGAAACCCTGTGGGGCTGGCTGCGGGGTTCGACAAGAATGCTATTGCCCCGCGAGGGCTTGCGTCTCTCGGCTTCGGATTCTTGGAAATCGGCACAGTAACACCTCTGCTGCAAGAAGGCAAACCAAGACCCCGCATTTTTCGTTTTCCGGACGATCAGGCCATCATCAACCGAATGGGATTCAATAATTATGGCGTTGATGCAGTCGCCTTGATATTGAAGAAGGCGGGGAAATTACCGACACCTTTAGGTATAAGTTTGGGCAAAGGCAAAGACACGCCGTTGGAAAAAGCCGTGGATGATTATATCTGTGTCTTGCGGAAAATGTATTTGTTGGGCGACTACTTTGTCGGTAATCTTGCTTCGCCGAATACGCCGGGACTGCGGGAATTGCAAAAGAAAAAATACTTTGAGGATTTTGTGGTTGCTCTTCAAAGAGAAGCAGTCGAATTGGCAGCGCAAAACAGCATCAAGAAAAAGCCAATCTTGATAAAAATCGCACCTGACATTACCGAAGAAGATTTAAATAATCTTCTTGAAGTTTGCCTAGAGCAAAAAATTGATGGCATTGTGGCAGTGAACACTACTGTTAGTCGAGATGGTTTGAGCATCCAAACCAATGAAGAAGGTGGCATGAGCGGCGCGCCGCTTTGGCCCAAAACCATTCGGATGGCGCGATACATTGATGAGAGCACTGGCGGAAAAATTCCCATTATCGGCGTGGGAGGAATTTTCGGGCCCGAGGAAGCAAGACAAATGTTGGAAATCAGAAGCGTAAAACTGATTGAAGTGTTGACAGGCCTTGTCTATAACGGACCGTCGATAGTAAGAAATATAAACCGAGGACTTTTGTTAAAGCAAAAAAGAATTTAAAATTTAACCCGTTGGATTAACCGGCGGGATTTTTTTATTGGGGGATAAAAAAAGAGGCGTGAATTGCTTCACGCCATTGGCTTCTAATTTATCTCCAGTTTATTGATATTGTGCAAATTTTGCCCAGCTCGCTTTGGGTTTCAGCGCTTCTGATCCGGTTTTGCACAAAGGACATTCTTCCGGTTTCCAATTATGTACTTCTGCTTCGTGCAATGCAACAACATGGTGACTTTCGTATTTTATAGGCAATTTTGCAGGCCTGTGTATGATGGTAGCAACAACTATTTTGCCGTTTTTTTTCACGAACTCAAAAGGATTTTTCTCTCCCTGCAACAGCGCATCGCGAACGTGCAGGGTCGTCCCCACAGTGGTTAACAATTCTTCCACCTGCAGGACTCTCGCGCCTTTTGGTGTCTGGAACCTACCGCTCCATTTCTGGATTTTATCGTCCTTCTCCGTGTACACCGATGGTATTCCCATTGCGTCCGATATTGCTTGCCCGAATGGGAATGCGGCATAGCTTGACGAGATTATAAGATCTGTATCCTCTTTGTTAATGCCAGCAAGTTCCAGTTCCGCCGCCAAACGGCAGGCGAGTATCCTGCGCAAATTGGGATATTTTAAGATCTCGGAAACATTGAAGTATCCATTGCTGTGCAATCCGCTGGTTAGTAATGCGTGTGATTCGCCTTTGCCTCCGGAATATACCCAGTAGGCGCCGCACAACTTGAAAAGTTGCACTATCGTCATGTTGGTATACTGCGGTATCGCAAGTATTTTTCTTTCAGTCTCCAAACTCATTTTCATCACCTCTTGAATTTTTTCATGCGCCTGGAACAGGCGTTCGTATAGATTCTCCTGTTTGGCCGCATTTGGTGCAGACAGGTGTCTCAATATCGCTTTTTTCAGTGAAGATTGAAAAAAGCACTATTATTCCTCCGCATCCTTTGTGATATTTTGTCATTCCTGATCACCTCTTGAAATTAGTAGTTGAGATGAACTCAACTACTAATTGGCCGCTTCCATTTCTTCTCTGGTTTTCTCAATCTCTTCCAGAATTTTTTGAGCGG
>CAZKGJ010000050.1:0-4160 GCA_964552415.1 uncultured Candidatus Saccharibacteria bacterium
AACACCCCAGGAAAAACTACTCCAAAGTGTTACCCTTGAGTGTTAACTGTACAGAAGTTATCCACAACCTGATAATTTTATTATACCACTATTATAGAGAGTTATCAATAAGTAGCCAGAAGCAAAACCTTCTGGCTAAAAACCGTAAAGTGAAATCCTGGAGTATATTTTTGAGTCCGCTCGAACCTACTTTATCAAAAATTCCGACGATTGAGAAGTGCCGCGCCTATGGCGTGGCACAAAACCGCAACGGCGCGCGGCGGAATGATTGATGATTATCAAGGAATTAGCATTCCAGATTCCTCAACATATCTTATACCTCGGTTAGTAGTAATATACCTATCTCCTCTATTAACCACAAAATCTTTGTCGTGTTCTATCTGACTTAAGGCTCTGCGAATATTGGCACGCTGACTTGGTTTTAGCCACGAAGAAAGCTCATCAACAGTTGCTCCGCTTCTACCTCTTTGGTATAGCGTGGCTAACAATCTTTCTTTTGGACCCCACGATGGATTGAGTGTTTTCAAAAATCCGTCAAAATCTTGAACAACAAGGGATTTTCTCTCAATTATGCTATCCACGATATTTTGTGCTTCCTGTGGCGATACAGAGTGATACAACCTTATCAATTCAGCCAAAACCCAATCGCACGCCGCAACAACAAAAGTCGCATCTTGTGGATTTGGATCAATTCCATCTGCCAAATGAGCCGCGTCCCTTTTAGTCCTAATATCGTAAATCAATCTCAATGTTCGCGGAATATGTAGGCGAATTGATTCGGGCTGATTGCCAAAAGGGATGTTCTGAAGGCGCATAATCAGCTTTTCAGTATCCAATTGTTTACCGATTGGGGTCTGACTCCCAAAAGCATGTAATTCCAATATCCGAAAAACCGCTTCTGCCAAGCGGCCACCCTCAACTTCATTCGGACGAAACTTATTGAGATAATAGTTACTTTTTGTCTCGCTGTATGCTTCCAAAAGTTCCGAGACTGTTTGTTTTGGTAATTTTTGCTCGAATCCTTGCCTGATGATTTCCAACATACATAAAATTATTTTTTCACCTTTTTCTTCTTTCGTTTTCTAGTTTTGGTATTGGCAATTAGTGTTTTGACTGCCACTTGGTCCGGCAGAGCATTCACAACATCAGCCCCGTGTGTACTTAATTGATGAGCTGCTTTTCCTGTGCCTTTCGTTAAGAATTTGTAACGATCCCTTGCTTTTGTAACTACATCAGTAATGTTTGAAATTTTAGGTTGGCGGGCCTCCGAGGTATTCGCTTGCGACATTTCAGCATTTTTGAATTCTTTTTTGCCCTGCTTATATTCTCTATAATAGGCAATAACAGCAACTCGTTGATATTCGTTTTTTGGATTTTTATCTTTAACAAAGTCCGCCATGCTCTTATTTAAATCCGGACCGGATCCCTCGCTTGCGGAAATTTGGTCTGATTGAGGAGAACTGGGAATAGATGAGGAAGATAACCCAACTTGCTTCAGCGCAAACGAAACAACATCAGAGCGGTCATTCTCATTTAGTTTTTGTAACTCTTTTACGATTACCTCTATCGCTTTGAGTTTTGCGGAGAGTTGTAAGTTATCCTTTTTAGCCATGATTAACTACATTTTACACCCATTCGCTAAAAAAGTCAAAGTTGCCAAATTAGTATTTTTTCGATAACGACGATTAGTAATTAACGCCTCTAAAACTTAGGTCGCCGTCGTCAATAGAAAACTCAATAAATTTAAGGGGATTTGATCTACGACTATTCATTTGATTAAAGTGGTTGAAACTATCAATCAAGCGCCGATAAGTGCTGGATTGCTTATTTTCTATCTTCTTCGCGACTAAAACCGGTTGAATGTCGCTTTGACGGTTAGGAATATAATATTGTTCAATCCAATCCACATACCTTTGAATCTGTATAATATTCTTTTCGTCGGCTTCAACTGCCTTCAATTCAACCGGTACAACTATTCTTTGACCGTCTTTCATTACTGATGGCATAATATCAATTCTTTGCATCCCAACCCCGCAAGAAACTTCATTTCCGAGCCACTCCATTTCTGCGCCGTCCAGTATCGTTTCATCTAAACTTCTATTTATTCCTTTACCAAGATTTTTGGTTATATACGCCTGCAAATGTGATTCAAACGAATTTCCGGCTTGATATTTTGCAATCAATCGCGGCAATAAATTTATTTCTTCTTGTCGTCCGGCGTAAGCTCTTGGCTTTTCGTTAAGGCAAATAATTTTTTGAACCGTTGCGTCAAAAGAAAGGGTTTTATTTCGGCAATTCAATTCTGTTCTGTTGTTTTTATTTCTGATTAGTTGCGTCAATCGCTCCGCTTCATAAATTGTTATCATTGTGTTGCCGCGGTTACCTTTAAGTTTTCGGTATATCAAACTCCAAAGCATTTGATTGGGGGAGGTCATATTTTTAATTTCGTCCAACGCTTCCCACTCGGTAACTCCTTCCGCATAAACTTTATGTGGTTCAATAAATGTTCTAAAAGTCAGCGATTTTTCCAGTTCGTTTTTGAGATACTGTCGCTTGTCATTATTATCCAAAAATGACCAGTCATTTTTGGCGATGAAAATCCCAAAAAACTTACCTTCAAAAATTTTCTTTGAAAATTCTTGCTGTAAATAGAAAATAATTTGGTCTCCGCGTCTAACCCTGCCTCCATCGGCAATCATACCGATAAGCATATTTTCTGTTGTCGCGTGTAGTGAAGTATTTGGGTTATTATTAAAGTCAATTCTATTGTCTTTTGCGCCAGTACCAGCAAAAAGATACTCCAGGTGAAGTTTGAATGTCGTTGAATCAACAATAAAAACATGTGTTGTCATACCTTTTTGAAAACTAAAATGTATTCGTGCTTGAAAATATAAAAACCACCGACAAGCGCGCGATAGCGCCATAAATGCTCCTGATTTAATTTCGCGCGATTATTTACCATATTCTTTACTAAAATACTTTTGAGCTTCAATCCTTGTCCACGCTTCAGCGTTTCTTGCATGAGATAAAAGCCAAGTGGCACCCACTCACTATTTGTGTATTTATCCCCGATAACGATAGCCAGGTATCTATTCCGGTCTAATAAGTCCACAAAATTTTCTATTACATCACCAAATTTTGATGTAAATTCTTCAACTGTCGGAGCATTACACAAATCCTCTTTTCTGTTGCTGAATTTTATAATGTCGTGATATGGGGGATGTAAAATAATCAGATGGATACTTTTTTTGCCAATCTTGTTAAGCGTATCCAGAACCTTTTCTCGTGTTTCTTTTGTTGTGCTATCGGCAACAATAGCTTCTGTAAAAACTTTACCGCCGTTCGGAAGTTCACGATTTATATTTTGTACTGCCGAGTGCGCGACTTCCGGTATGAGTTCAATCCCTATTCCGTGCCGTCCTAACCTTTTTGATTCAATAAGAGTTGTGCCGTTGCCCAAAAAAGTGTCCAAGACAACATCGCCTTTTTTAGTAAACCTGCGCATCATTTGATTCGGAATTTGCGGAATGAAATTACCATGGTAGGTGTTATTGTGGGCGCCGGATTTGTCGCGTTCGCCAATCAACCATAAGCTATCGGTCAGAATATCCTTATATTCTTTCCAATCCTGCAGATTTAGGTCGTTGATTTTTGATTTATGGTTTCCGTTCATAGGGAGTAAATTATTTGTGCGCACGGGAGCGGGTGATGGGATTCGCACCCACGACCTCTTCCTTGGCAAGGAAGCGTTCTAACTGCTGAACTACACCCGCAGGTAATTGTATGTGTGCCGAGGGGGAGACTTGCACTCCCGACACCAGCTTTTTCAGAGCTGTGCTCTACTACCTGAGCTACCTCGGCGTTTTTGTGCACGTTGCTGGGATCGAACCAGCGGCCCTTCGCACGTCAAGCGAATGCTCTACCACTGAGCTAAACGTGCCTACAGTGCCCAGGAGAGGATTTGAACCTCCATGCCCGTAAGGGCGCTACCACCTCAAGGTAGTGCGTATGCCAATTTCGCCACCTGGGCAAGTTATTTTTCTGCCTTTCCACCTTCTGCCGCAATATTCTTTTTAGCGCTTTTCTCCGCGGCTTCTTCCGTCACGGTCAAAACAGAAGCAAGTTCTTTGAACCGCGCGGCTTTGCCTATCCGTCCGCGT
>CAZKGJ010000051.1:0-4137 GCA_964552415.1 uncultured Candidatus Saccharibacteria bacterium
TTTTTTATACAAAAACAGGGGCGCTGATGCGCCCCTGTTTAAAATTATTTTATGAGCGTCAGCACCCCTTATGCCCGCGCCGCCGTTTGGCGGATTGCGAGCCTTTTTTCCTTGAAACCAATCCGCCTTAGGCGGATAATTCGCGCCTCAAGAAAACAAATGGGGTGTAATATTTTTTTGTTCCCATTCGCCCTTACCGTTTTAATCGCCGAATTTTCTTATTTTTTACTGAAAATTTCTTCGCGATTAAACAGTAAGAGAAAAATAATTGTTTACTGGAAAAACAATCATCTTTCTGACAATAATTATACAACCCCGAAAATGCAGGTCAAGGGTAGTTATACACATTTTATCAACAAGCGGACTTGGCGCTTGCAAACGGCATTTTGGTGTTTTTGCGGCCAGTACTTCCTTTTTGTGATAATATGATATACAATATAATAATGGTTCAGCCTTTTTCAACTGCCGTTTTCAACCATTAAAATTTAACTTTATTGAAAAATATGTTCAATGCCCTGATGGCTTTAGCCGCCAATTCAGCTGTCCAAATGATTTTTTTCTTATTTTTAATTATTCTTGATGTGATTCTGCTCGCCGCGGTCTTCCTGATGCGCTGGCGATTTAAAACTTTTTTGCAGGGTAAAAACGGCAGAAACCTTGAGGACCTGATAGACAAATCTGCCGCAGAAATAGGCCGGATAAATTTAAACTTCACAAAAATATCCAAAAGACAGGAAGAGCAGGAAAAGATACTGGAAACATCAGTGCGCAAGGTTGGCATAGTAAGATATAATCCTTTTAAAAACACCGGCGGAGACCAAAGTTTTGCGATCGCGCTTTTAAATTCAAGCGACTCGGGAATAGTGATTTCTAGTTTGTTTCTGAGAGAAGGAACGCGGATTTACGCTAAGCCCATTGAGCAGATGAAGTCAAAATATCCGCTCTCCGCAGAAGAAGAGCAGGCAATAAAAAAAGCGATTGGAGAGATATAATAATTATACGGATTGATTGTAATGGCTATAAAAAAACCAAAAATAAAATCGGCTAACAAAGAAATTTTTGCTCCCCGACCCCCGATTGTCGCTGTTATCGGACATGTTGACCATGGCAAAACTACGCTTTTGGACAAAATCAGAAAAACCGTTATCGCTGAAAAGGAAGCCGGCGGCATCACCCAAAAAATTGGTGCCTATGAAATAGAAGTGGAAAAAAAAGACAAAAAACTGCACGGGAAGCAGAAAATAACTTTCCTAGACACGCCAGGGCATGAAGCTTTTTCCGAAATGAGAAAACGCGGCATAAAAGTCGCGGATATTGCGGTTTTGGTGGTTGCCGCTGACGACGGAGTACAAATGCAGACAATTGAAGCGATAAATTTCGCCAAAAGCGCCAAGATTCCGCTGATTGTCGCTTTCAATAAAACCGACAAACCAGAAGCAAATGTGGCCCTCGTAAAAAAACAGCTTTCTGAACAAGGGGTTCTTACCGAGGATTGGGGCGGTCAAACTTTAGGCGTGGAAATCTCTGCTAAAACGGGCAAAGGGATACCTGAACTTTTGGAATCTATTCTTCTTGTCGCTGAAATGGAGGAGCTCAAAGCGGATTACGAGGCCGAGGCCGATGGCGTAATATTAGAATCCAAAATGGACCCCAAAAAAGGAGCTCTTGCCACTTTTTTGACTAAAAACGGCGCGCTCAAAGTAAGAGATTTTATCGTGGCTGGAAAAAATTTCGGAAAAATCAGAAGAATGGAAAATTTTAAAGGAGAAGCTGTCGCTATTGCCCTGCCCTCAGTGCCAGTAACGGTTTCCGGAATGGAAACTTTGCCGTTTCCGGGCGAACATTTTAAATCATTCAAGAATATTGAGGAGGCCAAAGACGCGCTTAAGGCAAATTTGGAAATTTTGACTCAAGAAGAAAAACCAAAACCGTCTTCTTCTACAGAGAAAACTTTTAGCATAATTTTAAAAGCTGACTCTCGGGGGTCCCTTGAAGCAATAAAGGTGGTTTTTTCCAGTCTTAAACCCGAAGGAATAGATTTAAAAATTTTCAAGGCAGAAATAGGTGAGATAAACGAAAATGACATAAAAGATGCAAGTGCCACGAATTCAATGATCGTCGGGTTTAATTCTTTTTTGCCAGTAAGCTTAACTGAGTTTGCCAAGCAGAAAAAAGCCAAAATAGTATCCGGAGAAATCATTTACAAGCTTGCTTACGAAGTTAAAGAGCAAATTGCGTCTCTTTTGCCGCCGAAGATAATTAAAACCGTGACGGGAAAGTTGCGGGTTATCGCGCTTTTCAGGATGATAAAGGAAAAGGAAGGAAGTTTTGAATCGGTTTTTGGCGCAAAAGTCACTGAAGGGAAAATTCTTGCGGGCTCAAAAATAGATATTTTCCGCGAAGGCAAAATTATTGGAGAAGGAAGAGTGATAGAGCTTCAGTTTAATAAAGCTGTAACTAAAGAAATTTCTGAACCAAACAATGCCGGAATACGTTATAGAGGAAATGTTAAAATTGAAATGGGCGACAACCTGGAAGCATATACAGAAGAAATCATCAAGCAAAAAATCTAAGTTATGGCTTACAGGATTGAAAAAATCAACAAACTTTTAGCGAGAGAAGTCGCTAATCTTTTTTTAAGGGAGCTGGAATTACCGCCCAGTATAATTGCGACAGTGATCGGAGTTGACACATCTCCCGACTTGCGGTACGCTGATGTGTTGGTAAGTGTGCTGCCTTCGGAAAAAACTAATACGACTATAAAGCTGATCAAAAAAAATATTTACAAATTGCAAAAAATAATTGATCGGCGCCTGAAAATGCGGCCTGTGCCAAAATTGAGGTTTCAAACAAGGGGAGCGGACACCAGCAATTTGGAAAAAATATTTGAACAGATTAAAAAGGAGTAAATTATATGATTGATTCTTCTTTGGTGGAAAAGTTGAAAGAAAAAATTTCTGACTTTTCCGAATATAAAATTTTCACCCACAAAAACCCCGATGGAGACGCAATCGGCTCTGTTTTGGCGCTGAAAAAAATTTTACAATTGCGTAACAAGTCAGTAGAAGCCTTTGTGTTTAATTCTCTTGGCCGGCATCTTTATTTTTTGCCCGGAAGCGAAAAGGTCAGGGTGCAAAAAGAATTTAAAAGTGCCGCAGGCGATCCGGCGTTATTTATCCTGATTGACTGCGCTTCCTGGAGCCGCACGGGTTTTCCGTTTTTTGATTTAGCGGAAAAAGAAGTGGTTGCGATTGACCACCATCCAGAAAAACCCATTTTTGATCCAGCTGAACGGCCAGAAGAACCACTCATATTTAAAATTATTGACCCAGTCGCTTCTTCTACAGCTGAAATTATTTTTACTCTCGGCAAAGAATTAAACTGGAAAATTGACCCTGAAATTTCTTTTTGTCTTCTGACCGGAATTTTGTCCGATACCGGAGCGTTTAGGCATTCAAACACAACACCCGAAGCGCTGAAGGCCGTTGCTACCCTGTTGAAAAGCGGGGTAAATATTAAAAAAATCGCGGATAATCTGTTTAAAAAAAACGGATTTCCTAGTCAATTGAAAATTTGGGGAGAAGTTTTGTCTAGAGTTTCTTACGACCCTTTAACCAAAATGGCGTTTTCTTTCGCACTTTTGGAAGACCTGAAAAAGTACGATGTAAAAGAGGACGAACTTTCGGGATTGGTGAATATGCTTTCAGCTGTTCCCGAAAGCAGATTTTCCTTACTGCTGGTGGAAAACAGTTTGGGAAAAATCAAAGCCAGTTTGCGCTCCGAGCCGCATAAAAAAACAGATGTCGCGAAAATCGCGCGAATCTTTGGTGGCGGTGGCCATAAACTCGCGGCGGGCTTTGAAATTGAGGGTGTTCTTGAAGAAAAACTTGCAGCAATTAAGAAAAAAATTGCTGAAGGAATTGATATACAATAGAATATAAAATATAAATTTAAGGCCAGATAGCCAAGTAGTAAGGCGACGGTCTGCAAAACCGTTATACATGGGTGCAAATCCCATTCTGGCCTCAAGAAATTTTCTTGCCGCGGTGGCGGAACTGGCAGACGCAATGGACTTAAAATCCATCGACCGCAAGGTCATGAGGGTTCGATTCCCTCCCGCGGCACAAATCCTTTGAC
>CAZKGJ010000052.1:0-4041 GCA_964552415.1 uncultured Candidatus Saccharibacteria bacterium
GTTTTGAAAAACTTGCTTAAAGTTGTAACACAGATACAGTCGCAGATAAGCATAAACGAGCAGGCGGGAAAAGTAAGAGATCCGATTTTGGAAACCGCGCTACAAGACGCGGAAGCGCTGCGTGATTCGCTCCAACAGGGCTCGGAAAAATTTTTCCGGTTGGGAATTTACATAACTCTTTACGCTGACACCAAAGAAGAGATGGATAAATTATCCCAGCGGCTTAGTGGAATGCTGGAGTCGCAGCTGGTCTATGCAAAACCGGCAGTTTTTCAGATGGAGGAAGCGTTTAACTCCACGCTGCCGCTTGCTCAGGATAAACTCGCTATAGGCAGCAATATGAATACCGGACCGCTTTCAACCTGTTTTCCTTTTGTTTCCAGCGACCTTACTTCAAATCGCGGGATTCTCTACGGCATAAACCGGCACAACAACAGCTTGATACTTTTTGACAGGTTCTCAATGGAAAATGCTAATATGGTCATCTTTGCTAAATCAGGAGCTGGCAAAAGCTACGCGGTAAAGCTGGAAATTTTGCGCTCGCTAATGTTCGGCACAGATGTAATCGTTATTGATCCAGAGAACGAATATAAGTATCTGGCTGAAACCGTAAACGGAACCTTTTTCAGAATATCTTTGACCTCAGACCATCATATAAACCCTTTTGACCTGCCGGTTCCCTTGGAAGACGAGGACCCTGCCGATGTTTTAAAAACCAATATCATTCATCTTTCTGGATTGCTTAAAATAATGCTCGGAACAATGACGCCAGAGGAGGATGCGATTTTGGACAAGGCGATTTCCGAAACATACGCCACAAAAGACATTGTTCCGGGAGCGGATTTTTCCAGAGCAAATGTGCCGACGATGAGCGATCTGGCAAATGTTCTGGCGAATATGGCCGGAGCAGAGTCGCTTTCCACGCGGTTGAAAAAATACACCGAGGGAAGCTTCGGCGGATTTTTAAATCAGCAGACAAACATAAAAATAAATAAGAATTTTGTGGTTTTTAACATTAGGGATATGGAAGAACAGCTGCGGCCCGTGGCGATGTATGTCATAATGCAGTACATTTGGACAATGATAAGAAGCCAGCTTAAAAAAAGAATTTTGGTGGTTGACGAGGCGTGGTGGATGATGCAACACGAGGAAGCTGCTTCTTTCCTTTTTGCCATAGCCAAGCGCTGCAGAAAGTATTATATGGGGCTGACCACTATCACCCAAGATATTACTGATTTCTTAGGCTCACGCTATGGCAAGCCGATCGTCACAAACTCTTCAATACAGCTTTTGCTGCGTCAGTCCCCCGCTGCGATAGATGTTATCAGGGACACTTTTTATCTTACCGACGAGGAAAAATACCTGCTTTTGGAAAGCAACATTGGGGAGGGTATATTTTTCGCCGGCGCAAAACATGCGGCAATAAAAATCATTGCCTCGTATTCCGAGGACCAGATTATCACTTCAAACCCTGAGCAGATTGTGGAAATAGAAAAGGCAAGAAAAGAAATAGGCAAGTAAATTTTGCTTAAGCAAAATTCACTTGCCTTATCATTATAAAGTAGTATAATATTCTTAATCTTTAATTCTAAACCAAGGCTTGCATACCCTTGGCTCAAATCTATGCTTGGAGGAATCACTTCAATGTTCGGCGATAATAAGCCGCAGTTTGTAAAAGATAAGGGGAAAAAATATATTCTGATGATTGAAGACGATCGCGACCTGGCTGAAATGTATAAAATGAAGTTGGAAAGCGAGGGGTTTGTAGTCCTGCTTTCTCCGCACGGCAAGCAGGGGTTGCGCGACATTAGAGACATTCGACCGGACTTGGTTTTGCTGGATATTTTAATGGATAAAAAGGACGGTTTTGATGTTTTAGCAGAGATTCAAAAATGTCCTTTGCTGGAGATGAAAAGAATCCCGATAATTGTTTTGACAAATTTAGCTTCTCCTGTTGACCAAGAGGAAGGAAAACGGCTCGGCGCAAGAGACTGGTGGGTTAAGGCGTACAATACGCCGGCTGAAGTGGCGAAGAAGGTTAAGAAATTTTTTAAATCATAAATTCTTCTTGGTAATAAAAATAAAGCAATCTTTAAGACATCCGATATCTTTAGCACATCGGATGTTTTGGTATTTCTTTTTCAAAATCCAGCTTTTATGATAAAATAAAGAAGCGTAAAGCTTTGATTTTTATAGATTTTATAACAAGTTTTCATGCCCCAGGAAACACAGCCTGCAATAAAAACCGAGAACCTGAGCGTGGTTTATAATAAAGGAACCACAAATGAATTTTGGGCGCTCAAAGATGTCAATATCGCCATTTATCCTAAAGAATACATCATTTTTTTTGGGCCTTCTGGCTGCGGAAAATCCACACTTCTTAACAGTATATCGGGTCTGGAGACCGAGATTTTTGGGAAAGTTATCGTTGATGGCAAAGACATTTCCGTTTTGAGCGAAGACGAAATTTCTAATTTTCACCGCTCCGGCATAGGGATGATTTTTCAGCAGTACAATTTAATTTCCTCGCTTTCTGTTTTGGACAATGTAGCCCTGCCCCAGATATTTTTGGGCGAGAGCAAGAAGGAAAGGACGGAAAAGACAAAATTGTTGTTAGAGAGGTTCGGCATCTTAGAACAAGCCGAAAAGATACCGACCGAACTTTCCGGCGGCCAACAGCAAAGAATAGGCATAGCAAGAGCGTTAGTCAATGACCCGAAAATATTGCTGGCAGATGAGCCAGTAGGAAACCTAGACTCGGTTTCAGCAGTAAATGTGATGGATATTTTGAAAAAACTTAACGCTGAAGAAGGCAAAACGTTGATTTTGGTGACCCATAATCCCGAACATTTGTTTTACGCCAACCGTATTTTTTATATGAAAGACGGCGAGATAGTCCGCGAAATGGTCAACAAAGAATTAAGACCAATAGGGGTGGCAAAAGAAGAAAAGACTGAGAAAAAAGAGAGTACGGAAGAAAAACTCGGCAAGGAATTCCAGCTTTTATCGCGCTCTTTTCCTGGGTTAAACCCCATGCAACTAAATATGCTTTTAGCCCCCTTTAAAGCAAAAATGTTGGTTAATTATGTTTTGAGCTCGTATGAAATTGACGAAATCAACCGGATGGAGCAAATTGTCTCTGACCGCTTGAGCGGCAGAACGAACTTAAACGAACTAAAAACCAAGCTTGACCGCGACTATTCAAAAGGAGGGGCAGGGCTGAATTCCAGGACTGCCGAAAGAATAGCGAATACCGTTGAAGATTTTTTAAACAAAACAAAACTTGTAGATGAGAAAAAAAATACCAGCGTGTCGCGCGAGAAATTAGGAGAGCGGTACCCCGATTTCAATTCAATCTGGAGCCAAATCACTGAGCTGCGGCGCGGGTTTATTGACCCGATGCATAAAATTTTAAGCGACCGCCAAATAATGCGGTTAGAAAGCGCTATTTACAGCCGGCTTGTGGGCGATTTCAGTAAAGATAGTTTTAACGAGACGCTTGACAGGTCATTTAGCAAGGGAGGAGTCGGACTTAACAAAATTACTGCAAAAAAAATAAGCAATGACTTGGAAATGATTCTACTTTTGGCTTACGGAGCAAAATAAAAACACGGATATCCGTGTTTTTATTTTGCCTAAGTAAGCCATAAGCCGAGTTTTGTCTTGCGCGGTCATCTGTCTAGCCCGGAGATTGCTCTCAGGGTCAAGCGAGCCACTTGTCACCGATGCGAAGCATCGGGTTTGCTCTTGCACTCAATAAGGATTTAGCCGTTTCATCTCGGCATTTCTGCCGAACTCACCCTCTCCTTTTCAAAAGAAGAGGGCGTTCCTCGCCTTTCGGATTGGAACGTCTCTGTTCGCACCTCGCGCCTCACGGCGGACGGCCGTTAGCCGCTATTATTTTTGATCCCGAAATTCGGAAAAAGAGTGCTCGGACTTTCCTCCCCTCTCATCATCTTTACAATAAAAATGGTGGGGGCGACCGCAAGTTTTACTTAGGCACATTATATTTTAACGGAAAAAAAGAATTTGTCAACCCTC
>CAZKGJ010000053.1:0-3625 GCA_964552415.1 uncultured Candidatus Saccharibacteria bacterium
TCTATGTTTACTTTTCAAGAGCCTTAATCTCGCCATTTTTGACCATTTTCTCAATGATTTTCATATTGCAAAGCTGATACGAAGCGACCCAATAGTCACCTTTCTTTCCTTTTGTTTCCCAATCCTTTTCTTCATACTCTTTCCCTCTCGCCTTATCAAGATGGCCCTTCATATTGTTCCAGTCTTTTTTATCAATCTCTATCCGGCTTTTTAATTCGGGCAGGAATTCGGAAACATATCTTATCCTTGAAGCCAATTCCCATGGGTCGCATTTTCTCCTTCTTTCCTTTTCGTCATCGGGATTTCCTTTTCTCAATATCTCTATTTCGTTCAAAATGCCTTCTTTGTCCTTATCGGTAAACAAAGGCAAAACATCCTCGTTAAACTTCTCCGGCTCAAAATTGTGCATGTGTCCGGCGCGAGGAATCACATTATGCCAGTCTTTTTGAGAAATCCTGTTTTTTAAATCGCTTACCATTCCGCTCCATTCTTCATTGGAAGGTCCGATCTCTGCTTCTTTAAATTTGCTTTCCCCCAGAATATCCTTTAGATAGCTGGTTTGGAACTCTCTGATCCACACCTGCTCCGATTTAATCCCTTCACGAATTTTTTCTTTACTCCATCCTTTTTCGCGCCCGGCTTTTGTTTTGGCGCTAACGGCTCCGGCAATATCTTCGGCTATTCTTTCTTTGCACTTTTTTATATCATCGTCTGTAAATTCCACCTTTTTTATTACCGCTTCCGGCGCGATTTTTCCCAGGCGCGCAAGAGCCGCACCTTCGAATGCCAAACTCTGGCCGCCTTTAAGCCCTTCTCTCGCCCGTTCGCGCTCCATTTGGTCTTCAATACCTTTTATATCTTCTTTTGTTATTTCCACTTCAAACTCTTTCTCCTGACCAACATCCCTGATATCAGCTTGCGTCGTATCTGCTAAGCCGAGCTCCTTTTCATTAAAACCACCGTGATCTCTTCTCATATTTTTTCCTTTCTTTAAGCACTTTTTCCGCGCTTAATTTAGTCATTATTTATTTTTAAACAATATTTTTTCATAAACCTCTTCATAATCGTCAACCATTCTTTTCGCGCTGAACCTTTTTTCAAAATTCTCGCGGCAATAAGCGCGATTTATTTTGTCAACTTTTCTCATCGCAGCAACAAAGCCGGGGATATTGGCTTTTCCATTTTTCTGCCGCGGTTCCACCACAAAACCGGTTTTACCGTCTTCTATTATTTCTGGAACCGACCCTCTGTTAAAGGCGATTACTGGTGTGCCAGAGGCCAATGCTTCAATCATTACTAAACCAAACGGCTCTTCCCATTCTATCGGATAAAGCAGCGCTTTTGCATTGCGGAAAAAATCGGCTTTTTGGTTTTTGTTTATTTCGCCGATAAATCTTATTTTTTTATTAAGATGCGGCTTTATTTTTGTTTTAAAAAAATCCATTTGCGCTTCATCAATTCTTCCAGCAATATCAAGACGAACACCACTTTTTTCCGCGGCCATTATGGCACTATAAACACCTTTTGCTTCATCTATTCTGGCGACCCAGATAAATTTATCCGATGGCGATGCTTTAAATTTATAATTTGCGGGGTTGAGTCCGTTGTACACATTGGCAATGAAATTCAAACCAGCAATATCATTTTTTTGCTGTCTCAGGCTTATTGAAACGAAATTATGATTTTTAAAATGTCTATAAGTAAAAATTCTTCCTGCGGTTTTACGCGGACTAAATATGTTGTTGTGCATAGTGCTTACAACCGGAGTTTTTGTAAACGGTATAAAAAACTGATCCCATAAGTCAACATGCGAGTGAATGATATCAAACTCATTTGCCCGTCTAAAAGCTACTGTTAGATTTAATATGTCATAAGAGATATCCTTCCAGGGTATGCCGTCTTTAAGTAATGCATGGGGGTATATAGAAAATAGGTCGGCGGAAGTTATTGAATCGCCGCTGGCAAATAGTGTAACTTTGTGTCCTCGCTGTACTAATTCTTCGGTTAAATTGTATACTATAAGTTCTGTACCACCGTATTTTTCCGGCGGCACTGGTACCCACAGAGGCGCGATCTGCGCTATTTTAAGTTTTTGCATTTTTTTCTTTTTTTATCGGCTTTAGATTAGACAACTCCAAAATGAATTTAGACGCCCAGCGATAAACATTTTTTTCTTTGACAACCTCTTTCATTTTATTCATTCTTGCCCGCCGTTCTTTGGCGGGCATCTCAAGGGAGGTTTTAATGGCATCAGCCATCTGCTCAATATCATAAGGATTTACTAAAACGGCATCATTTAGTTCCCGAGCCGTTCCGGTGAAGCGCGAAAGTACCAGCATTCCTCTTTTGGGATTGGCGGCCGCTATGAATTCCTTCGCCACTATATTCATGCCGTCGTCCAGAGAATTTACCATGCAAATATCCGCGTTTTTATAAAACGGCACCAGCTCTTCAAGGCTGAATATATCATCGGTAATATTGATGGGGTACCACGAATTTGAATAATATTTCCAATTGACTTTTTCAACCAGATTTTTGATGTCTTTAAGTAAATTCTGATAAACCGGAATACGCATCCTTGACTGCGGCGCGATTCCCAGATACACGAATTTTTTCTGGTATTCCGGATATTTTTCCAAAAATCTGTCAATGGCCTTAATGCGCTCAATTGTGCCTTTGATGTAATCCACCCTTTCCACGCTCAAGCAAAGATATTTGTAATTACTTCTGATGTATTTTTGCGTCAAAAGCTTCCGATTTTTTCTGCTGCGGCTGGCTAAAGACGAAATCAGTTCATAATCAACGCCAATCGGGAATGCCTTGACTATGGTATTGTGTTCTTTGTAAGAAATCTTGGAGCTTTCGTGGTCAATGTTGGCTTCAAGTTCTTTAGTGATGGTATTGAAAAAATTGGTGCAATAATAATTAAGATGAAAGCCAAGCAAATCATTGGCAAGCAGTCCTTCCAAAATTTCTTTTTTCCAAGGACAGATCCGGAAAATTTCCGCCGCTGGCCAGGGCGTGTGCCAAAATTGCGCCACGATCAGATCCGGCCTTTTTTCTTTCAAGAATTTCGCGACCAGGGCGAAATGATAATCCTGAATCCAGACAAACGCTTTGCCCGTCCCTATTTTTTGCAAAATGGCTGCGGCGAATTTTTCATTGACTTTCTTATAACACTCCCACTCGGTTTGGCTGAAATTGGGCCTGACATGCGCCAAGTGACAGAGAGGCCATAAGGTATTGTTGCTGAATCCGGCGTAATAACAATCAATCTCCGCTTTGCTAAGCCAGATTCTTTTGAGGGTGTACTTTGGACTCTCGCCAGGAACCATAACTTCGTCGTTTTTATCAACGGTTTCTTTGTCCGCGTCGCCGCTGCCGTGCGCAATCCAAATGCCTTTGGTCACTTGCATGATGTAATCCAGAGGGGTGACGGCGCCGCTTACCGCGCGCACGGTTTTTATTTTGTTTCCGCTGTAAATATGGCTGTAGGGCTCGCGATTGGAAACCACAATAAACAAATGATCTTTTAATTTTTCGCGAATCACATCGCGGAGCGAATCTTTGGTCCACATCTTGAATAGAATTATGAATTAAGAATCATGAATCAAGAATTTATTTT
>CAZKGJ010000054.1:0-3567 GCA_964552415.1 uncultured Candidatus Saccharibacteria bacterium
GTCATAATACCGCGACGCTCCTCGCCAGCCAATCATCGGATTTTCTTCTTTGGGCTCAAAATATTTTCCACCGATCAAGTTTGCGTATTCATTAGTTTTGAAATCGGAAAACCTTACAATAACATCTTTGGGATAATATGCTGCTGCCAATTTGGAGATTCCTTCAGCCAATTTGTCTATGTAAAACTCAACTTTATCCGGGTAGCCAGCTGTCAACTCTTCAATCTGTTTCTTGGTTTTAGCGTCCAGCTTTATTCCGCGTTTCCCGACGGAGGCAGATTTCCTTCCTTTATTTTGATAATCTATCAAAGCCAAAGGGTGAATTTTAATGTAATTATTGATTATGAATTCTTCGCGCGCCAGGCCGATCCCCTCGTTGGGCAAAAAAGAAAATTTAAATGCCTCGTCTGGTTCAGCTAAGTTCATCATAATTTTCACTTTCGGCCTTGAAATATTTTTTAAGTTGGTTTTTTTTACCTCAAACGGCAGGGCGCCTTTATAAACATACCCTGTTTCACCTTGTGAACAATCTACCGTGATTTCTGAATTATTTTTTATGGCAGCGGTTGCATTTTTTGTTCCCACGACCGCGGGTATGCCCAGTTCGCGCGAGACAATCGCCGCGTGGCAGGTTCTGCCGCCAGCATCGGTCACTATCGCCGAAGCTATTTTCATAACCGGCTCCCAGTCCGGATCAGTCATTTTTGCGACCAGTATTTGTCCGGATTTGAATTTGCTGATTTGTTTTATGTCTTTGATAATATTTGCCCGGCCTTTTCCGATTTTTGCTCCCACGCTTACACCGGCGGTGATAATTTTGCGTCTGGAAGGCGAAGTGGATAATTCATAGGTTTCCAGAACATTGATATCCTGCTTACTTTGGTGCGCGGTCTCGGGCCGCGCCTGAACAATAAAAAGTTTTCCGGTTTGTCCATCTTTGGCCCATTCAATATCCATCGGCCGCTTGTAATGCTTTTCTATAAGCACAGACCATTTTGCAAGCTGTACAATTTCTTCATCTGTCAAGATAAATTTTTTCTGGTCTTCGGAGCTTACTTTGATATTTTTGGTGGAACTTCTGCCGCCGGAATAAACAAGCCGCCATTTTTTATCGCCTATTGTTTTTCCGATTATCGGCGCTGAGTTGTTTTTTAAAAACGGTTCATAAACCCAGTATTCGTCCGGATTAACCCTGCCCTTGACGATATTTTCGCCCAGCCCATATGCCGCGTTTATAACCGTTACATCTGCAAACCCGGAATCCGGATCGCAGGAAAACATTACTCCGCTTCCGGCTAAATCACTCCGCACCATTTTTTGAATTCCGACCGACATTGAAATGTCAAGTTGAGAGATGTTTTTGTCCGCGCGGTAAGAAATTGAGCGATTGGTGAACAAAGAAACGATGCAATCTTTAACCGCTTTCAAAATCGCTTTTTCCCCCCGTATGTTCAAATATGATTCGCCTGCTCCGGCAAAACTTGCATCGGCAAGATCTTCGGCTGTGGCTGATGTCCTGACAGCCACATCAAGGTTATGTCTGCCATATTTTGTGCCAAGTTGATGATAGGCATTTATAATCTCTTTTTTAAAATCCTCTGGAAATTCGGCCGCCAAAATTGCGGCTCGCACAGCCGTACCCCGTTTTGCCAGATCTTTATAATTTCTTACATCCAGGCCGTTTAATATTTTTTTGAGCTTTTCCCTAAGACCAGTTTTCTCCAAAAAATATTGGTAAGAACGGGCTGTGGTCGCAAAACCATTCGGAATATTAACCCCTTCACTTGTAAGACTTTGATACATTTCGCCCAAAGAGCCGTTTTTTCCGCCTACGAGCCCCACATCTTCCATACTCACTTCGTTAAACCACAAAACCAGGCGCTCTTCTTTATCTGCGTTGTTATGTGCCTTGTCGCATATTAAATTATGGGCCGAGGTTAAAAGTGGTTCATTTTGATTTGGCATAGAATTTTAAAAATTATTTTATCTCTATTCCCCGCAACGCTTTGATCCTCTCCTCAGTGGGCGGATGAGTGGAAAACAAATTGGCAAACCAGCTGCGGCCGTTGCCGTTTCCTTTCAAGGGATTTACGATATACAAATGAGCGGTTGCTTTGTTAGCGACTTCGAGCGGCTGGCGGTCAGCCGAAATTTTTTCCAGCGCCGAGGCCAGGCCTTCCGGAAAGCGAGTCAGAAGTGCGCCGTCTGCGTCAGCTAAAAATTCCCGCTTGCGCGAAATCGCCAATTGAATCAAGGTCGCGATAATCGGAGCCAAAATAGTCAAAATAATCGCGATAAGAAAAATATAGCCGCTTCCGCCCCCTTCTCTGTCCCGGCGCCTGCTTCCAAAAAAAGATGCGCGCCAAAACCAATCGGCAAGCAAGGTGACAAAGCCGACCAAAACCACAACCACGGTTTGTAAAAGAATATCGCGATTTCCGATATGGGATAATTCGTGCGCGATGACGCCCTCAAGCTCTGTCTTGTTCAGTTTTTGAAGAATTCCCGATGTTACGGCGATCACAGCGTGTTCCGGATTTCTGCCTGTGGCAAAAGCATTGGGAGACGGATCGTCAATAATATAAATTTTAGGCATTGGCAGACCGGCAGTGATGCAAAGATTTTCTACCAGACGATAAAGTTCTTTCGCAGTGTTATAATCAATTTCTTTCGCTCCGCTTATTGCCAAAACAATTTTATCCGAATACCAATAGCTTCCGATGCTCATCAGTGTGCTGAAAATTACGGCAAAAAATAAAATCCCGGGGCTGTTTAGTGCCCGGCTGAAAACCCATCCAACTCCGATGATAAAAATCAGAAAAATGCTGATGAGTAGATAGGTTTTATTGATGTTTCTATCCGCCTGCGTGTAAATTGTCGGCATACAAAACAATTAGCAATACTCACCTTAACCGTTAATTACTAACTATTAATTATTACAGGTTTAGAATTTCACTTTTACTGCTTCTTTTTCAAGCTCCTGCGTCTCAAAAAATTCCCGCCTAATGTAACCAAGTTGTCTGGCAACGAGCATATCCGGAAAAACTTCCAGCCGGATGTTGAAATCCCTTACATTGCCGTTATAGAATCTGCGCGCCGCCTGAATTTTGTCTTCGGTGTCAGTAAGCTCTCTCTGGAGCTCCAAGAAATTCTCGCTGGCTTTAAGCTGCGGGTAATTTTCAGCTACGGCAAAAAGTGTCTTTAAGGTCCCGCTTAAAATGTTTTCTGCCTGGGCTTTTTCTGCCGGCATTTGCGCTCCCATGGCGCGGGTTCTGGCTTCGGTCACGCGTTGGAAAAGCTCACGCTCGTGCGCAGCGTAGCCCTTTACGGTTTCAACAAGATTTGGAATCAGGTCGTATCTACGTTTTAATTGCACATCAATGTCGCTCCAAGCTTCGTCAGTGCGGTTTTTCAAAGTAACCAGGCTGTTGTAAACCGCGACAATCCACAAAATTATGATGACTGCGATGATTAAAATTATCCAGGAGATTGGACCCATAGATTTAATTTGGTTAGTTAATTAAACTGTTTAAATTATATCATTTTAAATGTGATTTGTAAATGAAG
>CAZKGJ010000055.1:0-3552 GCA_964552415.1 uncultured Candidatus Saccharibacteria bacterium
TGATAAGATTTATTAAGACGGAGAGGTGACAGAGCGGTTTATCGTACCGGTCTTGTCCACCTGCGGTGGATCCGCCGAAGGCGGAAAAACCTCCATTAAAAAATTTGGTGGGATGGCTGAGCGGCTGAAAGCACCGGTCTTGAAAACCGGAGTTGTCGAAAGGCAACCGCAGGTTCAAATCCTGCTCCCACCGCCAGTTGGTCCACCGAAGCTTTAGCGTAGGCGACCAACTTAAGAAATTTCATTTATGCCTAAAAAAAATAAAAAGACAAGCACAAAAAAGACAGTAGAGAAAAATATTGCCGGCAATTTTTCTGAGGTAATTTTTTCTTGGGAAACCACGGATTTTATCAAAAGTCCCAAAATGGATTTTTATCTGCTTGCGGCGATTTTCGGGGCAATAATAATGGTCGTTTGGGGAATCTATGAAAAAAATTTTCTAACCGTTGTTGTTTTCAGCTTACTTGCCGCGGTGAGTATTTTGACAATAAACGAAGAGCCGCGAAAAATAAAAGTAAAAATTTCCGAACATGGGATTGATTTTGAAAACAAAAGCGAAAAAGCCGCAAAACAGCATTACGAATTCAGCGAGTTTAAAACATTTTGGATTTCACATTCAGGCGAAATACCTGTCTTGAATTTAAAACCTAAAAAGCCATATCTGCCGGTAAAAATAATTTATCTTGAAAATGAGCCGGAAAAAGACCTGGAAGATTTTTTGGAAATTTACTTGCCAAAAGAGGAGAAGAAATGAATAAGCCCTCGTAGTTCAACTTGCCCCCACACCCATTTGTCCCCATAGCTCAATGGACAGAGCACAGGTTTGCGGAGCCTGTGATGTAGGTTCGATTCCTACTGGGGACGCATTATTGGATAAATTTCTCACGACAAGAAACATATTTTTAATCGTTTTGGAAATTTATGGTTTACGACGTGGAACATAAGCGAGAAGAATGGCAATTAACTCCCGCATACCGGAGCCGACCGGCGGTTTCGAAATTAACCCAATGGGTCATAAATAATTCCCACGGTTTTATCAAGGATGAAAAACAGGCGAACTATGCGCTGATAATATTCATTATAATCTCAACTGTATGGGTGTCATTCCTTTTAAGTTCGTGGTTTTCTAGTGAAGATATGCAAGCCGTCATTCCAAACATTCCGCCCGCCGCCACTTTCTAATATCAAAAAGGAATTCTATTTAGTATGATTAAAAGGCAAAAGCACCAGAGAGGTTTTACCCTTATAGAACTTCTGGTCGTAGTTTCTATTATCGGACTATTATCCAGCGTTGTTCTGGTTGCTACCAACAATGCGGTTAAAAAATCTCGCGACGCGCGCCGCATTGCGGATATCGAGCAGCTGCAGAAGGCCCTCGATTTATATTATATACAATACAATAGGTATCCGCTTTCCGGGCAATGCGGCGCTACCATACCAAACAGCGGCTGGACAAATAGCGTTGAATGCTTATCCGGCGGACGATGGCTGCGCGACGCCACATCCAATTTGTCGGCTTTTCTGGGAAAAGATCCGATTGATCCTACTAATCAGAGTCCTCCCGTTTTTGCTTCGGGTGAAGATTATTTTTATTTTTCTCAAGGATACGGCGGCACTGGGCAGTGGTACATGATTATTTACAGGTTGGAAATTCCAAACCCCGTCTTGGAGGGCCAGGATGGAGTGACCGCTCCCAATGGAACATATTTTCACTACGGCAATGGCACGAATGGCATTATGACAGTTGGCAAAAAAGCGGATATATAAATTTTTAAAAGCGAATGTTTAAATTGAAATAATTTTAAAAATATTCCCTGCTTGCTCGGGACTGTTTTTTGTTTTTTTTAGGCAAATTTAAAAGGAGTGGACAATAAATATGTTTTTTGGACAACTGCTTTTTAGGCTAATCGCATTTTTCGGGTATCTCCCGAGTTTTTGCGATGAACTCCGCAGATTAAATAATCCCGAATTCGTTAGTTCAAAACAATATCGTATAGACTTTCCTATACCGCACAGTATTACGTGTACTTTAATATTGCATATTTATCTAATAAATGCCGTCGCACTTTTCGTCCGGCATGGGTTTAAACCCAAACCTTGTCCATCTCCTTACTGTGCTATATTTTAATTTTAAAAATAAAATTTCCTCCTATTTTGCATTCTGCAAAACAACTTAGTATAGCACATCTATAAAATTTGTCAATAGCGAATTCTTTTGCTAAGATTTCCGTATGATTTTCAATTTAAACACGCAACTTTCCGTTGTCCGTACTATCCCTACTTTTTATCTGAAAAAACTGCGGAAGCTGGAACTTAATACCGTAAAAGACCTGCTTTTTTATTTTCCGCGGCGATATAATGATTTCAGGAATCTTTTGCCCATTGCAAATCTCAGGGTCGGCCAAACCGCGAGTATCCAAGGAAAAATTTTAAGCATAAAAAATCAAGCAATTTTCAGGCGGCATATAAACATCACCGAAGCGATTGTTGAAGACAATACAGGAAGCGTAAGGGCGGTTTGGTTCAATCAGCCGTATTTGGCGAAAATTTTATCCGTTGGCGCGGCGGTAAGTTTAAGCGGAAAAATAGAATACTATAAAAAAGGAGTTCAGATCCGCAACCCTATTTATGAAAAAATCGGCGGGTTTGACGCGGCGCTCGTGCATACAGGCAGACTGGTGCCGGTTTATTCCGAGACAAAAGGCCTGACTTCAAGGTATTTGAGAAACTTGATAAAACGGTTCTTGTTTCTGGCAAAAACAATCCAAGATTTTCTGCCCCAAAAAATATCCGAAAAATACGGATTTCTTTCTCTGTCAGAATCACTGGCGCAGATTCATTTTCCCGATAACGAGAAAATGCTTGAAAAAGCAAGGAAAAGATTTTCCTTTGAAGAAATTTTTGTCATTCAGCTGGCAGCTGTAAGGCAAAAATTTTCCTGGCGGAAAAAAAATGCGAAGCCGTTCGCTTTCAAAAAAGAGCTTATTCAAGAATTTGTCAAAGGCCTGCCTTTTAAATTAACCGACGACCAGCGAAAAGCGGGCTGGGAAATCCTGCGTGACCTGGCGCGCCCATATCCGATGAATCGTCTTTTAACCGGCGATGTTGGGAGCGGAAAAACAGCTGTGGTTTTTATGGCCGCGCTGGAAGTCGCTTCGTCTGGAGGACAGGCGATTTTTATGGCGCCGACCGAAATTTTGGCGCTTCAGCATTTTCAGTCCGCAATAAAACTGTTTAAAAATCAACACATCGTAATTGGCGTATTCACAAGATCACTTGCAAAAGTATGGAAATCCGGAGAAAGGATAGAAGATATAAGCCGCTCTTCAATACTTAAAGAAATTGCAACAGGGCGGGTTGGATTTGTCATAGGCACTCACTCTTTGATTCAGAAAAAAATTGGCTTTAAAAATTTGGCTCTGGTGGTTATAGACGAGCAGCACCGTTTTGGGGTCCGGCAGAGAGGTTTTTGGACAAAGCAAAAAAGCGAACCAAGCGAGATCGTGCCGCACTTTTTGTCAATGAGCGCAACTCCGATTCCTCGGACTCTTG
>CAZKGJ010000056.1:0-3482 GCA_964552415.1 uncultured Candidatus Saccharibacteria bacterium
TTCTTTCTTATTTTAGTCCTGCGTTTTTTCAAAATTTTTTTCTTTTTTTTGGCTATTTTTTTTGTCATACAGCAAAATTCCGAATATTATGAATTTAAATAGATATTTTTTTAATCTTCTGTGAAACACTATTAAACTCTTTGATAAACAGGCCGCGCGCTCCATAGTCCTTGTTTTTTTCCGCGAGCTTGATGTCGCGTTCCAGCTCTTTGTGCCTTGCTCTGTAGCGCGAAAGCAAAATCCGGTTTAGGAGTTGACCAAATGCTTTTTCGCCTTCTTTTACTCCGCCTGTTTCCAATAAATGCTCGGCTTTAAAAACCACTTGGTTAAATTTTTCAAACAATTCGGCCGGCAGCGATTTTTTTAGTTCCGCCGACAAGCCCTCTGGAGAAATATTTTTTCCCGATGCCCGCAGAACGTTTTTGTATATTTGCGAAACATCGCTATCGGCAAAAACAAAATCTGCCTCCTTAAGTTGTTTGATTTTTTCTTCAATTTTCGGCAGAACGCAAGCAAGCGCCAAAAGATATTCTTCCTGCTCAAGACCAGCACAATTTGCTTTTAAATCAAAGTTATCCGCTTGCTTTATTTCTTGCCCTGCGCTGTTTTTTATTTTTTTAAGCTCTTCAAAGAGAAATTTTGAATCAATTCCGAGTTTTTCTGAAAGAGTTTCAATCCAGTGCGCGCGCTCAACCTGATTGGGAATTTTTCTGATATGTCCCAAAAGCTCGCCGGAGATTATTTTTTTTCCTTCAACTGTCGCAGGATTATTTTTCGCAAAAGAATTTTCAAAATAAAAATCAATTATGCGCTTTGCTTTTTTGATTTCTACTTTCCATTCCTCTGGATTTCTCACAAAATCGGACGGGTCTTTGTCAGCCGGCAAAATAATCGCCCGCACAGACATAGAATTTTCTATCGCCAGATCAATACTCCTTTGCGTGGCGGCCTGCCCAGCATTGTCTCCGTCAAAAGCAAGAATCAAATTTTCGGTATAGCGCCTGATTATTTTCAGATGTTCGTTTGTAAGCGCGGTGCCAGAAGTAGAGACCGTGTTCTTCACTCCCGTCTGGTGCGAAGCGATAACGTCCAAATATCCCTCAACCAAAACACAGACGTTTTCTTTTCTTATATACTCGCGGCTGAAATTGAGGCCGTAGAGAACCCTGCTTTTATTATACACCAGGGTCTCCGGCGTGTTAATGTATTTTGCGCCAGCCTCGCCTTTTTCAGTAAATATCCTTGCGCCAAATCCTATTGCCCGGCCGGAAATATCCAAAATCGGAAACATAATCCTGCCGCGAAAACGATCGTAGTAACCACTATCCCGTTCGCTTTCAACCAGCATGCCGGCATCGTAAATTTCGTTCTGTCCAAATCCAGCCGAAATCAAAAAATTTTTTGTTTCATTGTAGCTGTCTGGCGCATAGCCGATTTCAAAATTTTTAAGCGACTTTTCCGTCAATCCTCTTTCAAGCAGATATTTCTTTGCCAAAAATCCTTCTGTAGAGCTGTTTAGCTTGTTTAAATAGAAATTTTTTGCTTTTTTTAAAACCTCAAGAATTTTTACTCTTTTTGCGCTTTGGGCAATATCTGTTTTTTTCAGCTGCACTCCTGCGCGTTCCGCCAATATTTTCAGCGCTTCGGGAAATTCCATTCCTTCAACCTTCATCACAAAGGTAAAAATATCCCCTCCTTCGCCACAGCCAAAGCAGTGCCAAATCTGCCGGTCCGGAGAAATAATAAAAGAAGGTGTCTTTTCGCTGTGAAAAGGGCAAAGCGCTTTGAAGTTTCTGCCGGCTTTAGCAAGCCGGACATAACCAGAAAGCACTTCCGTGATATCCAGTTTATCCTTAATTTCTTGAACTTGTGAGTTAATCATAGCCAAATATTAAAATCCTATTTTGTAATACTCGCGGTTTAGATAAAATAGTTTTTGGACTAGCGAGCCAATGTATCCGAAATTATATTAGGGGATATGGGGTTCCCCATATAATTTCGGATACTTGGCGAGCTTATTTTAAAAAATGCCGAAAAAGCGCTTTAAAAATTCAGCGCTTAGATATTTATAATACCGAGTATATTTTATAAAATATCGCCTACCGAGGCTGTCTCGCTTTGCCAAAGCAGCGCAACAACAAGAACCAAAATTATTACCAAAACAAATATTAGAATCTTATTTTTTGCCATAATTTATACTCGGATAAATTAACCGTCCCGATGATTCAGTATACAATTATTTATCCGCCTTATCAAATCTTGCAGAAACCTCTTTCCAATTTATCGCTTTAAAAAACGCTGCAATATAATCGGACTTTTTTAAACCGTAATCAATCATATAAGCATGTTCAAAAACATCCATAATCAAAAGCGGCATAGCTCCGGTAAAATGTCCTGTATCGTGTTCATTTATCCAGACATTAAAAAGTTCTTCAGATTGTTTGTCGTATAAAAAGACAACCCAGCCAATGCCTCTCATAGAGCCGAGTGCGATAAAGTTTTTCTGCCATTTTTCAAAACTGCCGTAAACTTTTTCTATCTTTAATTTAAGTTTTCTGTCAGTAAGAATTGATTTTTCTTTGGTCAAATTTTCAAAATAAAGCTCGTGCAAGCGCATACCGTTCCATTCCCAGCCGAACCTTCTGCGTAATTCAGAATACTCCAGTGTTCCCGCTTCTTTAGTGTCAAGTATCTCCAACAGTTTGTTGACATTATTAACATAGCCCTGATACAAAGTTAAATGATTTCTCAATAACTGTTCGCTAAATCCATTTATTCCAATTAAATTTTCAAAATTTTTTGCTGAATACATATTTTAGAATCCCAGTTTCTCGTTTATAAAAATCAGGGTGATTTTTCGGTTGGGCATTATTTCGCGCTCAAAAATCAGAAGCTTTCCGATTGTGCTGCCTTCGTATCCTTCTTTTTTCATCCGCGCGTCTTCCAAAGGCAAGCAATATTCTCGCACTCTTCTCATCGCGCTTTCCATGTCCGGCGTAATTTTTTGCGTGCCGACCAGCCAGATTATATTATCTGAAGAAAAAGCGTAGGAAGGAAGCTGGCTGCCAGAGGCGCTGGCAACGACTATTTCCCCTGTCTGCGCCACCGCATGCACGCTGCCCAAAAAATATTCAGAGGTCACGCTCTTTTTCCTAAGCTCTGTTTGTTTTACTTCGTCTTTTTCCGCCAAAATCTCATCTTTTAAATTTTTCCAGGGGTGCTTTTTTGATTTAAGCAAATCAATAAAGCCAATTTGCGTAAGTGTGGTGGAGCTGGCGGTCATCAGTTCTGCGCCTTTTGGAACAAGTTCTTTCAGCCGTCTAAAAGCGTCTCGGCCGGTCTGTACAAATTCCACATTTATTCCGCGGGCTTTTAGCGCTTCGGTTGCCCTACCCACCGCCTCTTTTGAAGCCAAATTATCGTATTTCATATGTTAAACAAAACTGTCCCATCTCTGTTTATTTTTATTCTATCACTTTATG
>CAZKGJ010000057.1:0-3471 GCA_964552415.1 uncultured Candidatus Saccharibacteria bacterium
TGGCCCATATTGACCACGGAAAATCAACCTTGGCAGACAGGCTATTGGAATTAACAGGAACGATTGACAAGCGGAAAATGAAAGAGCAGGTGCTGGATAGCATGGAGCTTGAGAGAGAACGCGGAATCACAATAAAATTGCAGCCCGTCAGAATGAATTACAGACTTGATAACACTTACTATGTTTTAAATCTGATAGACACTCCGGGTCATATTGATTTTAATTACGAGGTTTCCCGTTCTTTGGCAGCGGTTGAAGGGGCGATACTTTTGGTTGACGCGACGCAAGGTATACAAGCCCAGACACTCGCGAATCTTTATCTGGCGCTTGAACAAAATTTGAGCGTTATTCCGGTAATTAATAAAATTGATTTGCCGAGCGCGAATGTCGAGCAGACCGCCGAAGATATTGCCAAGCTTCTGGGCTGCGGAAAAAGAGATATTCTGAAAATTTCCGCCAAAAACGGCACAGGCGTTGACAAGGTCTTGGAGCAAGTTGTAAAAGCAGTGCCTGCGCCAAAAGGAAAGACAGACGCCTCTTTGCGCGCCCTGATTTTTGACTCTTATTATGATTCTTACAAAGGAGTTGTGGTTTATATAAGAGTCGTTGACGGAGAAATTAAAACTGGAGACGTAATATCGCTTATGGCTTCCGGCGCAAAAAGCGAAGTTATGGAAGCAGGAATTTTTATGCCAGAGCCAAAACAATGCAAAAAGCTTTGCGCGGGAGAAATCGGTTGGCTTGCCACTGGCCTGAAAGAGCTGGAAAAATGCGGAGTAGGAGACACAATAACTAATTCAAAGTTAAGGAATGAGGAACGTTTTAATAATAATCGCGAAGAAAAAATTGTGCCATTACCGGGGTACAAAGAGCCGAAACCTATGGTTTATGCCAGCTTTTATCCTAAAGACGGAAATAATTTTGATGCTTTACGCGACGCTTTCAAAAAACTGAAACTCACTGACGCAGCTTTCATTTTTGAGCCAGAAAGCTCCCTTGCCCTTGGACGCGGTTTTCGCTGCGGATTTTTGGGATTGCTGCACCTGGAAATTATTTCAGAGCGGATTAGACGTGAATTTAACTTTTCTTTTGTCTTGACAACGCCGAGCGTAATTTATAAAATTAAAAAACGCGGCGCGAAAGCAGTCTCCGATCTTGAGCCGATTTTTTCGGCAAGCGAACTGCCGGATGCGGGAGCAGTTTTGGAAATTCATGAGCCGTGGGCTAAAATTGAAATCATTACACCCGCAGAGCATATCGGAAAAATAATGACCTTGATGGAAAAAACGCGCGGCGTATATATAAAAACCGATTATCTCAACTCTTTAAGCGCAATTTTAACTTATGAAGCGCCGCTGGCGAATGTTATTACCAAATTACATAACACCCTGAAGTCCGTAAGCTCCGGATTCGCCTCAATGAATTACGAGCTTATTGGCTGGCGAAAAGGGGAGCTTGTGAGAATGGATATTCTTGTTGCCGGAGAAAAAGTTGACGCTCTTTCAAGGATTGTGCCGCAAAAAAACGCTTATGAGGAAGGCAGCGCTTTGGTAGAGCATCTTGTAGAGGCTATTCCGCGCCAGCAGTTTGATGTTGCGGTGCAGGCGGCGATCGGCGGAAAAATCATAGCTCGCGGTACGGTTAAACAATATCGCAAAAATGTAACCGGCGGATTGTACGGCGGCGATGTTACGAGAAAAATTAAACTTCTTGAAATTCAGAAGAGGGGCAAGAAAAAAATGAAAGAAAAAGGACGGCTTGATATTCCGCAAGAAGTGTTTATTGAAGTAATGAAAAAATAACCATGGTTTATTCCAAAAAAGTTATCCAGCATTTTACTCATCCGAAAAATCTTGGTAAAATAAAATCTCCGGACGGCATAGGCGTTGCGGGAAATCCGGTTTGCGGCGACATTATGACAATGTATATCAAAATTGGCGAAGAAAAGAAAAAGGGCAAAACAGCCGAAGTTTTAAAAGATATTAAATTTGAAACGCTCGGCTGCGCCGCGGCTATCGCGACTTCTTCCATGACTACCGAGCTTGCAAAAGGCAAAATGATAGCGGACGCGCTGAAAATTACCAGAAACGATGTGGCAAATGAGCTGGAAGGCCTGCCGCCGATTAAAATGCATTGCTCCAATTTGGCAGCCGAAGCTCTGCACAAAGCAATAGAGGATTATTTGAAAAAGAAAGCTAAAAAATAATTTTTAATTTACAAACTTATGCAAATATCTGAAAAAAAATTGATAACTATCGCGGTTATTGTAAGTTTTATCGTTTCTTCTGTAAGCGGATTCATTTTCGGCGTTGCAGGAGGATTGTCTTCTGGAAAATATTTTCCCCAGATCGCGGAAAAGATCGGGAAAAAGATTGAAGGCGGTAAAAAGGAGGAAACTGTAAAAATCGTTAAAGAAGAATCGGCGATAATTGACGCAGTAAAAAAAGCTGATCCGGCTGTGGTGAGTATTGTTATTACAAAAGATGTGCCAAAGATTGAGCAGTATTATTCCAGCCCTTTTGGCGACAATCCGCTCTTTCAGCAATTTTTCGGCGACCAGTTTAATATTCCACAATATCGCCAGCAAGGCACCGAAAAAAAAGAGATTGGCGGAGGAAGTGGATTTATTGTTTCTCCGGACGGTTTGATTATCACCAACAAACATGTGGTAAGCGATAAAGAAGCGGATTACACCGTCCTGACCAATGACGAAAAAAAATATGAGGCAAAAGTTTTGGCCAGAGATCCGGTAAAAGACCTTGCTGTTTTAAAAATTGAAAAAACAAGTTTGCCGACAGTGGCTTTGGCTGATTCTGACAATTTAGAGGTTGGACAAACAGTCATTGCCATAGGAAACGCCCTGGGAGAATTCAGGAATACGGTGAGTGTTGGAGTTATCTCCGGACTCAAACGTTCGGTTACCGCTTCTGGCGCAGGCTTTGGCACAGAACAGCTTATAAATGTTATTCAGACAGACGCGGCGATTAATCCCGGAAACTCCGGCGGGCCTTTGCTAAATTCAGCGGGTCAGGTAATCGGAGTCAATGTTGCTATGGCCCAGGGAGCGGAAAATATCGGATTTGCTTTGCCGATAAACGATGTAAAGAAAGTTATAAGCGATGTTGAGAAGCATGGTAGAATTGTTACTCCTTATCTCGGCGTGCGCTATGTTTTGGTCAACAGTGAGATAAAAGAAAAAAATAATCTGCCGGTTGACTACGGCGCGCTAATAGTCCGCGGAAAAGAAATGAGCGACCTGGCCGTAATTCCCGGCTCGCCCGCAGATAAAGCAGGATTGGCTGAAAACGACATTATCCTGAAAGTGGACGGAACAAAGGTTAGCGCTCAGGATCCGCTTGCGAATCTAATTAACAAATATTCGGTCGGCGAAGAAATCAATCTAAGAATTCTTCACCGCGGCGAGGAGAAAGATGTGAAAGTGAAATTGGAAGAAAGAAGGTGAGAGGGCGT
>CAZKGJ010000058.1:0-3436 GCA_964552415.1 uncultured Candidatus Saccharibacteria bacterium
CGGTCTGGTTCAGGCGAAAAAATATACTTGGGAAAAAACAGCCGAAGAGACACTGAAAGTTTATCGGAGGGTTTTCGGAAGATGAAATGCATTGACAAGTTATATTGCCTGATTTAGAATAAAATAAAAATAGGAGGATATGCAAATGGCAAAGGATAAAAAGCGGGAAAAGAGAAGAAAGGGTTTGTGCGAAGTAAGCGCGGCAATAAGCTCTACACAGAGAAGAGAAGAAATTGAAAAAGGAATGCTGGCATTCGCGAACAGCCGCGAAAACGAAGACCTGTTTTTGGTTTAAGGGCGTGAAACGAGTATGTTCCCAACGAGAAATGTGCCACCAACCGTGAAATGCTCGGTTCCGGGTTGCCACGGATTTTTAAAAAGAGTTAAAGTGATGACGCTTGGGGTTATAAATTATGCCTACAGCTGTGATAACCCCCAATGTCCAGAGCATATAGACGGACGGGATATAATAAAATAGTCCCGTCTTTTTTTGACCAAATCGCTGTTTTTGGTTAGAATGATAATATAAATTTTAAAGGCTAAATTTTCAATTTTAAATAAATTTTAAATTTTTAATTTTAGATTTGGTAATTTAGGATTGATTTAAAATTTGAAATTTAGAATTTAGCATTAAAATCGCGGATATGAAAAGTAACAGAAATATCGGTAAAAACAAGGAAAAAGCGGCCAATATTCCATTAAAATCACCCGTTGCGCTTCGCGAAGAGGCGATTTTGAAATTTTGGGAAGAAAATAAAATTTTTGAAAAATCCGTGGAAAACCGGCCAAAATCCAAGGAGTTCATTTTTTATGAAGGCCCGCCCACTGCCAACGGCCGGCCCGGAATCCATCATGTCTTGGCAAGGTCTTTTAAAGACATTATCTGCCGTTATAAAACAATGCGCGGCTATAGAGTAGAACGCAAAGCAGGCTGGGATACGCATGGGCTTCCGGTAGAGCTTCAGGTAGAAAAAGAACTCAGAATTTCTTCCAAACCCGAAATAGAAAAATTTGGCATTGAAAAATTCAACAAAAAATGTAAATCCTCGGTTTGGGAATATAAAGACGAGTGGGAGAGAACGACCAAGCGAATCGCTTTTTGGCTGGACTTGGAGCATCCGTATATCACCTATAGCAATGAGTACATAGAATCGGTCTGGTGGATTTTGTCTGAAATTTACAAAAAAGATTTGCTTTACGAAGGACACAAAGTCGTGCCGTATTGTTCGCGGTGCGGCACCGGTCTTTCCAGCCACGAAGTGGCGCAGGGATATAAAAAAATAAAAGATACTTCGGTTTATGTGAAGTTTAAAGCCAAAGCCGGACAGAAAATTGGTAATTTTGTTACTGATGACAATACTTATTTTTTGGTCTGGACAACAACTCCTTGGACGCTGCCCGGGAATGTTGCGCTGGCAGTAGGGGAAAATATACGGTATTCACATATTCGTCCTACAGGAAGCAGAAATACTTTTATTATTGCCAAAGATTTACTACTAAAAATTTTTAAAGAATTTAATGGAGCCGAAATAGGATTTTTGTCCGGCAATGACTTACTTGGCTTGGCCTACGAACAATTGTTTGATTTTGTAAAACCCGACAAGCCCGTATTTAAAATCGTGGTAGGCGATTTTGTAACCACGCAGGACGGTTCTGGTATAGTGCATATTGCGCCGGCATTTGGCGAAGACGATATGGAAACGGCAAAGAAAAATAATCTGCCGGTCTTAATGACGGTCAATCTGCAAGGAAAATTCATTGATGAGATAACTCCGTGGGCCGGAAAATATGTTGCGCGAGAAGAAACCAATAAAGAAATCATCAATGAACTTGCTAAGCGCGGACTTTTGTTTAAAACGGAAGAGATAGAGCATGAATATCCTTTTTGCTGGCGTTGCGGCACGAAATTGATTTATTACGCGAAAAAATCCTGGTTTATTAAAATGACTGAACCGGAAATTAAAAGAGCGCTCATAGAAAACAATGAAAAAATAAACTGGATACCAGAGTACATCAAAGATGGCAGGATGGGCGAGTGGCTACGCGAAGTGAAAGATTGGGCATTGAGCCGCGAACGATACTGGGGAACACCTTTGCCAATTTGGCGATGCGAAAAATGCAACAATATTAAAATCGTTGGCTCAATCGCAGAAATAGAAAAATTAGACGGTAAAGAACTTGCCGATTTACACAAGCCATACATAGACGAGGTTGTTTTCAAATGCGATAAATGCGGCGGCAAAATGCTGCGCGTGAGCGATGTCATTGACTGCTGGTTTGATTCTGGTTCAATGCCATTTGCTCAATGGCATTATCCTTTTGAAAATAAAGAATTAGTTGATTCAAATGAAAAATTTCCGGCTGATTATATTTCCGAAGCCATTGACCAGACGCGAGGGTGGTTTTATACGCTGCTTGCAATTTCAACTTTGCTGGGCAAAGGAGCGTCTTACAAAAATGTAATTACTTACGGCCATGTTTTGGACTCGCAAGGCAAAAAAATGAGCAAATCTAAAGGCAATGTGGTTGACCCATGGGAAGTGGCTGATAAATACGGCATTGATGTTTTACGCTGGTATTTTTACACGGTCGGCGGGCCCGGCGAGCCGAAAAGATTTGACTTCAAAGACCTTGCCGAAATCCAAAACAAATTTTTCCGCACTTATTGGAACTCGTATGTTTTTTACCAAACCTACGGAAAAACAAAAAACCCTCCGGTAAAACCCAAGGCGCTGAATTTGCTGGACAGATGGATTGTTTCGCGGCTCAACGAAACGATTTTAGAAGCGACAAAGCTTCTTGACCAATACGATGTCATACGCTCGGCGCGGCTGATAGGAAATTTCATTGACGAAATGTCAAACTGGTATATCCGCCGTTCTCGCGACAGGATACGCGCCGAGGATTCGAGAGCCGCAGAAACTCTCTGGATTGTTTTATTTGAACTTGCGAAACTTACCGCTCCTTTCGCGCCCTTCGTCTCGGAGGAAATTTACCGCGACATCAAAATCGGTGATTGTTCGGAAAGCGTTCATCTCTCTGATTGGCCCAAAGCCGAAAGGAAATTGGTTAATAAAAAATTAAACACCGAAATGGAAACCGTGCGACAAATCGTAACCCTCGGTTTGGCAGTCCGCGCCAAATCAAAGATTAAGGTTCGGCAGCCCCTGGCCGTGCTTGAAATTCAAGGCGTGAAGGAGAGGACCAAAGTGGACTTGTCGGAACTTATAAAAGACGAATTAAATGTCAAAAAAGTGATTTTTGTTTCCAGGGCGTCAGAGAGGAGTGGTTTGGCATCTGAAACTAATGGCCAAATTATCGTTGCGCTTGACACAAAAATTACCGAAGAATTAAAAGAGGAGGGCGTTGTCCGCGATATAATTCGGCACATTCAGACAATGAGAAAAGATTTGGGATTGACCAAGGAAAATACAAT
>CAZKGJ010000059.1:0-3416 GCA_964552415.1 uncultured Candidatus Saccharibacteria bacterium
TATATTCGCCTTTTTTTTCACGAGGAAGTTTTTTTTCTTTTTTTATCATTTTTTTGTATCTAATCATAAATTTTTTCTTAGTTCGGCCCTGAATTTATTTTTCAGTTTTTCAATTATTTGCCCTGTCGCTTGTCTTATCTCTTCGTCCTCTAAAGTTCTTGCCATAGATTGAAAAACAATATGAAACGCCAAGCTTTTTTTGCCACTTAAAATGTTTTTCCCTGTATAAACATCAAAAAGTTCTACATTTTTGACCAAGCCCTTGCCGTCTGCGCAGACCGATTCTTTTATCTGGCTCCACAAGACCTTTTTCGGCACTAGGATTGCCAGGTCCAGCTTTACGGCCGGAAATTTAGGAATAGAGCCGTAAATCATCTTTTTGGCCCTGGCTATTTTTACGATTTTTTGAAAATCAAAGTTGAATGCGCCAACCCTGCCGGAAATTTTAAACCTGCCAAGTATCCGCGGATTTATCTCGCCCACCACCCCGATAATTTCCTCGCCTGAAGCCACAAGCGCGTATCTTCCCAGGTGCCAGACGGGTAAATGCGGGCACTGCTCCGTATCAGCAATATATGAAGCATTTTTAATATTAAGCAAATTTAACATCAAGTCAGCGGCATTCTTGGTTTCATAAAATAGATTCTTGCTGGCTTTTTTATAAAACGCGGCGGCAAGCATAAATTTTTCCGACACTCCGGACTTATCATTGGCGATATTTTTTTCCATAAAGCAAGTATTATTGCCCATAAATTTGTGATAATAAACCTTGCCGATTTCAAAAATTCTTATTTCGTCTTCCGTAAGCAGTTTGGCGTTTCGGGAGATATTGTCCAAAAGTGAAGGAATTAGACTTAAACGTAGATATTTATGCTCCGGATTAAGAGGGTTAGCTAATTCCAGATAATGCTCCCCTGTCGTGCCGATATTTTCCAATTCTTTGCCGCCGACGAAAGAATAATTGTAGACCTCGGTAAATCCTCTAACAGCCAATGTTTTTTTAATTTTATTTTGATAAATCACATTGAAATTGACTCGCGGAAGATCTAAATCAATCTTTGGTTTTACGGGCTTGATATTGTCGTACCCGTAAATTCTCGCGATTTCCCTGACTATTTCTATAGGCCCGGTCACATCCAATCTTCTTGTTGGAATAGTTATTTCCAACAAATTCTTTTTTACTTTTCTAAAAGAAAAACCTAAATTGGCCAAAATTTTAGTAATCCTCTGGAGGGAGATTCTGTCGCCCAGAATTTTTTCCCCTTCGGATATAGCAAATTTAATCTTTTTGGGTTTAGTTTTCAGCGGATAGATATCGATTACGCCTTTTGCAATTTGTCCGCCGCTAATCTGTCCAACTAATTCTGCTGCGCGGTTCAGCGCTAAAACAGTTAGATTTTGGTCGATTTCCCGTTCAAAGCGGTATGAAGAATCCGAGACCAATCCCAATGCTTTGGAAGATTGCCGAATATTAACAGGATCGAAATTGGCCGATTCGATGATTATATTCTTAGTGGAGGGTTTTACTCCGGAAAATTCTGCGCCAATGATGCCGGCAATCGCCAAAGGTTTTTTTGCGTCGGCAATTACCAGAATATTCTCGTCTAATTTATATTCCTTGCCGTCCAGGGCCAAAAGATTTTCGCCTTTTTTCGCGCGCCGAATAATGATTTTTTTTGGCGCGGCGCCTTCAATTTTTCCAAGATCAAAAATATGCAACGGCTGTCCAGTTTCTATCATTACTAAATTTGAAATATCCACCAAATTATTTATTGACCGGATCCCTGCTGATTCTACTTTTTTCTTGAGCCACGCCGGGGACTCTGAAACTGAAACATTTTTGATTGTCCGCGCGCTGTATCGCCGGCAAAGATTTTTATCCCGAATTTCAACAGCGATTTCCTTTTTTGCGATAATTTTCGCATTCTCCTTGAAATTAAATTTTGCTTCATCATAAATTCCTTTCTTTAACTTTCTCCCCAGCACCGCAGATATTTCCCGCGCCATGCCCCAATAGCTCAAAGCGTCATGCGCGCGATCCGGCAAAATTGCAAAATCAATGATTGAGTCGTCTAATCCTAGAAATTCGGAAAAAGTGATTCCGGCCGGCGTCTCGGGCGGCAGAACCATTATGCCTTCGTGATCGGCGCTTAATCCCAGTTCGTCTTTGGCGCAGATCATTCCTTGCGATTTCACTCCACGAACTTCGCGCTCCATGATCGCCATGCCGCCGGGCAAACTCGCGCCCGGCAAAGCAACCACTGCCTTCTGACCTCTTGCCACGTTTGGCGCGCCGCAAACTATTTCCAAAACTCCTTTTCCGGTATTAATAGCGACTAAACTTAATTTATCCGCACGGGGATGCTTCTTTACCCCCAGCACTTCACCCACAATGACGTTGGCAAACCTTTTTTCCCCTTTTTCTACTCCTTCGGCTTCAAAAGAATGCATGGTCAAAATTTCCGCCAGCTCTTCGGGCGTTTCTTTGATGTCAATGTATTCTTTCAGCCAGTTGTAGGAAAATTTCATACTGATTTATTTATTTGAAAAATTTTACTTTTGATATTTTTATCGTACTTAAAATTGTTTCAAAAATCTTAAATCCCCGCCGTGAAACAACCGGATATCGTCGACGCCGTATTCAAGCATTGGAAATCTATCCAATCCGAAGCCGAAAGCGAATCCCTGATATTTATCTTTCGGGTATCCGGCCGCGGCAAAAACTTTCTGACTGACCATGCCGGCGCCGAACATTTCGAGCCACCCCGTTCCTTTGCAAAGCCGACATCCTTTGCCTCGGCAAATAGCGCAACTGACATCACCTTCCAATCCCGGTTCAACAAAAGGAAAATAACTCGGTCGCAATCTCAACTTCGCACCGGCGCCGAAAAAGGCGGTAAAAAATGTCTCCAGAACGCTTTTGATATTGGCGAGAGTGACATCCTCTCCGACCATTAAGCCCTCAAGCTGGTAAAAAGTGGACTCGTGCCTTGAGTTAGTGGCTTCGTGACGGAATACCCTTCCCGGAACAACAATCCGGAACGGCGGTTTGCACTTTTCCATATACCGGATTTGCACCGGCGACGTATGCGTCCGCATTAAAAATTTTTCGCCATTGACGGGTTTCAGCCAGAAAGTATCCCACATATCGCGCGCCGGGTGATCCTTTGGAATATTCAGAGCGTCAAAATTATAAAACTCTGTTTCGATTTCCGGACCATCCACAATCTCAAAACCCATGGAAGAAAAAATTTTTCCAGCTTTTTCCAAAGTCCGGGTAATGGGATGAAGATGTCCGGGTGAAATTTTTCCAATCGTAGCTGTCACATCCAGTATTTCACTTTCCAGAATATCTTTATATTCTGCTTCTTGCAGATATTTTTGCCGCTTGCTTATTCCGTTTTCTAAAACAACTC
>CAZKGJ010000060.1:0-3408 GCA_964552415.1 uncultured Candidatus Saccharibacteria bacterium
CCGGATAATCCAAGCGGTCTTCAATGCGGTTTGCAATCTCGCGCGAAAGTTTAATAGCGGTCAAATCATCAATTTTATCCGGTTTAACGAGCACTCTGATTTCTCGTCCAGCCTGAATCGCATAGGATTTTTCCACTCCAGAAAATTCATTTGCTATCGCTTCTAAATCAGCCAGCCGCTTCAGGTAGTTTTCAAGCGTATCTTTTCTCGCGCCGGGCCGCGAAGCAGAAATAGCGTCGGCAACATAAACAATAATCGCTTCTGGTGACTGGAATGGGTAATCTTGGTGATGTGACTGCATCGCGCGGATTACTTCTTCCGAAATATTAAATTTTTTCAAAATCGCTTTTCCGATTTCAACATGCGTGCCTTCAACTTCGTGGTCTACCGCTTTTCCGATATCATGAAGCAGTCCGGCTTTTTTAGCCAATCCCGTGTCCAAACCTAATTCTCCTGCGATTGCCGAGGTAAGGTGCGCAACTTCTATTGAATGCAGAAGGACATTTTGGCCGTAGCTTGTTCTAAATTTTAATTGGCCAAGAAGTAAAACAAGTTTCGGGTCAAGTCCGGCAACAGCTGTGTCGTAGATCGCGGCTTCTCCAGCCTCTTTGATTTTAAACATCGCTTCTTCTTTTGCGCTTTTTACCGCGTCTTCAATGCTCGCGGGGTGAATCCTGCCGTCAACCAAGAGTTTTTCAATTGCCATTTTTGCGATTTGCCTTCGCAGCGGGCTGAAAGAAGAAATTGTGATTACTCCCGGCGTGTCGTCAATGATAATTTCCACACCGGTCAGCCGCTCAATAGATTTTATATTTCTTCCTTCGCGGCCGATAATCCTGCCTTTCAGCTCGTCATCAGGAATCGCCACACTGGAAACCGTGCTTTCGGCAATTTGCGAAAGCGACAGACGTTGCATAGCGCCGGCAATCACATTTGCAGATTTCTTTGCCAAATCTTCCTGATTTTGCTCTTCCAGTTTTTTTATTTGTTTGGCAAGCGATTCAGCTTCTTCTGTTTCAATTTTTTTCAACAGTAGATTTTTTGCCTCCTGACGCGGCAATCCAGCGGCTTTCTCCAGCGCAGCAACCTGCTCTGCTTTAATTTGTTCAACACCCGCTTTGATGTTTCTTACCTCCTGCGCTTTTTCCAACAGCTTATTTTTATCCCGTTCTACTTCTTCTATTTTCACCTCAAGCAGATTTTCTTTCTTTTCTAATCGGCCAATCTGACTAAGAAGTTGTTCTCTTGATCGCTGCTCTTCTTTTTTTGCGTCTTCAAAGATTTTTACTGCCTTGCTTTTTGCCTCAAGCAGCGTTTCTTTAGCCTGGCTTTGAGCATTTTCAATAATTTTCAACGCCCGGCTTTCTGCGCCTTCCACCTGCCTTTTAGCTACTATATGGCGCAATAAATAACCGACTACTATGCCTAAAATCGGCAAAATCAAAAACAAAAACCAAATAATTGTTTCCATAATTTAATAGCTTTTTCAATTGATTAATCATAAAAATACGAATTGCTTGCAATAAAATTAGTATATCATCTTGCGCAGAAATTGTCAAAATTTCTGCCAGATGCTATTATAAACCCGAGCCCGTTTCTTCAGCTAAATTTAAGGCCGGGCACTTAATTAACGATTTTATATGTACAAACCGGTTGTTTTGTTGATTTTGGACGGCTGGGGAATAAGCGCAAATCCGCAAGGAAACGCGATTGCCCAGGCGAACACGCCAAATACGAATATGTTGTGGCGCAATTATCCATCACTTGCTTTGCAGGCTGCAGGGCTTTCGGTCGGGCTTCCCTGGGGAGAAATGGGAAATTCGGAAGTCGGCCATATTGTTTTAGGTGCCGGAAAAATAATTTACCAAAGCTTGCCGAGAATTACATTGTCTATACAGAACGGAGGTTTTTTTCACAATCCTGCGTTTCTCAAAGCCGTAAATCATACCCGTAATTATCAGTCGGCTTTGCATTTGATCGGCTTGATAAGCAATGGCGGCGTGCACAGTCATATAGAACACTTAAACGCCTTGCTTGAGTTTGCCAAAAATGAAAAAGTGCGCGAGGTATACTTGCATCTTTTTACCGACGGCAGGGACACGCTTCCTGATTCGGGAACGAGCTTTATCGGCGCGATTGAGCAAACGATGCAGGATTTAAATATCGGAAAAATCGCGAGTGTCTCCGGACGCTATTTTGCGATGGATAGGAATCTGAACTGGGACAGGACACAAAAAGCCTACGAGTGTATTATAGGCAATTATACGAGCACTGCGTCAAACGCGCTCGCCGCTTTAAAAAATTATTACCAAGAAAAAATAACCGATGAATTTATTCCTCCGACTTTTATTACTAAAACCGGGGCAAGTAAAAAGTCCAGAAGCGGCGCAACGCTTACAGGAGCGGTAAAAGATAACGACGCTGTAATCTTTTTTAATTTTCGCGAGGACCGCGGCCGACAATTGACAAAAGCATTTATGTTGCCTGAGTTCGGCGGATTTGAACGCAGTCGCGTCATAAAAAATCTTTGTTTTGTAACAATGACCGAATACGAAAAGGGTTTGCCGGTTGAAGTCGCGTTTCCACCCGAAAAAGTAAGCTATCCGCTTGCCCGCGTAATCAGCGAAGCAGGACTGCGCCAGCTGCACATTGCAGAAACCGAAAAATACGCGCATGTCACTTATTTTTTTAACGGCGGCGAAGAGGTTGTTTTTCCAGCCGAGGACAGGGTTTTGATCCCCTCTCCTTCTGTGGCGAATTTTGCCAAACGGCCGGAAATGTCTGCGGCGGAAATTTGCGAACGGGTTATAAAAGAAATAGAAAAAGGCGTTTACAATTTTATCGTGGCGAATTTTGCTAATCCGGATATGGTCGGACATACCGGAGACTTATTGGCGACTATTAAAGCGATTGAAACTGTTGACGAATGCATCGGGGAAATTGTAAAAACAGTTCTTACTTACAGAGGCGCGCTTTTAATAACAGCGGATCATGGAAACGCTGAGGAGAAAATCAGTCCAATGACGGGCGAGACGCTTACCGAACATACCACGAATCCTGTGCCGCTTTGGTTAATAACCGCAGAAAATAAAAAAAACAAAACCCAAGCAGAAATTGTAAGCGAGCAAAATTCAATAAAAGGATTTTTAGCTGATGTTGCGCCGACCATAATTGAGCTTATGGGTTTGAAAAAACCCGAAGAAATGACTGGCCAGAGTTTACTGCCGCTTTTAAAGTAGGGATAAAGTTTTTGATAAAATAAATTTCCTGTCTGTAATTTTTAAAACCCGCGAGGAACAGGTTTTTGAGTATAAAAAAGACTTGTGGTCTTTTTGGGTTTATTACTTTCCTACATTATCAAAGTATGGCAAAATTAGTGCAATAAAAAATCCCTTGCGCGAATTTTTT
>CAZKGJ010000061.1:0-3401 GCA_964552415.1 uncultured Candidatus Saccharibacteria bacterium
TTATGTGCGCCACCCGATTTATACGGGCCTTATCCTCACGTCGTTCGGCACTTTCGCGCCGGAATAATGAAACTTTTTTGTGATTTATTCATAGTGATTTGATAATAACGCATTTTTAGCGTCGCAACTCAATTTTTGAGCGAGGACGGCTCGGCAGGAGATGGTGGGGGAGAGGAATACCGAGCCGTCCGAGCGAATCCCGTCGCCTGCGGCGGCGGGCAGCTTGTCAGGTCAGGTTTCGTTTCTTTGATTTGTGAATTAAATTCGGCAAAATAATTTCAAAAGTTTGCAGGCGTTTTAGCGTTTGCTGACCGTTTACAAAAAATGTCGAACTTCAATGTGTTAGCTCGCCGCTTCGCGGCTCGCTTGCTCCGGCGCGGCGCCCCCACCCGCCGCAACTCCGCTATTTTTTGCGCGCGCGATTTTGCGATTGCTACGCGATCGCTTAGGTTAAATAACAAATTTCTTCCGATTCTTTATCTCGTCAACAATTTCTTTAATCATTTGATCGTAAGTGTACTTGGGTAAATTAAACTCGGATAACTCTGATAAATCATCTTCGAAAATTTCAAATGTCGAATCTTTTGTGTCAACTGGAGAAACCATAATTCCGAAAGGAGTCAGTATATCTTTTGCGGTATCATATCTCGATTTCATCTCTGGCACAGCAATAACAATGGACTTATTGACTATTTTATTTTTAATACAAGCTTCGATAACTTCGCTTATGTGTTTTATATAAGTGGGTTGAAATTTCCAGGACGTATCATAAACAGCAGTCGTACCATCATCTAAGTTTTTAAGCAATCTGTTAAAAGGTCTATCATTTGTAGTATTCGGACTATAACCGAGAACAAGAGACGGCCGAAGTATTAAAAATCCAGCTTTTGTTGTTTTCACAATTTCTTCAGATTTTAATTTTGTTTGACCGTAGAGGTTTGATGGTTTTATCGCTCCCATCGTTGAAACGTATAGCATTTTTGCGTTTATGGAATTTGCTGTATTGACTATGTATTGCGTTGCTGTTTGATTAAGAAGAGCTGCTTGTTCGGGGTTTGCGTCACACCATTTTGCACTTGCGTTGTTGGCAACATGGACTATGACATCCGGTTTAACTTTGGAGATAACTTTTTCAACCTCCCCTTTATCAGTAATATCTAAGTGAATTAAACTTTTAGAAAGTTGGCTACTGGAATAAGTACCTATGACATCAAATTTTGACTTAAGGTCAAAATATAGTCTTGCGCCAACATAACTACTTGCTCCAATAATTAAGATTTTGGTTTTATTATCCATAATTTGCTCTTTATTGAACTTATTATAACGATTTTCTCTATTTTTAGATAGGGCAACACTATTGTTTTTCTTTCAGAAAGTTTGTATATTGTAGTTGTACTCAACTTGTTCGGATTGCTTTTTTAATGGCCGCTTTGGTCAATTTGGAGCAATCCGAGTTGAGTACAACCAGAGCGGCCATTTGAGTTAAGAAAAGTTCTTTAAAATTTTTGCGTTTTTTCTTTGAGACAAAATCAAATTGATTTTGTCTTTACGAGCCGACAGTTTCGGAGGCGCGGCGGGTGGGGGCGCCGCGCCGGAGCAAGCGAGCCGCGAAGCGGCGAGCTAACACATTGAAGTTCGACATTTTTTGTAAACGGTCAGCCAGTAAGAATTAGAAAGAGATCGGGAGGTAGCGCTTGCCGCGCCTGCCTCCGCGGCAAGCGCGTCAAATCCGCCTTTTTTGAAACTTGCGGACAGCCGCCGGAAAAAAAGGAGAAAAAACGCAAAAATTGTCCCGCAGTTGCGGGACAGCAATATATCGTTCGCTTAAAGAACTTTTAGCAAACAAAAATATGATTAAATACATTGCTTATTGTAGAAAATCTACTGATGAGCCGGATAGACAAATTTTGTCTATTGAAGCGCAGGTTGCCGAGCTTGAGAAGTTCACCGTAAAAGAAAATTTGAAAATCATTTCTTTTATTACCGAAAGCAAAACCGCCAAAGAACCGGGTCGAGAAAAATTTGCTCAAGTTTTGGAGATGATAGAAAACGGCCAAGCCGCCGGTATCATCTCATGGCACCCGGATCGTTTGGCCAGAAATTCTGTTGATGGCGGAAAGATTATCTATTTACTGGATACCGGAAAACTACTTGATTTAAAATTTCCTTCTTTTTGGTTTGAAAATACACCACAGGGCAAATTTATGCTCTCAATCGCATTTGGCCAATCAAAGTATTATGTGGATAATCTTTCCGAAAATGTTAAGCGGGGCAATCGCCAAAAATTACGCCGCGGCGAATGGCCGAACCAAGCCCCGTTTGGCTATTTAAACATCAATAAGAAAATCGAAGTTGATAAAAAGCGAGCAAAGTATGTGCAAAAAGCTTTTCAGCTTTTTGCTACCGGCGGCTACGGTTACGCAGATATTCGCAAATTTTTCAACCAAAATAAAATTTTCAATAAATCCGGTCACGAATTGCACCTAGATAAAATCAAAAGAATTTTGACTGATCCATTTTACTACGGAGTGATGAAATTTTGCGGCGAACTCTATGAAGGAAAACATCCGCCTCTAATTTCCAAGAAACTTTTTGATAAATGCCAGGAAATAGTCAAACTCAAAAGTCGCAAGGTCAAAAACAATAAACATCTTTTTGATTTCCTAGGGTTATTAAAATGCGGCGAATGCGGCGGCGCAATTACCGCTGAAAAACATACCAAGTTTTACAAACGGACTAATAGAAAAGTGGAATATGTTTACTATCGTTGCTCAAAAAAGAAAGGTGCTTGCTCGCAAAAATATATTGATAAAGAAGAAGTTGAGAAACAATTAAAAGAAATTGTTTCGCGAGCCTCTCTGCCGCCGCACGCCGCCAAAAAGTTTCTTGAGTGGGCTAATAAAGACGCGAACTACGAAAAACAAAAATCATCCGGTATTGTTTCGACTTATCAACTTCAGCTCGAAGAAACAGAGGAAAAGACTGACCGTTTGCTTGAGGGATATTTAGATAAGGTCATTTCTCCCGAAGATTATCAAAAAAAGAAAAACGAACTCGTTGAAACAAAATCACTTCTCAACTCCAAAATCAAGGAAATTTCCCAAAACGGCGTTGAGTGGCTCGAACCTTTTCAAGAATTCGTAAATAGTGCGCTTTCAGCGCACAAAATCGCGCGCGCAAAAAATAGTTGCCATGATTTATCAATCATGGCAAAAACTGTCGGCTCGAACTTCTTTTTAATAAATCGGTGGCTGTCCGCAAGTTTCAAAAAAGGCGGATTTGACGCGCTTGCCGCGGAGGCAGGCGCGGCAAGCGCTACCTCCCGATCTCTTTCTAATTCTTACTGGCTGGGGGATAGGGATTCGAACCCCAATTGACGGGACCAAAACCCGTAGTCCTAC
>CAZKGJ010000062.1:0-3342 GCA_964552415.1 uncultured Candidatus Saccharibacteria bacterium
TCTGCTTCTTGCAGATATTTTTGCCGCTTGCTTATTCCGTTTTCTAAAACAACTCTTGCTTCGTTGGCAAGCGCGCCAATGGCTTTCCGCTCTTTGGCGGGATATTTTTCCAATCCTCTCAGAATCTGGGTAAGCTCGCCTTTACGTCCCAAATATTTGATCCGAAGTCCCTCCAACTTCACCAAATCCTGCACTCTGGAAATTTCTTCAAGCGCAAAAAGTTTTATTTTATTTACTTCATCGTAAATTGCCATACTTGCGACTGTTAAAATATGCTTCAAGGAAAATAATTGCGACCGACAAAAAACCCGCATTAAATAAATTAATCATTTTTAATCCCTTCAAAATCAACAGGATATTAATAAACAATGATAAGAATACCGCCTGCCTGCCGGAAACGGTTATCAGGATAAAAGGCATTGTACCAGGTTTGGCAGCGAGCCGCAGATAGAAACCAGCAAGCAAAAAAACTCCGCTTAACCACAAAAACAAACTAAAATAAAAAAGGATAAATCCGATAATCCCTGCTTTAAACGGATCAAATGCCGTGATTACAGCAAACCAGGCAAGAAAACAAATCACGGTTGCTCCGGCTGTCCCTGCTAAAAACGTCCTAATGGTCATAAGGATTTATAATCCGGCTCTCTCATCGCTCAATTATAGTAATATTTTACACCATTTTCGGGTTAATGGCAAGGACTGACGAATAATAAAAATACGCCCCTGAAGACGTATTTTGATAACTACTTTTACTCGCGGGCTGCGCCCGCCGAAGTCGAGCTTCGGAGAGACGAAGGCGGGTCCGAAGGGATTTGAACCCTCGATCTTCTCCGTGACAGGGAGACGTGTTAGACCGGGCTACACCACGGACCCAAAGACCTGTGTCAGGGGTGGGAATCGAACCCACGACCTAGGGCTTATGAGTCCCTCGCTCTAACCGACTGAGCTACCCTGACGAATTTCTTGTTGCGGGGGCTGGATTCGAACCAGCGTCCTCAAGGTTATGGGCCTTGCGAGCTGCCGCTGCTCTACCCCGCGATAATAAACCCGACCCTCCGCCTGATGTGGAGGGTATCTGGGCGGGTTTTTTACGATAAGTTTCGGCTCCGCCAATACCTCTATTTCGCCTTCATCCCTCCGTCTTTGGCGGAGGGTATTACGGCGACGTAATAAAAACTTACCCCCTAACATAACAGACAGGGGCAGTAAGTGAAAGTATATCAAAAATAAAAATTTTAGCAAGCGCGCCGCCTGTCTAAATAACCTCCAGGTCCTGCAGGGCCTTTTCAAATGCATCAACCGCTTTTGCGGCTTCGCCATGCGACAGCTTGAAATCTGGATCATGCGCCAAAGAATTGCGGACCCTGTGCGCCTGCCAAACCTCGTTTAAATTTTTAATTTCTGTCGGATGAACCTGTTTTAGACGGTCGCTGAAATTCTCTCCCACATAGCCCAGTCGTCTCATCGCTTCTTCAAAAAATTTATCCGCCTCTATGACTGCAATGCGGTAGCTCGCTTCTTCTGGTAAAGCAAGACGCTTTAAAATTTCCTGCCATTTCCCGGTGAATTCTTTTCCTCTTTCCCTCTGAAACATCGCTTCCAGGTCGCGTTCTATCTGCTTGACAATCTTTTTGGGCCGGCTGTGGATAAGCACTAAAATAACAGCAATCAATAAAATAACCGAATAAACGATCAAAATATATTTAAAATACAAATAAACCCTTAAGACAAAAGGAGTGGCTGTAAAGAAAGAAACAATACTTTGTATAAACGATGTGTCGCCTAAATCTGAGGAAACTGCCGCTTGGAACAAAAACATAAAGTATAATCTTTATATTATAACTGTTATAATTATTATAATTTTGGTTTTATCTTGCGCCACTCTGTTGCTTTATCGTAAATATCTGCTACACGGAGAATTGTCGCCTCATCAAACAGCTTTCCGATTATCTGCAAGCCGATGGGTAATTCTTTATCGCTGTTTTTCGGCTTGATAAATCCGCAAGGAGCGGATATCGCGGGTAGTCCTGCCAAAGAAACCGCGCTTACAAAAATATCTTCCAAATACATTTCCAGAGGCGTGGCGCGGGAGCCGAGCTTGAAAGCCGCGTGCGGTTCAACCGGCGCGCACAAGCAATCAACCTGTTTGAAAGCCTCGTCAAAATCGCGCTTTATCAAAGTCCGAACTTTCTGCGCTTTTAAATAATATGCGTCATAGTATCCGGCTGAAAGTGTATAAGTTCCAAGCATTATCCTGCGTTTTGCTTCGTCTCCAAACCCGTACCGCCGGCTTTTTAAATATACCTCCCAAAGATCTTCGGCTTCGCCTTTATGTCTCCCGTTGGTTTCAACCGAATAGCCGTATTTTATCCCGTCAAATCGCGCAAGATTCGCGCTGATCTCAGACGGGGTGATAATATAATAAACCGGCACTGCGTATTTGGTGTGCGGCAGACTTACGGATATTATTTCCGCGCCCTGATTTTCCAAAACAGAAATTGCTTTCCGGATAACTCGCTCAACTTCTTTATCCAGTCCTTCGCCAAAATACTCAATCGGCACGCCGATTTTCAGACCTTTTAAACTTTTTCCGTCTAAATACTTCGGATAATTTTGCACCGGCTCCTCTGCCGTAGTAGAGTCTTTTTTGTCCCGGCCTGACAGCGCTTCCAAAACAATAGCGGCATCTCTCGCGGTTTTGGCGATAATGGCCGGGCAATCGGTTGAAGAAGTCATACTTATCAGGCCGTAGCGCGAAATTCTGCCATAACTCGGCTTTAGGCCGATAACGCCGCAAAACGAAGCCGGGCACCTGATTGAACCTCCCGTATCGGTTCCCAAAGCAAAAATCGCCTCGCCTGCCGCGACTGCCGCGGCAGAACCGCCAGAAGAACCGCCTGGGGTTCTTTCCATGTCCCAGGGGTTGCGACTTGGACCAAAGTCGGAATTTTCAGTAGAAGCGCCGTGCGCAAAAGCGTCCAGGTTCGTTTTTCCCAGAATAACCGAGTTTTGGTTTTTTAGTTTCTCAACAACTGTGGCATCATATGGAGCGATATAATTTGCCAAAATATTTGAAGCGGCAGTGCATAAAACATCTTTTACTAAAATATTGTCTTTTATAGCCGCGGGAATACCGGTTAAAACATCTATCTCTTCGCCTTTGGCTAATTTTTCTTTTATGATTTTATCCGCATCTTTGGCTTCTTCCAAAGCGCTTTTTTCGCGAATAGTCAGAAAAGCCTTTACCTTTTCATCAACTTTTTTGATTCTTCCGAGCGCGTCTTTTGCAAGGTCCAAAGCGGAGAACTGCTTTGTAATCAATCCTTCATGAGCTTGCTTGAT
>CAZKGJ010000063.1:0-3342 GCA_964552415.1 uncultured Candidatus Saccharibacteria bacterium
ATGTACCACTCGGCCAAAGAAGCCCTTAAGGCCGAAAAAGAATTTAATAAAATTTTTCGGGACAAGAAATTACCGAGCCAAATGCCGGAGATAAAAATCAGCGGAAAATATCTTCCGATTTTAGATTTGCTGGTAAAAACAAAACTCACTTCTTCAAAAAGCGAGGCAAAGCGGCTGGTGGAAGGAAAAGCCGTGGAAATTGACGGAAAAATAATTTCTGGCTGGAAGACGGAGATTGAAATAAAAAATGGAACGGTAATTAAGGCCGGGAAAAGAAAGTGGGTAAAAATTAAAACTTAGCTTTTGCATTTCGGAACAATAAAGCCGCGCCGACCGCGACAGCAGCTTCGCCGAGTTTGGAAACCGAAATAGGGGTTTTAGCCAAAGAAGCTAAAAATACCTTCTTTTTTGCGTATTGCTTGGCTTTGCTTACTACCAAATCCGCTTCTGCTAATCCGCCGCCGAGAATTATCAATTCAGGATTAAATACCTCAATCAAACTAGCCAGTCCCAATCCCAAGGTTTTTGTCACGCGCTCTACTGCTTCCAAGGCTTTTTGATTATTTTTTCCAGCCAGCCGAACAATCTCAACACTGCTTATATTTGCGCCTGTAAGATTTTTGTAGACCTTGGTTAATCCTGTCCCGGAAGCGCTTGCTTCAAATTCTGTATCTTCGCCGATGTAAGTATGTCCCACTTCGCCGGCAAAGTTATCGGCTCCGCGATAAATTTGGCCGTCAATCATTATGGCGCCGCCAGTGCCAGTGCCGAGCGTCAAGGCGATGACATTTTTCCGGCCTTTGGCCTTGCCGAAAGCGCTTTCGGCTAAAAGAAGACATTTGACATCATTGTCCACGGCAACCGGAATTCGCAATTGTTTTTCCAGTATTTTTTTGAATTTTATTTTGCCTGTAAATTTTAAATTCGGCCCTTTTATCGCCTCGCCTTTTTTAAAATTAACCGGTCCGGCAAATCCGATACCGATGCCCGCAAATTTATATCTTTCTACCAAACTTTTAAAATTTTTCTCAACCATTTCCAAAATCTCTTTTTCTTTCCGCGGCGTCGGGCATTTTGAAATTTCCAAAACCTTAAATTTTCGGTTGCGAAATTTCACTACCAGAAAAATTGTTTTGGTGGCGCCGATATCAATGCCGAGAAAAATTTTTGGGGCATAATCATTTTTTAGAAATTTTCCTATAAACTTCTTCATATTTATCAACCATTCTTTGAATATTGAAGTTGTCTTTAACATACTGTCTGCAAAAAGATCGGTCAATCGTATCCACCTTTTTTATCACTTCAACCATTCCGCTAATATTCGGCTCCTTATTTTTGTCCAATGGTGGAACAATAAAGCCGGTCTCGCCGTTTTTCACGACCTCTCTTACTGACCCGCGGTCAAAAGCGACAACCGGCGTACCGCATGCCATTGCTTCTATCATTACTAGTCCAAAAGGTTCATCCCATTGAATCGGAAATAAAAATGCTTTGGCGTTTTTATAGAATTTCGGTATTTCTTCGTACGGTATCATACCCTCATATTTAATTTTCCCGCCAATAAATGGTTTAATCTTTTGTTCCCAGTAAGATTTATCTACTATCTCACCAGTGATTTTTAGAGCAATTCTCGCTTTGATGGCAACTTTTATAGCCAAATCAATCCCTTTTGGCGGCACGAGGCGAGATGCAATAAAAAAATAATTGCCCGCTGTTTTGCCGAATGGATATTTTGAAAGATCAATGCCATTATAAATCGTGGCAATATAGTTTATGTTTTTAAGAGGCGCGCGCTGAGAATCGCTTATGGAAACAAAATAAATATTTTTGCTTTTATAACTAGAATAGACAAATTTTCTCCAGCAAGAAATCGGGTCATGAAGAGTAAAAATAGTCGGAATAGAACTATTTACAGCGAAACCGATTGCCAATTCAGCGGGATGGATATGAATTACATCAAATTCACCGCGACCTGCCCGTTTATAAATTTCAGAGATAAACAGTTGCTCGTAGAAGCTGATTGCTCTATCTTTTCTCACATCTGTACACCCTTTTAAACGACGATTGGCTTCGAGCGGCAACAGATCTAAGGTAACCACTTTTGCATTAGATCTCGTGCCCTTAGCGCCGAATAAAGTGACTTTATGTCCTCGTTTTGTCATTTCCTCAGCCAGCAAACTATTGATCCAAAGCGGAGCATAAATCGTACCTTTGGGAGGCGGGGTCGGAAACCGACCGCTGCAAAACATCGCAATACGCATAAAATTAATTTACGGCCTATCGTTTATAATTTATAAGAATTGTTTTGACTTAAATAATCAAGTGCCGCGTTAAAACTTTTTATAATTTCCTTAATTCCTCTTTTGCGATCGGCTCTGCTGATTTGGGAAGCTTGCATAAAAATTGATATCATTTTCGGGACCAGCTCCAGAACCGAAAGATGAAACGATTTCCAGAATATTTCCTTACTGCTCGCTCTGTTTAATTCAAGTGCGAATAATTTTTTGCGCCAATTTTTATTTAGCCAAAGAAGAAGCCAGACAAAAGTAAAATCAAAGTAGGGGTTGTCCCAGTGTGCGTATTTCCAATCATGCAGGACTAACCATTTTTTATTATAAATAACATTCCCGGGGTGTAAATCGCCATGCGTTAGATAATTATTATTTTTGATAAAAAATTCTTTGTAGCGGCTAAATATTTCTATCGTCTTTTCTCGTTGCTGGCGACCAATGGATTTTCGGGACAAAATCAAATATTTTAAAAAATATTTTCTATATTCAGAACTTGTCCATTTTTGGAACAGTTTAGCGCGCTGACCGCGAATTCTTTTCTTGAATTCGTTGGAAATATTATTGCGAATAAAATCTAAAATATCTGCAAGTTCTTTCGGCGATATCCTTTTGATAAATTTCGGATTAAAACCCCAAACATCGCCCATTCTTCTACCAGCAGTGTATTCTCTAATCATCCACTGGGGCCATTTTTTAAGTTCACTGTTATAATATTTCGGCACAATAAAAAATCTATTACGATGGAACTTTTCTGATAAAAACTTGTTCGTAATAACTTCCTTGGCGAAGTTTTCTTGCGAAACTAATTTGGGATACAGCCTAACCTTAAGGTAGACCAGTTTTTTTTCTTTGTTCAAACAAATTGAGCAATAATTATGAAAGTGTGAACTTACATTTTTAATTTCAATCAATTTTTGCTTTTTAAGTATTGCTTTGACTTTGGGAGGCGTTAGTGCCATAAATTAGTAAGTGGTGGGTGATTGGTGTTAAATAGTTTCTATGTTTACTTTTCAAGAGCCTTAATCTCGCCATTTTTGACCATTTTCTCAAT
>CAZKGJ010000064.1:0-3272 GCA_964552415.1 uncultured Candidatus Saccharibacteria bacterium
GTTTTTATGTTAAAGGGCTTTGAAATTGCCCCGCCTATCATCAGCTTCAGATAAGCGCTGTAATTATCAATACTGGTCAGGTCGCGCTCGTTGAATACCGGCGCGAATTGTTTTGCCACAAATTCGGCGTCTTCCGCGCCTATTCTGAAGCAAACTATCGTGCCGACATTTCCGAAAACCGAGTCGCGGATTTTTTCCTCCAGTTGGGCTATGAATTGGTGGGCTATGTTCAAATTCAGGCGGTATTTTCTTGCTTCGGAAAGAATCGTCGCCACTGAATCGGTGGTAAAATTATGAAACTCGTCAATATACAAATAAAAATCTTTCCGCTCTTCCAATGGAATATCTGTTCTTGACATTGCCGCCATTTGTATTTTTGAAACGATTATCAGCCCGAGCAAGCTGCTGTTGATTTCTCCGACTTTTCCCTTAGAAAGATTCACCAGTAAAATTTTTCCTCTATCCATAATCTCCCGCAGATTAAAGCCGGATTTTTCCTGACCGATAACGTTTCGCATCATCGTGTTTTCAACAAACCTTCCGACTTTGGAAATCAGGTATCCGAGCATTTCCGATTTGTGGAAGTCGCTGGTTTTTGCCATTTCTTTCTCCCAAAACGCGCGCACCACCGGGTCCGAGACTTTGCGCAGCTTGTATTTTTGAAATTCGGCGTCGGTGAACATCCTCGGGATCTCCGCGATTGTGCCGGGATAAACTTTGTCCGCCATCAAAGTAAGCATAACGTTTCTCATATTATGTTCAAACATCGGACCAATCATCTCAGGCGGAAATAATTTATAAAAAATCGCTATCATTTCCTGAACCGCGAAGTCTTTCTGCTCTTCTGCGTCAACTTCCAGCATATTGAGCCCGAGCGGCCTGTTAGTGTCAGAAGGGTCAAAAACAATAACATCTTCTACGCGCGACTCGGGAATCGCAGTAAGGACATCGTCAATCAGGTCTCCATGCGGATCAATTACACACACTCCTTCGCCGGCAATAATGTCTCTTTTTATCATTTCTCCAAAAAAAGTTGACTTTCCGGTACCGGTCTGCCCGATTGCGTAAAGATGGCGGCGTCTGTCTTCTCTGGCGATTTTTACAACAGTTGTCTCGCCGCGATAAGCATTGTATCCCAAAATTAATCCTTCGGATGCGATATTTGCTGGGGCTGGAGCGTTTTTTGCGTGCAGCCATTTGACTTTCGGAGTTTCCAGCACAACTGTCGGAAAATGAAAAATGCTTGCAAGTTCTTCAGTACTTAAAATTATTGCATTTTTTTCATCAAAGTTACGAAAGATAAAATCATAAGTAACTTTTTTAAAACTCCTATAGTTTAATTTTATAGACCTAAAGCTGTTAAAATTCGGCGAGCTGAACTGGCTAAAAGCGCTTTCAATCTGACCAACTATGCTTTCGGCTCTTTCTTTTACCGGCGCCGCGGCAATAATTCTGATATTGATCTCAAATCCAGACTTGTTCGCCTTTCCCTCAATCAATTTTATCGCTTCTTCGTCAAGCGGCGAAAGTTTCATCGGCTCTTTTGGCGCCAGTTTTCCCTCGCTGTCTTTTTTAACCTTTGACTGAAAAAATTTTGAAATTTTCGCTATTAAACTTTGCCCATAAATTGCTTTTTGCAATCCTTCTTCCTGAATCTGGCGGATAAATTTAAAGCTTTGGTGCCGCCAGTTCAGCCCGGAAGGCCTAAGCATAATCTGTATTGCCGCGCCCTCGCCTACAGGCAATTTGCTTAAAGTGTTGGTAATATTGTTTAGGGGGTCAAAATCCAAATTTTGATATGTGCGCACCGGAAAAATAAATTTTTTTGCAAGAATGAGCTCTTTTATCGCCACTGCTGAATTTGGTGAAAAAATATTGTAATCCTCCACTCGCTCAATCTGAGCGGCATAATAAAAACTGTGAATTTGCTTTTCTATCAATTTCTCAAACTTTCTGGGCGCGACGATATAAAACCCGATTTCCTGTCCAGCTGACTCCACTGCGATTTCAAAAGAAAAATGAAACCGGCCGTACAAAAGCCGGTTGATAAACCCTTCGCTTAATCGTGACAAGGTTGTATAAAACTGTTCCATCACGGCAATAAGCTCCTTTTCGTTTTTTTCTTTTTCTTTCGTTTCTTCCTTTATTTCGCGCGGCAAAGTCACGGAAAAAAGCGCCATATTCAGCGAACGGTTAAGTTTTCCGCGAGAAGACACAAAATTCCAAACCAGCACCGTGATTGCCGCGAACCCGAAAAAAATCGTCAAAAGGTCAAGCGCGGAAAAATCAATAACATAATTTAAAATTTCAAATGCCATAAACAGCCGATTATTTGATAAATTTAATTTTTCCGTGTTTTACCAGTTGGTCGTAAAGTTCATTTACCAAAGTATCGTGAAATCTGTCTAATAAATAAGGGTTATTCAAACTTCTTGCGTTTTTTACCGCATAATAAATTCCTTTAGTAAAAGCTAAATTAACCAAAATTGCAACTTGATGTGAAATATCAGGGTCTTTTGCTCCAGCAGCGGTTTTTTTGACTTTTAGATAAGGTTGCGCGCTACGAGCGCGAGCCGCAGGCGCTTTTTCCGCGTCTTGTCGCGGTTTTTCTTTTTGCCGCTCTTTCTCTTTTTCACCCGTTTCTTTAATTTTTTCGTATTCTTCCTGCTCTTTTGAAATTTTTTCCCTGATGCGTAAAATCTCATCCTTTAAAAAAGGAGCCTCTGTCGCCGATTTCAACTCTTGTTCCTTCAGCTCCAAAAGGGTTTTTAATTGGCTTATCTCTGTGCGCAATTCGGATTCGCTTTTTTTAAATTCAAAACTCTCCTTCCTGTCTTTGGAAACATTCATTTGCATAAATTTGAAATAATTTTACTTGCGCTAATCTTCTCGCTCAAACTCTTCTCCAAGCTCTTTGCGCACCGCACCCGCCTCCTTACTGTCAATCAGATCATCGGGTTTAACGCCGATATGTTTTAACTCTTTATTCAGCTGAAATTTGCTAATCGGCTTGCCTCCGAATTTTTCTTCAAGCTCTCCAATCAACTCTTTTCGCTCTCGGGGATTAATTATCTTTTTCAAATCAGGGTCTTTCTTGATAAATTTATCCAGTCTTTTCCCCGGCGTTATTGAGCCGCGGCTAAAAATTTTTCCGCCCGAAAATAATCCCATATTTAAAAAGTTTAATTGTTAGTTGGTTATCCACAGTTCCCTGTTTAGCTTAAAGTGCCAAAAATGGGAAGATGTGCTATAATTATACCATAATTAAATCC
>CAZKGJ010000065.1:0-3153 GCA_964552415.1 uncultured Candidatus Saccharibacteria bacterium
TTGAATTTCATAAAAAGGATTAAGGTTTTAGCTGTTGTTATTATACTTCATTTTGTAATTCGGAGCAAATTTTAAAATGGTTTTAAAAAAAATAAGGGAATTGGTTGTTGGCCAAATTCCCTTTACTGCCCCAAATTTACGGGAAAAAGTGCGGCAAATAGTTGTTTATTATTTCTGTTTCTGTTATTTCCCTCTAGTCCTAATAACAAAATCGGTATTCCAATTTTTGCTCCGGCGGGCCTCCTACTACAGAAGGTGATACTTACGGTTTTACCCTATCTATTTTCCAACAAATGATCCTAAAACTTTTGTTACTTATGAACAATTGAACAATGCGGCGGTGAAAATGGAAGTAGCTATATCTATTATGTTTTTCTCCGGGTAGAGCTTTATTCACCCTTTCCAGTTTTGATCGTGTATCCAGGAATACTTGAAGATGATCCGGGGGTCATAAATACAGATATCGCCTTTAGTTTTTCTTTCCAACGACAATTATCCGCTGGCTGTCAATATTTATTTTCCTTTATCGTAATTCCCATAAACCGAACTTATGGATAAATTATTATTATCAAATATTTTCTTTAATTCCGGAAAAGTATAATATCTTGCTTTTTTATTGCCAAAGGACCGATTGCTTAGTATTTTACCGCATCTCCCTCCTTGAAGCAAAACAAGCAGCCTTATTACTTAGGCGGCTTGTTTTTATTGAGTAATATATCATTGATAAAAAATCTTTGTCAAAAATTACAGTTTTTGACAATCTTAATACTTTCTTTTAAATATTCAATGAAACCTGGTTTAGTTAAATAGACATGTTTTAATTCCGCTTTCAAATTATTTAGTTGCGGATAATTTTTCAGGTAACTAGCGTAATTGTTGCCCCAAATTTCATTCAGAGGCAGCTCTAAAGACAAAACGGCCACGGTAGTTACCTCGTTTAACGCCCACAAAGAACTTTCGGCTAATTTTGCATTTTTAAATTCCTTGTCAAAAATATTCCAAATATGAGTCATAAGCAATTCATGCGCTGTTATACGCCTTTGTTTATACGGATCTTCAAAACATGAACGGATAACTTTATTACCTTTTCGGCTGGATATACCAACATTGATTGGGCTTAAGATAACAAAATATTTATCGTATCTCCACTTATGTCCAGTGATTCTTTTTACTTCAGGATAAAAAAGATTGTTTATGTCATTCCAGGCAAATTGGTAAGAGGTTACAGCATTATTGAGCAAATCCTCGTTTGTTTTATAGCGGCTCTCAATTAATTCGTTCAAAAAGCTATCCTTGTCATTAAATTTTTTCATAGACAAAATATGTTCCAGTTCATCTTTTGACAAACCCATGGATTTTGCCCGGCTTTCTTTTCTCGAAGGATCGCATCCGTGCAGCATTTGCCAGACCGCTTTTTTATCATAGTGTTTATCGATTGTAAAAATAGTTTCCATTATCATAATTCTATCAGATAAAAAAAGGAAGTAAACATGTTAACCAATGTCACTTCCCGAATTTATTTTTCTTGATATAGGGAAATAGCTTTCCCCAGATTAACCACTCCAAACATATTCTGGTATGCACACAGAACCTTTCGTCTCGCTCGTAAATATTGCCTTTGACGGATTCTGCCGCTAAAGCGCAACCTCCGCCACAAATGCCGACGCCCGGACATTGTTGGCATCCATCCATAAGGAGCGGGGTTCTTCTGCGCCACTTTTCGTAGAGTGGATAATCAGATAGGTCGAATGATCTGTGCACGTCACAAATCATTTTATCCTCTCTTCCTAAGGTTCCCTGACATAGGCCAATTCTTCCACTCGGATCTACAAATATCTGGCTTCCGCAAGCCGCGCAATCATACGGATAAGGAATGTACTTTTTGATCGCCCTAACCTTACGGGTAATGCGGTCTTCGTTTGCGCCCTTTTCTTGGCAAAGCTCCCAAGATTTGATCATTGCTTTGGTTGCCCTTTCGCAATAGTCGGCATCAAATCCTCCGTCAGGATTCGGAAGAATCATGTTAAAACTTAGACTCCTGAAACCAACCGTGTTTAACAGGTGATCCAGAACATTATCAAAGTTCTTAACGACTCTTTCGGTTAATGTGCATGATGCTCCAACACTGACACCTTCTTTTTGGAGTAATTTGATCCCTCTTATCACTTCGCTCGATGGATTTTTATTCCTATTCGTGCACCTATCCATCATCAATTCTTCAGGACCGTCAATGGATACTCCTACGGCAATTTTATGCTTCGCCAAATATCTGGCTATTTTCTCCGTTACTAGTGTCGCATTTGTCGTCATGGTATAAATTATGGACGGCAAATCATTTGTCTTTGCTCTGATATCTTCCAGTGCTTCTACAAATGCTTTTAGTGCCGGAAAGTTTATAAGAGGCTCTCCGCCATAGAAAACGACTTGGCCGGATTCCAAAGGCGTTTTGGCAGATAAGAGTTGCTCTGAAAATCTTACTGCTGCAAGTTTCGCGATTTCCTCGCTCATTTTTTGGCCAGTGGCATGCACGGCGTTTCTGTTGCGTAAAAAGCAATATGAGCAATTCAAATTGCAGGCGTCTGTCAATATCAGGTAAAGATATTGGACCGAGGTATTCGCGGCCGCGATTTCTCCGAATTTCCGACCCGCACCTATGTCGCGGGGTCTTCCTTTATAAATCACCTTGGCTTTTATCAACTCGACTATTATCTCGTCTACATTGGCAATATTCATAGATTTTTTTAGGACATCAATAGTTGCGCCATTCGCGCATAAATGCTTTATGGATTCCGCCTCTTTTAAAGGAATGAATACCGGACGCATTTTCAGCGCGTTAAAGCATGCCGCTAAATCCTCTTTCGCTATTATATGTCCGTACTCTGCCCAATAGTATTTTTCCGCCATATCGTTACCTCCAAATGAAGGGATAAGGCGTAACCTTATCCCAGTTTTCTTAACGTTGCTTCTCAGGGTATTCCGGCATTGCTGATTGCTGCCGGTGTTACGTCGCAGTTGCATACGCATAACCGGCCGCAGATAGAAGTTGCATACTTGGATGCATAGACTCCATCAAACGCCCTGACTATGTCTTCGTCTTCTGTGACAGCAGTTGAAACAGTCTGTTTCTTTTCCATACACCTTCACCTCCTCCAT
>CAZKGJ010000066.1:0-1707 GCA_964552415.1 uncultured Candidatus Saccharibacteria bacterium
AAAATGAGTCCAGACTTTTTCCAACAAACACCACCAAAGTTATGAAACTATTTTTCGCCATCGCCATTGCCCTGCCAGTTTTTATAATTTCAGCAATACTGATTATTTTTTTAAATTTGCCGAAAAATAATCCCGCCAGCGGCGGACAAAATTCCAGCTACTCCGCACCTTTCCAAAGCCAAAATCCCGAAAGCCAAACCGTTATTGAGAAGCCTTTGACGGTAATTCTTTCCGCTCATTTTGACGATACTGTGCTTTCTCTCGGCGGACTAATCGCCAAGCAAGAAAATCCGACTCTCGTTGCCACTTTTTTTGCCGGAGAGCCGGAGAAAGTTGCGTATACGGTTTGGGACAAACGTTCTGGATTTAGAGACAGCCGCGAAGCGACTATGTCGCGATCTAAAGAAAACGAGCAGGCGCTTATTCCTCTCGGCGCAACAATCAGAAATTATAATTATCTTGATTTCCAATACCGCGAAAAGGCAAAAGACGGGCGCGCGAATCTACAAGCGGCAGAGCAGATTAAAAATGACATTATCAGAGATATTGAGGCAATAATTTCTGAAAACCAAAACCGCGAACTTTTTATCTACGGTCCAGCAACTTTTGGCAAAAAAATCACTCATCCAGATCATCAGATTTTGCATGACGCTTTTATACAAATCGCAAAAAAATACTCCGGCGGCACAAAAATCAACTTTATTATTTACGAGGACTTTTCTTATGTCAGGCAATTTGCGAAAAAAGACGGCGAACTGCTAAAAAATTATTTAAGCGCAAAAGACAATCTTCAGTTGGAAGAAAATTTCATTGAATTAAACTATGCCCAAATTTCTCAAAAAATCAGCGCAATTTCCAAATACTCTTCGCAAATCAGGACTTTTAAATCAATGGGTGCGGACATTGCCGACCTGGCTTACAAATTTACGGGCGAAAGGTGCAAAACCTTAAATCCAAATTGGTCCGGCTGCGAAGCGGTTTATAAAGTAGGGAATTGACCCCGTAAGATAATTTACAATAGTCCGACACTAAAATAAAATTTCTGAAATATATCAGTGATAATTATCTGATGTATAGACGAGTGTAAATTATTCTACGGGGTTGACAAAATGCAATAAAGTATTAAGCTAAAAGCACAGAAAGGAGGGATCCCGAAAAATCGGGATTTAGTTGTCCTTTCAAAATTTAAATGAATTTGGAGGCATAAAGATGGGAAAAGAAAAAGAAGAAAAACGAATCGCCAGATTAAAACAAAGAGCAGACGGCGAAATTGTAGATCCAGCAACTGGTCAGTGTCCTTGTTGCTTTTCTGACAAATAAAGAGGTGAGAAAATGGTTGAAAGGTGCCAATTTTGTACCCTGCCAAAAGACGGAATGATTAACCATGATGATTGCGAAGCAGATTTAAGGGAATTGCAAATAATAGCTAATGTAGGAAAAGACAGAAAAACAAAATCAAAGAGGTGATAGAAATGGTAAAAAAGAGTAAGAATGCGGAAATTGAAAAAGTCCGCCGAGAACTATTGGAAATTGAAGGCGTGAATGCGGCCGTAATCGCGGATACAGACGGCGATATCATTGGTTCTGGTCCTCCGACTTTTGCAAGGGCGGTAGCTCGGCTCATAGCAATGGCAGAAGGCGCAACTGCTGATTTTGGCGACCAAGCGCCGGAAGAAATAATAATGAGTTCAAAAACCGAAAGGATAA
>CAZKGJ010000066.1:1807-3115 GCA_964552415.1 uncultured Candidatus Saccharibacteria bacterium
GATGAAACAAAGGAGGCGATAAAAATGGCAGAACATAAACCAGAATGCCTGGGCAGAAATCAGTATTGCAAAGATTGTGTACCGCCAAAGGTAATTCCGGCCGAAGCTCTTGTAAAAGATGGGGTGGAAACATCTGGCGCAGAAGCAATCGCGGAGTTATTTGAAGGAATAAAAACACGGTGTTGCGGCGAAACCGGCAGCGATGACTGCTGCGGCGAGGAATGATCCTTTTCGGAGGTAATATGGACAAAAAAGATAAAGATAAGGTTGAGGAATCCGAAAAAGAAGGCAATCCCTGTGCCGGATGCACGGACCAAATTTGCCAAAGAGGTTTTCCTTGTGGCGGGAAAGAGGAATAGAGGTGAAAACGAATGAAACTGAAGAAAATAAAAGCGAAGAAGAAAAAAAGACCAAATAACAACGGAACCCGTGCCTTGTTCAAGAAAAAGAACAAAGGATGCCATAAATGGGTGCAAACATAAAGGGATAACTCCCTGTGAATAGAATGCGAATAGAAACTGTAAGGGAAAAAGGAAAGAAATTAAGGATGTGATAGAAAATGAACAAAGATGAAAACCCAATAATTGTAGCATTGGACGGAATGCAACTTGAGAAAGCTCTTGAGCTGGCAGAAACACTGGAAGATCGAGTTGCGGGATTCAAGATAAACGACCTTTTGGACTCCGCTGGCCCTGAAATAATTATCGGAGACCTGAAAAACTACGGCATAGTAATGGCTGACCCGAAATTGCATGACATACCCAACACGGTCAAGAACCGAATGATAACTTATGCGCAAGCCGGCGCAGATATTGTAACCGTGATGGCAACGGGAGGAGTCGCAATGATGCATGCGGCAATAAACGGGGCAGAAACTGGCTATAAACCCGGAAAGAAATTGCCTCCCTCTGTAGCTGCGGTAACAGTTCTAACCTCCTTAAGCGAAGAAGAATGCCATACTATTTATGGCGCTCCGGTAAAAGCAAAGGTTTTGCAGTTAGCGCAAATGGCCTTTATAGCAACCGTTGACCATATTGTTTGCTCGGCGCAGGAACTGGAATTCTTGAATAAATTTCCAGAACTTGACTCGTTGTCAAGAATCACGCCGGGCATTACGCCAATATGGGCAGCCCAACCCGGAGATCAAAAGAGGGTAACGCCGCCTTCCGTGGCAATCAAAAACGAAGCAAAGTACCTCGTCATTGGAAGGGCTATAACCCAACCGCCGAAAGAAATCGGCTCGCCCGCTGATGCCGCTCAAAAAATTCTGGAAGAGATTGAGAAAACCAGAGAAGAAATGGAAGCGGC
>CAZKGJ010000067.1:0-3109 GCA_964552415.1 uncultured Candidatus Saccharibacteria bacterium
ATTATCAAAGTATGGCAAAATTAGTGCAATAAAAAATCCCTTGCGCGAATTTTTTTCGCAAGGGATAAAGTTTGGTTTACGTTTCCATTAGGGGTGATGCAAGCACTCCCGGCCATTCTTCTGTGTTGGTTACTATTACTCTAGATTTAGTCGCCCCTTTTGCCTTTTTGGATTTTATGCGTATATTTGATTTATTGCGGCTTTGCGTATCTACTTTGACGGCAATTTTGGCGCGGTTGGTATTTACGGAAAATTCCGAGATTTCTCCGCTAAGAACTTTGCGGAAAGCGTCAATAGCATCTTGGATCCATAAATCTTTTTCTTCAAGAAACCTTGGTCTATTGAAAAAGTCGCTACTTTCGCTCCAATAAGTTCCGTCATTCCACCAAACTATTAGATATTTTTGCTTTTTACCGTCACTGTATCTTTCTTCTTCTTCCTCTGATACTGCGATGCAGGTTTTAATTTCCTTATGTCCCGCATAGTCAGCAACAACGAATTTTTTGCCGAACCTGAATATCGGGTGGTCTATACCGATAGTATTCGGGAAAACGAAATCCCCAAAAAGCGCTTGGTTGGCAACAGCGTAAAACCACGGATCAAACCATCCGCATACCACTTTGCGAATAAGTCCAATACCCGTGGGGTCTTTAGGCACTGCGCCGTCAAAGAAGCTTATTTTTTCACCGTCGTAAGCTTTGATAGCGGATTCAAGACTTCGGAATTCGTAGAAAAAGTAGCCGTTGTTGCCCAAAACATTGATAATCGTGCCGCATCGGTTTTCAGGAGGATTTTTTATCTCAAGGACTTCAATAAACCCGCCGTTTCCCGGATAACCCGCGCCTACATATTTATGCTGGACAATTTGGTATCTTGAGTATGCTCCATACGCGCCGTGACCAAGCGTAACCGTTTTGGCGTCGGGTATCTCAACCCTTTTGACGCTTTTGAAAAAATCTTTGATTTTGTCCGCATCTTCAGGGCGACAAGTCACACTTAGAAATTGTCCGCCGCCAGTGTTTAACTCAACATCGGTAGTTATAGTAAATTCTTCGACTGTTTCTTCGTTGTTTTGCATTCTTATCAACTCCTTTTATATTTTTGTGTGCATTAAAGCTAAATTTACTTAGCTTTATCTATCGGCAATGTAATGTTAGAATAAAAACAAATAAAAAGCAAGGGGCGGCGCGTCAAAAAAACAGCCCTGTCTTCGCGGGCTGTTTTTGAATTTTGCCTTATTTTTTCCCCTTTGACGCAATAATTTTATCCACGATTCCGTAGGTTTTCGCCTCTTCGGCGGTCATAAAGAAGTCGCGATCAGTGTCTTTTTCAATTTTTTCTATTTTTTGACCAGTATGCTTTGCCAAAATTCTGTTTACGCGGTCTTTCAACTGGATAATGTGCCGCGATTGAATAGCGACGTCAACTGCTTGGCCGCTCGCGCCCCCCATCACCTGGTGAATCAAAATATCGGCATTCGGCAGAGAAAGCCGCTTGCCTTTTGTGCCGCTTGCCAGAAGAAGCGCCGCAGCGCTTGCCGCCAAACCGATGCAGATTGTTGAAACATCAGATTTCAAGTACTGAATAGTGTCGTAAATCGCCAAAGCCGCAGAGACGCTTCCGCCCGGGCTGTTTATATAAAGATGTATATCTTTTTTGTCATCTTGACTTTCTAAAAAAAGCAGCTGCGCAATAACCGTGTTTGCAACTATATCGTCAATAGGCAGGCCAAGGAAAATAATCCGGTCTTTCAAAAGACGGGAATAAATATCATAAGCTCTTTCGCCATACGGAGCTTTGTCTATCACCATTGGCACGAGCTGAAGTGTTTCTTTTTGCATATAATTAACACAGATTATTTTTTATTAAGCGCAATGTTTTCAAGGTGGTTAAGAACCTTTTGCGTGGTCAAGGAATCGCTAACCGCGGTTTTCAGTTTTTCAAGATTGATATTCTTTTCAACCTCGCGTATATTTTTATATTTTGCTAAAAGTTTATTGGCCTCGGCGGAAATTTCTTCGTCTGTTATTTTTATATTTTCAGCTTTCGCAACCTGAAAAATAATCAGATGGGCGTTGACGCGGTCTTCTGCCGGCTTGCGCAATTCACGCCTTATGTCGTTTTCCGTTTTTTTAATCTGGGCAAGGTAGTGGTCAAGTTTTATTCCGGTTTCTTCCACACGGTGTTTAAACTCAGTAAGCATATTGGCTATTTCCGCATCAATTAAAATCTCCGGCAAGTTATCGGTGGCGAATTTTTCAATCAGTCTCTGAATTATATTTGTTCTGACTTTTTCTCTTTCTTTTTCTTCTTTCTCCCGTAAAATTCCTTCGCTTATGCTTTTTCTAACCTCTTCTGTTCCAGAAAACCTGCCGAGTGATTTGGCAAAGCTGTCGTTGAATTCCGGCACTTCAATTTTCTGAACAAGATTCAATTTTAGTTCAAAATTAACTTTTTTTCCAGCCAGCTCTTTTTTATAGTAATCCTTTGGATAAACAATGTCAAACTCTTTTTTCTCGCCGCTTTTCATTCCGATCAACTGATTTTCAAATTCAGGCAAAAACCGACTTTTACCGATAATTAGGGGGTGGTTTTTGCTTTCTCCGTTTTCAATTCTTACGCCGTTTATCTTCGCGGTAAAATCAATTTCTGCCCTGTCGCCTTTTTTGCATGGACCGGAAACGGAAATAAGTTTTGCGCGAGAATTAAGTAGATACCCAACTGATTCCGTGATCTCTTTTTCTTCCACTTTAACTTCAGATTGTTTAATGCGCGCCTGCTTTATAATATCCGCGTATCCTTCGGCATTGATTTTGGGAAGAACGGCAAAAACAGCCTTGTAAATTACTGGGTTTCCCGCTGCTATTTTAAGCATCTCAACTTTCGGCGCGCCCAAAGGCGCCAGTTTATTTTTTTCAAGTGCGTCGTAAAAAGTATCGTTTATTGCGATGTTTGCGAGTTCGTCAAAAATCGCGCGTTCGCCCAGGTTTTGCGCGACAACTTTATTGTCCGCTTTACCCGGCCGGAATCCGTTAATTTTGGATTTTTTCGATAAGTTATTGCAGGCGCGCTTGTAATATCCTTCCCATTTTTCTGCCGGAATCTCAAC
>CAZKGJ010000068.1:0-3103 GCA_964552415.1 uncultured Candidatus Saccharibacteria bacterium
GACAGGTGCCTCTTTTTTTATTGCAAATTTTGCGCTATACTTGAACATATGTACAAACGCCAAATCCACAATTTAATTGAAAAAGCCCTGAAAGATTTAGGTATTAAAGAAATGCCTGATTTTTCAGTTTTCTATCCGCCGAATGAGAAAATGGGGGATTATACCACGAATGCGGCAATGAAGGCGGCGAAGATTCTGGAAAAATCTCCGATGGAGATTGCAAAAGAACTAGAATCACGAATCATGAATCATGAATCATGGATTTTTGAGAGGATAGAAATCATTCTTCCCGGCTTTATAAATTTTTATTTAAAACCCAAAATTGTGCAGAAAAATTTAGCCGAGATTTTAAAACAAAAAGATAAATACGGAAGCTCTAAAATAGGCAAAGGAAAAGCGGTCGTAATAGATTATTCAGCCCCGAATATTGCCAAACTGATGCATGTGGGGCATTTGCGATCCACCATAATTGGCCAGGCGATTTACAATGTTTATAAGTTTTTGGGATATAAAACAATAGGCGACAACCATATCGGCGACTGGGGCACGCAATTCGGAAAACTTATCTATGCGTATAAGTCCTTCGCCGACAAAAAATCGCTTAAAAAAAACTTTACCCAAGAAATGAATCGTCTCTATGTTGATTTTGTCGCGCGTGCCAAAACTGATCCCGACCTCGAAACTTTTGCCAGGGCGGAAACAAAAAAATTCCAGGAAGGCGACAAAGAAAATGTAAGAATCTGGAAATATTTTGTCAGGGAAAGTATGAAAGAGTTTAATAGAATTTATAAAATTCTTGGCGTAAAAATTGACTACACTTTGGGCGAGAGTTTTTATCAGCCGATGCTTGGAGAAATGATCAAAACCGCGTTGAAAAACAAAATTGCCAAACGTTCCGAAGGCGCAGTGATAATTCCACTTGAAAAATACAATTTGCCGCCGCTAATGATTCAAAAATCCGACGGCGCCGCTCTTTACGGCACCACGGATTTGGCAACCATAAAATACCGAAAGGAAAAATGGCATCCGGAAAAAATGCTTTATGTGGTTGCCAATGAGCAGGCCGGACATTTGGCGCAAGTTTTTAAAGCAGCGGAAATTCTGGGATTTATCAAGCCAGGCCAGGCGATTCACGTTAAGTTTGGCATGGTGCTATGCCCTGACGGTAAAAAGTTTTCCACACGGCAAGGGAAAGTTATTTTGCTTGAAGATTTACTAAACGAATCTGCGGATCGCGCTTATAAAATTGTTTCCAAAAAAAATCCGAAACTTTCGGAAAAGGAAAAGAAAAATGTTGCCAAAGCAGTTGGTATCGGCGCCATAAAATATAATGACTTATCACAAAACCGGCTTACTGACATTACCTTTAATTGGGACAGAATGCTGGATTTTAGGGGTAATTCCGCGCCGTACCTTCAATATACTTATGCGCGGATAAAAAGCATTTTGCGAAAAGATAAATCAGCCGGAAAATTCAATCCAGAACTATTGCGAGAGGGAAAAGAATCAGTGGTCTTACGGCAATTGATTTTGTTTGACGAAATTATTGAACGGGCCGCCGATGAATATATGCCGAATGTTATCACGGATTATCTTTACAAACTGGCGAATAATTTTAATTTATTCTATGAGTCACTGCCAGTTTTAAAAACGGATAAAGATTTACGACAAGCTCGCCTCAGGTTGATTTCAGGAGTTGCAATTACACTCAAAAACGGGCTGAAAATTTTGGGTATAGAAACTTTGGAAAGGATGTAATTTATGATTCGCGAAAAATCAGCCGGAGCTATTATTTTCCGCCGCGAGGGAAAAAAAATAAAATATCTTTTACTTCATTATGAATCCGGCCATTGGGATTTTCCGCGCGGCCATATTGAGCGCGGAGAAACCGAAGAAGAAACTGCCGCGCGAGAAATCCGTGAGGAAACCGGAATTAAAAAGTTAAATTTTGTTCCGGGGTTCCGGCTTACCCACTCCTGGTTTTATCGGAAACGTTTTGACAAAAAAACCGTTTTGTCTTACAAAACCGCGATACTTTTTCTTGCGGAAACAAAAACATATCAAGTGAAAATTTCTTCAGAACACATTGGGTACAAATGGCTGGAATTCGCCAAAGCCAGAGAAGTGCTTACATTCGCAAATTCAAAAAAGCTGCTGGAAAAAGCGGATGGATTTTTAAGAGGCGGGGCTTGACAAGTTGTGAATTTTGTGTATAATAAAAATAATAAATAATTAAATTTTTTAGAGAAGCATGTTTAGAGAAAAAGAACCTGGTTTTTGGAAAACAGAGAAAGAAAAATTAGAGCAGATTAAAGCCGAAGCAGAAGTAGAGATTGGCAGTTTAGGCAGTGAAAAAGCAATGGAAAGAGCTGCGGAAAAACGGAAAGAAAAAAAAGTTATTTTTGACGCAGCCACAGAATTAGCCAAAGCAAAAGCAGGAAATACCTAAAAATCTACTATGTCGGAGGTTCTTGATAGATTTCAAACTATAATTTCGGAATCGGCAATTCCCCTGGAAGACCAAAATGATATTTTGGTTGTTTTACCTGCTTTGCCAGAGGAGGCGATTGCAACACTTAACGACATTTTTGCCCACGATCCGAAAATGCTTGTAGAATTCAACAAAAGTTTTAAAGCTAAAGTACGGGCGCTTACCAATCAAGACGACAAGGAATGGGAAGACATTCTGCGAAAAGAACAGGAACAGTTGAGGGAAATGAGGAGCGATGAAGAAGCCGCTATCGGAGCAGAAAATCCGGCTGGCGAGGAAAGCGAGGAAAATTGTTAGATGGGGCTTGACAGATTTTTATAGCGGGTATATGATTATAATCCACTGAATTGTTCTTTTTATCAAAAAGATAGGAGGTAGGCGTCGACAACCATTATAATCCCTCCATGTTGTTGATTATGCCTTGCCGCAGGTTTTTACCTGCAAAATCTATAGCTGGTTCATAATTAGTATCTGCTATTTTTAATGGATCAGCTTCGGGACGTATTGAGTATACTGTTTTCCCCCCATCTTTCATCCCCCATATCATTTTTGGGAAACAGGCTCAAACGTAAAAGGGTGGATAGAATGGATAGGGTGAAATTCCCTTCCGTT
>CAZKGJ010000069.1:0-3075 GCA_964552415.1 uncultured Candidatus Saccharibacteria bacterium
GCAAACAAAGTTATCCACTAAAGCGAGCAGTCAACTATGTTCCAAGCGCCGCCAGTAAAAGGATGGCTGTAGCCCAAAGCTGCGATAATAATATTTATCAAGAGCCAAGCAACAAAAATGAGCGCCAAACCGGTAAGTGCGTATGAAATTACTAACTTTGCAAGCTCAATTTTTGCTGGTTCACCAGAGGAAAAAACATAGAACAGTCCCGCGATGACCAAAATAAACACGGCAATTCCCACAGCAATTTGTGTAAGCCAATTAATAATATTTTGCAGCATTAAAAATCCGAAGCAAAGATTGCAGGGTGCTGTATCGTCCCAAGGAGTGGCAGGATTATTGTCAAGCCGGCCGCAAGGAATAAGCCCGCCTGAAACAGGGGCAACGGCTGTAGTGCAACCGATGTTTAAATTCTTCGCCTCATAAGTGCCACCGGTTACTGAAAACAGTGAAAAAGGCACATCGCATTTTGTCTGGTCGCCTGAATTTTTAGAGCATTGATTTGCGCCGCTTGCGTCAGAACAATTACAACTTGCTAAAGCGGCTTGAAGCGAAGTAGCGATAGAAGAATCCTTGTAAGTATTGGCGCTGTCGGGGAAAAACTGGTTTGTGCCAATACTCATTGAAGTGGGAATACTTCTAAATCCAGTCATATCAGAATAATTGTAAGGCCCGTTGCCGCAGGTGGTATAAGTATTGACATAGGTGCCATCGCTTTTATACACTGTTACACTTCCAGACCCGGCAGTGCATCCAGACGGATTGGAAACCGTTTTTCCCGGCGGAGCGCCTCCACCCATATTCACAATCCATGCGTTATTATCAAAATCAATTGCAATGCCGTGCGGGGTCGTTCCAGCCGGATAATTAGCAATAAAAGTTCCGTTTGTATTAAACACACTTACCTGATTATTGGTATAACCAGCTGCCCAGACTTTATTATCCCCACTTGCGGCCACTCCGGTATTATTTCCCAAACCGCTTGAATAAAGGGTATTACTATTTATTGCGCCATTTGATGTCCTTGATATTTTGTACACTCCGCCGCCGCTAATCTTCCCAACCCAAATATTGGCATCGTTATCCATACCAATTCCATACCCCCCAGTCACAGAAGTGCTTGATACTGCTGTTATTGCTCCGGCTGAATATTTATAAGAAGTAACTATGCCGCTTGATTGCACCCAAACCAATCCGTATTTGTCACCAATCATTCCATAAGCGCTTGCGCTGTTCAGGGTTGCCAAAACCGCGCCTTTGCCGCAAGAGGTATTAGCACAGATAACTTTTATTCTGTCGGGGGCCGGCGAACCGCCAAGAGTGCCCGCCCAAATGTTTCCGTCTTTGTCAAAAGTGGCGCCCCGAATGTAATTTGCCCCAATGTCAACCTGTCCCCCGTATTTGTATTGTTCGGTTCCGTCATTCTTTGGTTCCAGCCAGGTAACATAATTATTACCCCTGTTTGCAACCCAGACATCGCCGCCGGGAATCAAAGTAATACGGGAATTATTACTAAAAGCGGTTACTGGAAATCCCTCGGATCCGTTTTTATACAATTTTACCAGCGTGCCGTCTTTTGTTCTGATTTGGGCAAGAGTGTTGTCGCTTGAGTTTGGTATCCAAATATACGGCGTTTTGATAAGAGCGTTCGGCGCCAAATCCACTTGGGCGGAAGTGATTGTCGCGCCTATCGGAAGCGTAACTTTGGCATCAGTATTGGTGCCGCCGCCAGCTGGAAATTTCAAGGTTTTAGTGGGCGAGCCGCTGGAAAATTCGGTCGTGCTGCAGTTATCAATCCGCGCCTGGCTTATCTGGGGCGATAACAAAATTATAACAAATAAAACCATAGCCGGCAGAAAGCTTGCAAGTTTTGTTTTAGACAAAATCATAAAAAAAGAATGGTATAGATTATATTATAGATTTAATTGGGCAGGATTGTAATCAATGTTGGCGTAAAATCTTTTGCTCCCAAAATATTACCTGAATAATTAGCATTGAGGCGATCCCCTATTTTTAAATCCGCAAATTTTATTTCATCTGTCTCCAGCTCCATTTCCTTTTCCTTTTCATCCCACTCGTAAGCCTGCTTTAATAGTTTAGTTTTGTCGCCAACTGTTAGCTTCCTTATCTCTTTTTTATCCGTAGCCCATCTTTTGTTTTTGATGTCAAAAACAGGGGCTTCCAAAAAAAATGTTTTGTCCTGAATATCAACAATCTTTCCGGAGACAATATAAATTTTTAAATTATTAATGTTTCCAGTTAGTTGATCCTGCGGGTTTATCTTTACTTTTTGAAAATTGTTTGCAGGCGCAATAATAATGATGGCTGAAAAAAGAGAGATTATCACAATTGTTGCCAGAGAGCCGCCCAAGAGTTTAAACAGAAAAGATTTATTGGCCGGAGAGATTATTGTCACAATATTATTCCAATTTAATTATGCTGTTAACCTTCCACTCATTATTTTCTTTGACAATTTTTAAAAGAATTTTTTGAGAAGTTTCTGTTGGCGGGGGAATTGGCTTTTCTTCGCCAAATTCGTTTACGTATTTAATAGTCACATCACCCTGAACAACTGCGCCTCTGGTTTCGGTCTGGTTATAGCTCACTTCTACATCTGTTTCTCTGTCTTCAACGCGCGAAACAATATCCGTTTTTTTGACAAAAGTTGAAAAAGCGATATACCGTTTTGGCTGATTTTCTATTTCGCGTTTTTTTGTTTTTATCCATTCGGCTTCTGCGCTCCACAATCCTGCAGTCATTTTGTCTTTTAGGCTTTCCAGTCCCGAAAAGTCGCCAAATTTATATGTTCCGTAGACGCGGACAAAATCATCCGCCAGTGATTTTATTTTCACTTCTTCCTCTCTGGAAATATTACGCGGCAATTGATCCACCTGTGTGTTTGCTGCCGGAATATCTGTGCTGCCGCTTTTCCAATATTTATTATAAAAATATAAACCGGCCCGAGCGATAAAAAGCAGGACAACAACTACAAGAATGATTTTCAGTCCCCTGTTCATAGTATTGCGAACTTACTTTCTTTTCATAATTTCCGTAATCTGCGCTGCGGCCAGATTA
>CAZKGJ010000070.1:0-2926 GCA_964552415.1 uncultured Candidatus Saccharibacteria bacterium
TTCGGCACATTCAGACAATGAGAAAAGATTTGGGATTGACCAAGGAAAATACAATAGAGATTTTTTATGAGCAAAATCCGACCATAGACAAATTGCTTAAAAAATGGAGCAAATATATCAAAACCAAAACTCTGGCTAAAGATATTGCTCGTTGGAATAAGGAAGAGAAGAATATTTTAGAGAAGGACTTAGCGGTTGATGGCCAGCATTTTAAATTTGGAATTAAGAAAATAAAATAGATTTTTACCAAATAGAATATCCCATTTGCTATTAACCGTCAATTAATTCATGCAACTACCTTATCCTGCCGAAGGAATAATTTTGGCAAGCGATGACTTCAAAGAAAAAGACAGAATTTTGACCATCTACACCAAAGAATTCGGCAAAATTAAGGCGATAAGCAGAGGCGCGAGAAAAATTAACTCCAAGCTCGCTCCCCACCTGGGGGTTTTAAGCCACCTGAACCTGATGCTTTTTAACGGCAAATCCATAGCCACTCTTACCGGCGCTTTTGAAATAGAGAGTTTTAACAAGCTGAAAAACAAAGCCGATAATTTATTGGTCGCGCTTTATTTGGTTGAATTGGTGAATAGAATAACCTTTGAAAATCTTCCGGATGAAAAAATTTTTAATCTTCTGCTGAGTCTATTGAAATATCTTGATAAAGACATTCTACAAAACGAATATAAAATCAGACCCGACGAGATAATTTTAATTTTCAAGATTAAAATTTTAAATCTTTTGGGACTGCTTCCGGGGATAAAAGAAGCCGGCGCAAGTCGTAACTTTGTTTTTAGGGCGATAAAGACGGACTTTGATGAGTTCAAAAAATCGGATTTAAGTGGTATAATAAAAGAGAAGCTGAACAAGGTTCTGAATTATTCTTTCGGCGATATAACTTCAAAAAATAATTTTAAGGCGGTAGATTATTTTAAAAGCTAAACTTTTATGAAAAAGATTTTTTTGGCAGTCGCCCTGCTTGCTATTTTGGGTTTTCTCGCATCATCTTTTTATCAGGGTTTTTACAAAGGTAAAAATTCCTTTAATGAAGCAAATACAACAATTAAAATTGATGGTCCGAAAGAGACGGAGATAGGAGACGAGGCCGTGTTTTCAATTTTCTACAAAAACAGCAATGGGGCAAACCTCAAAGATGCTGTGCTTACTTTGAAATACCCCGAAGGCGGGTTCAGCGAGATTAAAGATATTTCCGGATTCGGAACAATCAAAAAACAGTCAATCATCTGGGACATAGGAGAAATAGCCGGCGGCTTTGAAGGGGTGATTAAATTTTCCGCGAAGATAGCCTCGATAGACGCCAATAAGTTGTCCGCCGCACTGGATTATCAACCAGCAAATTTTAATTCTGATTTTTCCGCCAAAAACGAATATACTTTCAGTATAAAATCACCCAAAATATCATTAGGCATTTTCGCTCCGAAAGAGTTAATCAGCGGCCAGGAGATAAAATATGTCCTAAACTACACCAATTCCACTCCGATTAACTTTGATTCAGTGCGGATTAGGCTTAATTATCCCGCCGGATTCGTTTTTTCGGATAGCACTCCAAAAGCAGGCAATTCCCAAAACGTGTGGGAAATTCAGAATTTAGCAAAATCATCAGGCGGACAAATAGAAATAAACGGTATTCTCTCCGGAGACAATGGTGAAATTAAAACTATAGGCGCAGTGCTTGAGCAGAAAAACAGTGCAGGAAATTTTGTTTTCAACAACGAAGCAAGCGCGGAAACAAACATAGCAAGCTCTCCTTTTTCCGTTACTCAGTTGATAAACGATAAAGAAAATTACGCAGCCAGTGCAGGAGAAGCTTTGAACTTTGTCGTCAGGTTCAGGAATCTCGGCAAAGACCCCCAGAATAATCTGATAGTAACCGTTGTTTTAGAAGGCGAGGTGCTTGAGTTTGGAACACTCGCGGCACAAGACGCAGTTATTGATCAGTCCTCGTATAAAATTACATGGAATAGCAAAACCAAAAACGGTTTATTGAGCTTGGCGGCAAACAGCGAATCCGAAGTAAGTTTCAGTGCGAAAGTAAAAGATCGGTTTGGTGTAAGCGGTTCTTCGTCAGAGAGTTTTTTGATAAAAGATACGGTTGCTTTTAAAAATGGAAATATTTTTAATCCCGACGGCACAAATAAAATAATTGTCTCTTCCATCTTTGAGACAAAAGTGAATTCCCTTGTCACGCTTTTTGCCCGCGGATATTTCAACGATGACGGCCGCCTTACCACCTCCGGATCTATACCGCCGAAAATCGGCGAGACCACAGTTTATAATATTCACTGGCAGATTTTAAACACCAACAATAAAATTAGAAATGTAAAAGTAACAGGCGTCCTGCCGGAAAATATAAAATGGACAGGAAATATTTTTCCAATAGATGAAAAAATATCTTATGATATAAATACTCGGATAATAACCTGGGAAGCCGGTGCGCTGGAGCCGGGTGTAGGAATTTCTTTTCCCCTGAAAGAAGTTTTGTTTCAGGTAAGCGCAAACCCGACAGCGCAAGACCTTGGAAAATATTTAGTGCTGTTGGATAAAAATAATCTGTCGGCCACGGATGAATTTACACTAAAGGAAATTTCAGCTTCTTCCGATGGAATAACCACCCGTTTGCCGGATGATTTAAGCATGGGGCCGGAAGACGGTAAAGTCGTACGATAACCATTATGACATTTTTCAAGATATTTAAAAAGTCAGCCAGCACAGGAACGCGGCGAGGCAAAATCTATACCATTCATGGGGCGATTAACACCCCTTGTTTTTTACCAATCGCGACACGCGGGGCGGTGAAAAATTTAACCTCGGAAGAGTTGGAAAATCTCGGAACGGAAATTATTTTGGGGAACACTTATCATTTGTTTCTGCAGCCGGGCGAAAAATTGATTAAAAAATCCGGCGG
>CAZKGJ010000071.1:0-2867 GCA_964552415.1 uncultured Candidatus Saccharibacteria bacterium
GCAGAACTTCTTTGGTGCCGGGGTTGATGTTTTTTTGTTCCGTGGCTATGGCCTGATAAAGCTCGTCGTTGGTGGTGACGATATTTTCTATCTCGGAACTCAACCGCGCTTCTTGAAGAACCACGGAGTTAACAAGGACAGATTCGTTGGGCAGTCTTCTGTTTGAAGCGTCAAGTTTTGCCAGGGCTTCTCTGGCCAAGACCACTTTTTTCAGGATTTCCTTTGTCTCCAAATCGACTTTCGGCGGAAGCAAAGGCAAATCATTATACGGTTTGTTTTTATCAAAGCTCATAAAAATAATTGGTGTTACGTAAGTCCATTATATCAATATGGGCATTTTTTGTCAATTTTTGCCCTCGTTTTCAGAACGAGGGCATTGCATACCCCCGTATGCTTTTAGCTTAAATGAAGGAAAATAGCCGGTTTTTCTTGCTAATACTAACTTCAATCTTAGTTTCGCCGTCTTCCCTGCCAGCAGGCAGGGGTGTTATAAATGATGATTTGATTGTTTTTGTCTTGATTGGTTATAGAATTATTTTTGTTTACCTTTCGCCATAAAGTTTTGCATGATTTTAAGGAATAGTTCATTTTTTTCTTCCACTAACTTTTGAATTTCTGAATTCATTACAATATATCCGTGGTAATCGGCCAATTCACCACGATTAGTTGCTTCAAAATACTTCTCGGCATTCTCAATAAACTTTTTAATAAGATCGTCGTCTTGTAAAGAGATTCTCACATTATCAATTTGCCTGCCATCGTATTTACGAACAGAATCAGGTAAAAATAATATTCTGTTGATTCCCTGTAATGATTTTGGTGTTATGTCATGAAGTTTATCATTATTATCAGCCCATACGGCATGAAATTCTGCCTCGGCCATAAGATCGGGTATGGTTTCCCATATTTGCCAACCATATTGAATTGATCCGCCTTTATTTTTAATCATGCTTTCAACATTCTTGTAACAGTTATTCTCTATCGCACCGTCAATTATTTCAACATTAAGATATATGGGCCTGCCATTTGGCACTAATTTTTTACAAAGATCTATAATATTCGGCATCGTATCTGATGCAGTTTTGGGGTATGGTATACACATAATAATAATTTAAAAACTACTCTTATTTTTTTACTTTCTTATTTTTTATAATTATTCTCCTATAAATAGGTTTTCCATTTAGATCGGGTCCTCTTCCCCGCCAGTTAGGATATTGCATTCTGTGATCATCTAATCCTAAAATCTCAAACTGTTCAGGATTATATTTATCCAAAAAACTTATTGGAACGCCCATTGCGCCGGCATAATCCAGCGGTATATCTTTTGTCTTATCAACATTTATCGCGTCATAGTTATCGTATTTTGGATAGTCCTTTTCATTTCCTTTATAGGTTTTGTAAAGAATCAAATCCTCGTGCCGTTTTTGAATTTCTAAATTGGTGAACCATGCGACATTGCGAAATTTAACCAAACCAGTTTCTTTGTTGTACACGCCTTCGGCAAACTCTTTTGGATATGGCGTTTTAAAATACGCGTTCCCGCCGTTAAAACCATAACCCAGCCATAATTTGTTGTCTTTTATAAGTTTGAAAATTTCTTTGTATGTTATGGCATTCAAACTGCCGATTATCACAAATTTTTTATCATACTCAACCAATTGCGCCGCATATTCCCGAAACAAAGAAAAAGGCGGATTGGTGACAACGATATCGGCCTGCTTCAATAGCTCAATACACTCTTTGCTTCTGAAATCACCATCGCCTTTAAGATGCTTTATACCGATTTCACTTAAATCGGGAACTTTGTCTCCGTCCTTGTCGCCGACGTACTCCAGATAAATCGCTTTTTCGGAATTGTTTTGACTGAATAAATCGACTTGTTGATTTTTATAGCAAGTCGTAATCAATTTTTTTAGCCCCAAAAATTCAAAGTTGTAGGAAAAATAGTGAAAAAAACCGCTTACTCTCGGGTCATCGCAATTACAAAAAACAACCTTGTTTTTAAAATGATCTTTATAATGGCTCAACTCCCTTTCAATATCTGAAAGCTGGGTATAAAACTCGTCAAATTTTGCCTGGCTTGCCTTGTGCAAGTATTTATTTAAAGATTTTGTTCCCATAAAATTATTTTCCGCTTTCAAATCGCCTTCGGCGCTCATCAAGCGTTTCACCGTCATACATCCAATAATCTGTTCCCGCTACGCCGTATTGATAGCCGAGTATCTTTTGTGCCGAGTGCGATAAACTTGTTTTTTTGCCGTTAAATTCAATGGAATTAGCGGCGTGAGTATCAATTACTTTCGCTTTAATACTTTCATCTCGGCTAAAATACAATTCCGCGCCGACAGGAATTTTAACCATTTCGAAATTAAATCTGTTCCGTATTTTTCTTGCGGTGTTTAACACCTCTTGGTCTTCTTTGGATTCGACGAAATCTTTTTGGGGCGTTATGTTTTCTATCTCCGCTAACTTCAAAGCCGCAACGACTCTTTCAGGGGCGACGCGGAAAAATTCCCGTTTCGGATTAACTCGGTTATCGTCAAAAGCGTCGTGGAGTTGATGTTCAACGAAATTAGCGTTTTTTACGGTGCAGGCATAAAAAACCGTAAAAGGCAACGGAATGCTTGTTGACGCGCTTAATTCTTTAACGCGCTGTTCAAGATTGTTCGTTGTCTTCCCGATTTTCACATAACCGGGCATTGCTTCATTTGTGAGTATGTAAATAATTTCGTTCATATTTTAACCCTTTTTATTCTTTCGCGTTGATGAGTTTTCGTCTAAAAGTCGCGTAAGCAAACTGGCTGGGAGAATAGGATTCGAACCCCCGCCTTAGCGGGGCAAGCAAGATTAATGGGTTCAGAGCCAGA
>CAZKGJ010000072.1:0-2807 GCA_964552415.1 uncultured Candidatus Saccharibacteria bacterium
AGCGGCGCCACAGAATCAAACAACTGGTCCGTTAATGGAATTTTACGAAGCGTTGTGTCAAGCCCGACCGCGCAGAAATTGGGAAGCGGCTTTATTCCGCACATCGTCGTAACGGCGATTGAACATCATTGCGTTTTGAATACTTCACTTGCAAGCCAAAAGGCGGGCGCTAAATTAACAGTTATCCGTCCCAAGGAAGATGGTATTGTAAGTGTCAGTGATGTAGCAAACGCCATTGGAGACGAAACAGTTCTTGTTTCCATAATGTATGTCAACAATGAAGTCGGAACGATTCAGCCGATAAAAGAAATTGGCGAGGTTATAAAAAAAGCCAGAGCGGACCGGCAGGCCAGAGGCAACAAATTGCCGTTATATTTTCATACCGATGCTGTTCAGGCGGCGAATTATTTGAATTGCAGTGTTGATTATTTGGGAGTGGACCTGCTTTCCTTGTCAGCGCATAAATTTTATGGCCCAAAAGGTACGGGAATTCTTTATGTCAGACGCGGCACCAAAATCGGGCCGAGTCAGTACGGCGGAGAGCAAGAAAGCAATCTGCGCGCCGGGACTCACAATGTTCCGGGGATCGTAGGTTTGGGAAAAGCGATAAGCTTGATTGAAAAGCACAAAAAAATGCTTCCCAAAATGAAAAAACTCCGCGATAAATTGATCAGCGAAGTTCTGAAAATTCCCGGCTCGCAACTCAATGGCTCGCGCGAATTGCGTACTCCAAATAATGCCAATTTCAGTTTCCGGGGCGTGGAAGGGGAAAGTTTGATTATCTCCCTTGATATGGCCGGCATTGCCGGATCCACCGGTTCTGCCTGTTCTTCAGCGTCACTTGAGCCGTCGCATGTTTTGACAGCGATGGGAATTCCGGCGGAAATTGCACATGGCAGTTTGCGCTTGACTTTGGGAAAAGATACGACAGAAGCGGATATAAATTATGTGGTAAAAACCCTGCCGGACATTATCAACCGTCTGCGAAAAATTTCCGGCAGGCGGTAATATTTCATCTTAGGATTTTAGTATCAGGTCAGAATGTAAGTAAAATCAGGGATCCGAGCATACTAAAAATCACTAAAGAGACAATTATTATTGTTATTGTTTTTAATATTCTTTTTTTCATACCTCAATAATTCTAATGTTTGAGCTTTCCTATAAATTAAATCCGGGCGAGCGATTTGTTGCGATAGTGCGCAAGCATTGGTTTTTAATCGCCCCAAAATTATTTGAATATTTTATCATTATAGCACTTTTGTTGATATTTGTAAAAAAGTTTGTTCCTTTTCGCTGGTCAATGGTTATTATTCCATTAATATTCGGCTCTTACTTGCTGTATTTTTTCTATTGCTGGATTTTATGGCAGACAGATTATTATATTCTCACCAGTGAGCGTATTATTAAAATTACCCAGAAAGGAGTTTTGAGCCGGACAATGAACGAGATAGCCGTAGCCAATATCTCCAACGCCGTTTCAAATATTAAAGGAGTCACGGCTACATTACTCGGCTTCGGCACGATAAAAATATTCCTTAAAAACGGAGAAGTTTTCAGCCTGAAGAACATAATAGAGCCGATAAAGATTTATCAGGCGATTATAAAGCTAAAAGAAATAAGCGAAACCGAGCAATGAAAGAATATTTTTCCAATAAATTTTCCGGAAACAAAAAGCCGCTTGCGCGCATCTTGGGTTCTGGCATTTTTCTCGCAGCTGGTTTAGCGGTTGCCGCTCTTATTTTTTCAGGTTTTTTAAAAGTTACTTGGCAAAAAATGGCAATCCAGAAAGAGGTTAATAAATTAAAAACAGAAAAGGAGAAGCTGGAAACAGACAACAGATATTTAGCGGATATACTTGACTACATTAGCTCGGACAGTTTTAAAGAAAGGGAGATGCGGCTGAAACTGAATTTGCAGAAAGAAGGCGAGAAAGTGATAATTATCTACGATGAAAATGGCAGAGTTAATCTAGAGGAAAATGCGACAGGAGTGAGCGAAGGTTCTGACAGCAAACCGAATTATAAAAAATGGCGGGATTATTTTTTCGGAAATTGAAAGCGCGTTATTGCGAGTGTAGTATAATGGTAATACGCGACCTTCCCAAGGTTGAGTCGAGGGTTCGATTCCCTTCACTCGCTCAAAAATTTGGTATAAGGACAAGGAGAAGATGCGAGTTCCTTGCCCGGCGGCAGGCGGGGATCCTCGTATCCCGCTCCGAATAAAAAAATAAGGGCGTTCGCCCCTGTTTTTATTCAATTATTTCAAGATTAATTTTCTTTCCCGCACCGTCTTTCAACCGCGCCCAGATCAAAACGACTTTTATATTCGGATATTTGACTATAATTTCCGATTTTGACTTTTTCATATCCTCAATCTGTTTTATTTTTTCATCGTTCGGCGAGCTGAACTTGTAAGCTTTGGCGTAAGCTCCGCAATCACTGTGGTGGCAGATGAAGATTTTTTCGGCCTCGTGTAGCTCAACAGAAACCGCGACATTTGCAAGAAAATTATTTTTTGCTTCTATGGAGCCGTCAGCAAGAATTTTACTTGCGCCAGCCAAAGAAATCACATCACATCCTCCATCCAGAAGTCCAGATTCATTTATCCATCGGTCAAGCTCGCTATTCAGTCGGAAATCCATGCAGCGGATTAAAAGGTTTTTGCAGGAATGAGACATATTTACCCTCCTTTTTGTCTTTTTATCGCTTTTAGCTCGCTTTAAAAAATAAAAAACAAGCTTTTAAAAGCTATAGAGTAAATATACCACTTTTGGTAATGCTGTCAACGGGCGCTTTCAATTATTACAT
>CAZKGJ010000073.1:0-2804 GCA_964552415.1 uncultured Candidatus Saccharibacteria bacterium
TAAAAAAATCAAGTTGATTTATTATAGTTTTAAAAAAAGAAGAAGTCAAGGGCTTAAGATAGCCCTATTAACATGAAACCAGTATCGGAATATACTTAATCCAATAGTTAATTATCATCTATGCCCATAGTTTTCGCAGCCATCTCTCCTCATCCCCCGATTATTCTTCCTTCGGTCGGCTCGGAAGAGGACCGGCTGAAAGTTAAAAATACCACGCAGGCTCTGGAAAATCTCGGAAAAAAGTTTTCCAGTCTAAAGACGGATTATTTGATAATCTCCTCTCCGCATCCGGACTGGGGATTTAATGTGCCTTTATTTTTCATCGCAAAAAAATTCAGCGGAGAAATTAAAAAAATCCTAATCGGATTGGAACCGCCAGAATTTTATTTTGAAAAAGGGAAAAAATTAGCAAGCAAACTCTTACCTGACAAAAAATATGCCTTTATTGCCTCCGGCGATACGAGTCACTGCCTGAAAGAAGACGGTCCCTACGGATTTCACCCGGACGGCCCGAAATTTGACAAAGCGCTTATTGAAGCGTTTAACAAAAAGGGCGTTGAAACAATTTTAAAATTAGACGAACTTTATCCAGATGCCGCGGAGTGCGGCTTGCGGTCTTTTTGCTTTTTGTTTGGAATTCTGGAAGGCGCGAAAATAAATTGGCAGACGGAAATTTTATCTTACGAAAGTCCGTTCGGAGTAGGATACCTGGCGGCGGGATTCAAATTTAAACCAGTTAATAAAATGATTGACCCTCGGCTACTTAAGTGATAAGATTGGATTATTGAATATCGCTATAAATAATGTTATGAATAATAAATATATCTTGATCGTCGGAATTTTTATACTCCTCACAGTGGGAATTTTAGGTTATACATGGAACAAAAAAGGGGTCTATACTAACCGTGCAGTTTCTCCTGCCATCTCAGGTGTCTCCCCTATTACTTTTATGCCACCTACCCCAACGTTTACTCCCCCAAAAGAAGTATGGGAAACATATGTCAATCCCGAATTGGGGTTCCTAATAAAATATCCCGAAATGGTCTATGGGGTCTACAGATGCCCTCCTGTTAAGCCATTCTATGTCCCAGTTAAAGTTTTTGGAGATAACAAAAATGGCATAGTTTATATTACAGAAGAATACTACTATGATAATGTGGGCGACAATACTCAGGATAATATCGTGGTTTGTAAAAAAATCACCCATTCTTTGGAATCAATTACTAAAGAAAGGGAAACTGTTGTTGCTATAAATGATAAGGTGCACACAAGCGCCAATCCTTTTCTGACACGGGTTTTTTATATAAAAAACATCAAAAATGATACGGAGCTAAATAAATTTATAAATAATAAATATGGGCCAGGGTGTATCGTAGAAAATAAAAACCCTTGGAAGCAAGAAGGTGTTTATGAAATCGTTGTTAGGGGAGAGGATTGGGGGAAGTCAGATTTAGGAACCACAACTTGCCCTTTGAATTTTAGATATAAATTATTATACGCGCCTATAAAAAATAAAATTATGTCTGTAGTTCTTGGGCAGGAATGTGGTTTTGGAACCAGTCCTGCTTCGGAATCATATAAATGTTACGATGATGAAATGATTGATAGCTTTAGGTTCAAATAAACATGGCAGAAAATTATAACAAAAAAATGCCGAGGGATAAAATTAAATCCTCGGCTTTTACATTTGGTGTAATTTACAACTTACCGTTCGCCCTCCTAACAAATTTCAATTTGTTTTACTATGGTACTTGTACAACATAGTAGGCAGCAGCGTCAGAGGTCGACCCCGAACCGGTTATAGGTATCATATGATAACCTACCAGTCCTTGGCCATAATTGCTATGGTATACATAGTTCTGGTCCCATACTAAAATTCCTGTTAAGACCCCGTTTTCGTAATAATATCTGTCAAAGATAACTACGTGTCCGGTGCCTCCCCAGGAATCATAGGTTCCATCGGCGTTAAATTTTGCTATAGCCGTGCCTCGCGCCACCGGTGGGTACGCCCAAATAACATTTACACCTCTTGACCAACTGCTTGTTGGAATAGTGCTCTTGGCAAGGGATTTTACGAAGCTGACGCATTCGCCGTAATACTGGCCAATGTAATCTGCTACATTAGTCCCCGTTATCGGTCCATAGTACGAACTGATAGTGATAGACCGCATGTAGTTGGGGTCTATATCAAAACTGCTTGCATATGTCCATTTGAACAAATATCCTCTATAGATACCTGATGTATCATAATATTGTGTCCACGCATAAGACATTGGAAAATTATACGTATACGAAGTCAGGACATCCGTGTTGTATGATGTCGCAACTAGATTTTGTGTCGCCCCTGCAGGCATTGCCACAGCAAACATTCCTACCATCAATAGCAGCGCAATGGCTGCCATATTTTTTCCTCTAAACATTCTTTATCTTCTCCGAATTTGCTTAACCTCCGTTTTTAGTCTTTCCGCTTTCAGATTTCAAAATTCCGCTATGCGCATTTTGCGCTTTTTATTTTTTAAGAGAACTACATTTTTACTCCTCCTTGATGTGTATCAGCTTAACATAAAAATTCCAGGCAGACAATGCTTGACTATGGATAACCGTAGAGAATAAAAATTCGGTTTCATCCAAAACCGCTTTTTGCTTTTTGTTTGGAATTCTGGAAGGCGCGAAAATAAATTGGCAGACGGAAATTTTATCTTACGAAAGTCCGTTCGGGGTAGGATACTTGGTAGTGAGTTTCAAAATGGCCGATTGACAAGCTGCCAATCCTGTGCTAATATGGCTTTATGGTTTAAACAAAA
>CAZKGJ010000074.1:0-2794 GCA_964552415.1 uncultured Candidatus Saccharibacteria bacterium
AAATTTTGAACTAAATTTTTTATAGCATTATGAACAACCCCAGTCATATCCACCATTTCCATAGTCGCCTCGGATACCACTACCCCGTTTCCGCATCCCAGCAATTTTACTCCCTCGTTTTAACGCCGCTCATAGCGCTGGGCTTAGCCTTTGTGGTTATTTATTTTTTCGGCAGCCGGACCGCAGAGGTCTCTAATGTAACAATTTCCACAATAATTTTGGCTCTTCTCACCACTTTTGCGCGTCTCTTGGTAGCGTTCTTTTTTGCCCTGATTCTTTCCGTACCAGCGGCAATTCTAATCACTCATAACAAGTTGACAGAGCGGCTTCTGTTGCCGCTATTTGACATTATTCAATCAGTGCCAATCCTGGCATTTTTCCCGATAATTATTATTATGTTTATCCGCTATAATCTTTTTAACCAGGCTGCCATCTTTATTATTTTCTTAACTATGATTTGGAATCTCGTCTTTCCTTTGGTGGGAGGATTGCATACCATCCCAAATGATATAAAAGCTATGGCGCATGTGTTTGGAATAAAAGGGCGGAATTACATCGCCAAAATTATCATTCCGGCACTTGTACCCTATATAGTAGTGGGTTCGCTTTTGGCTTGGGCACAGTCCTGGAATATCATCATTGTCGCCGAAGTGCTTCACACCTATATACCTGGTGGAAATTCAAGTCAGGATCTGTTCGGCATCGGCAGCATTTTGGTAAACGCCTCTGCTAATGCCCAAGACAGGGTATTCTTTTACGCTTTAGCAGGATTGATTATTGCCATTATTATCATTAATTTATTTGTCTGGCAAAAACTATTAAAATATGCCGAACAATTCAAATTTGACTAAAGTTATCATAAGCTTTGAGCACGTTGTCAAAACTTACACTGATGACGGAAGCGGGATTGGTTTAAAAGACATCACTTTTCAGATTAAAGAAGGCGAGTTTGTTTGCATTATCGGTGAGTCGGGAGGAGGTAAATCAACCCTGTTGAAACTTATCACCGGCATAGAAGAGCCGACAAGCGGTAAGGTAGCAAGACCAAAAAATGTTTCCGAGGTGTTTCAAAGTTATGCTTTACTTCCCTGGGCAACTGTTTTGGATAATGTAGCGCTTATCTTGCGCATCAACAATGTTCCAGAAAAAGACGCCATAAAAGAATCAATGCATTATTTGGATATGATGGGACTTCGCGGCTTTGAAAATCGCTATCCGCGTGAATTATCGGGCGGCCAGCAGCAGCGCGTAGGGATCGCACGGGCGCTGGCCGTTGAACCGCGCGTATTGCTACTGGACGAACCTTTTTCTAATCTTGATCCCAAGCTTACCGGAGAGCTTCATCATGATCTAATCAAAATCTGGTCTAAAAACAAAAAGACCGTAGTTATGGTTTCGCATTCCATAGAAGAAGCAGTCGCGCTGGCAGACAAAATCATACTGCTAAAAAATTTTAGAGTTGAGAAAATATTTGACATCAACCTTCGTAGACCGAGGCAGGAACAGTCAAGGGATTTTATCTGGGAGGTGCTCAAAATTCGTAAAGAATTTTTTCGCTAGCCAATCGCAGAGTATAGTTTGAAGATTGATAAAATAGTTCTATAAAACCGGGAATTATCTTACATGTGAGCAAATTTTTTTTCAAACAAACAATTCTATGACAAATTTTGGATTTGGGAATTTTGGCAGTGTCGGCTGGATATTTATGACTTCGTTCATAATTTTTAGCGCGAAATATCTTTATTTTGTCATTATTATCTTGGCGGCTTTATATTTTTTTTCTCAACCGAGACAGAAGCAGAAAGATATTTTGTATTTTTCAGCAGTAAGCTTGCTATTGGTCTATTTGCTTGGCGCGGTTGCCAGATATTTATACTTTGATCCCCGGCCTTTTGTCGCTGGCAATTTTACGCCACTTATTCCGCACGCGCCGGACAACGGTTTTCCCTCCGATCATATGCTGTTGTCAGCCGCGCTTGCTTCAATACTTTTTTATTTCAATCAAAAATTGGGAGCGATTGCCTGGCTATTGGCGTTTCTGGTCGGCACTTCGCGGGTTTACGCCGGCGTCCATCACTGGGTTGATATTTTCGGGAGTGTGCTAATTGCCATTTTCGCAGTATGGGTTGCCTATCTTATCGTGAAAAAATCAAAGATTATTTTTTAAAATTGGCCATATAGTAATTCGGATAAAACCCGTTTTCTTGGAGATAATTTTAAAACCCCGCATTAGCGCGGGGCCATTGACTTCCTTTTCAAATAATGTATACTTAAGCCAGTATAAGTTTTCTCAAGTTTTCTATTTGGTTTCCATGGCTCTTTGCCAGAAATAATTTAGAAAGAGCGTTTGTTTTAAAAAACAAAAGTTAAAAGAGGAAGGTCGGCTTATACGTTTAATCAAGAACAAAAAATAGAACATGGCAAAAAAACTATATGTTGGTGGCTTGTCATACAGCACCACCGAAGACGCGCTGAAATCAGCTTTTGGCCAGGCAGGCACAGTGGTGTCGGCAACCATCATCACCGACAGGATGTCGGGCCGATCAAAAGGATTCGGCTTTGTGGAAATGTCTTCTGACGAAGAGGCGAACAAAGCCGTGGAGATGTTCAACGGCAAAGAGATGGACGGAAGAACACTTACTGTTAACGAAGCTCGTCCGATGGAAGCCAGGCCCAGAACCGGCGGTTTTAACCGCGGCAACAGAGGCTTTGGCGGGGCAGGCGACAGATAAGCTTTTTAAAAGCAGGGGCGATAAGCCCCTGCTTTTTGTTGTTACCATTGATTTGCTGGCAT
>CAZKGJ010000075.1:0-2744 GCA_964552415.1 uncultured Candidatus Saccharibacteria bacterium
TTCAATTTGACGGAATTAAAAAAGAAACTTATCAAAAGGTGCGCGGATACAATGCTTTACCCAATAAATTAAGGGCTTTGGAAAACTTCCGCAAGGCAGGATTGACCAGCATAGTTTTAGTTCCCACTGTGGTCAAAGGAATAAATGACGATCAACTCGGCGACATAATCCGGTTTGCGCAAAAAAATTACGACATCGTAAAAGGTGTGAACTTTCAACCAGTTTCGTTTTCAGGTAGGATTGATAAAAAGGAGTTAAAGAGACGGAGAATCACCATCCCGGATGTTTTAAATCTTTTGGAAAAACAAACAAGCGGGGAAATATTAAAAAGCGATTTTTACCCTATTCCCAGCGTAGTGCCGATTTCTTATTTTGCGGAAGCATGGCAAAGCCAGCCACAAATTGAATTTACGGTTCACCCGCATTGCGGAGCCGCAACCTATGTTTTTATAGAAAATGAAAAGCTGATACCAATAACTAGATTCATTGAAGTGGAAAAAATTTTAAAACTGATAAAAGAATCTACAGAAGATTTAAAAAAATCCGGCTTCTTTAAAAAATTTGCCAAGACCGACAAACTCGAAAAAGCGCAAATCATTGCAAGGATTATTAATAACATTCCCAACCTTATAAAAAAGAGCGGGTACTCCAAAAGCGCTCAAGTGATTAAAATGATTATAGATAACCTTAGAACCGGAAACACTGAGACCCTTCAGAGATTCCATAAAAATACCCTGTTTATCGGAATTATGCATTTTATGGATGCTTACAATTTTGATATTGAAAGAATAAAAAGATGCGGTATACATTATACGACGCCAGATAACAGAATTATTCCGTTTTGCACTTACAATTCTCTTTACCGCGAGGAGGTTGAAAGAAAATTTTCCCGACCATTGTAATAATCTCTGAAATTATTTTCCAAAGATTATGAATAAATTCATTTTTTTCTCCGCTTCTCTTCTTGTCGGCTTCCTGCTTTTTGTCGCTGTAATTGAAAATATAGGCATAGCAAAAATCATTGAAACGGTTTTAACTTTTAAGCTCTGGCAATTTGTCCTGCTCCTGTTCTTAAACGGAATCACTTTTCTTTTTTCTGCTTTCCGATGGAAAATAATCTTAAACGCCATAGGCGAGTTTCCCGCATTCAAGAAAATTTTGGCGGCAAGAATGGTCGGAAACGCGATAAATTACCTGACCCCTTCGGGCTTGGCCGGCAGCGAATTTTTCAAAGCTATTGTCCTCTCAAAAGAAAGCGGTGTATCTGCGGGAAAAGTATTCGCTTCCATAGTTGTTGACGGCACTGTCTTTTTAGCCACTATTTTGACTTTTGTCATAATAGGAATTTTCAGCCTTGTTTCTTTTTCTACGGCAACCTCGGCGAAAGGACTGGTTTTAAGCGAGGCCGCAATTGTTTTTTTAATTCTGCTTTTTTATCTATTCTACGCGAAAATGATAAAACCGCAAAAAAGTCCAGAAGAAAAGGGGTTTTTCACATTTTTTATAGGACTGCTGCGGCTTAACAAGATAGCAGCCATAGCTAATATAGAGAACAAAATTTTTAAGATGGAGACGGAGATAAGAGTTGTTTTTTCTCAACAACGTTTTGTATTGTTCCGCTCGCTTATAATAACCTTGCTTGAATTTGGTTCTCTGTTTTTATCCTACTGGCTTACTGTCTGGTTCTTGGGAATTGCGCTCAGTTTCAAAATGTTTTTTGCCATAATCGCGGTGCTTTATCTTTCTTATCTCTTGCCCTTGCCTGGAGCGCTCGGAGGAATGGAGCTTGGCCAGTCGTTTGCTTTTACTTTTTTAAACATAGGCGCTGCTACCGGCATAGCGTTCACCCTTATCACAAGAATTTTAAGCTTGGTCTATGTTGCTTTGGGAATCGTCTATTTGTTCTATTTTGAAACAAGAATTATTTCACAAAAAATATTTGATGTTTTGCCCAAAATCCGGGAAAAAATTAAAGACCTTTTAAAAGGTCTTTAATTCAAGCGCAGAATTCTCCGTGGCTTGCCACAGGGTATTTTATTTGTGCTATAGGCTCTTCTCTGAAGTAGACAGTATTTCTATCTCGGTGATTTTTACGCCAAAATTAAGTGCCTTTTTTCTCGTCGGGAACCAAATATCCACTTTTTTGTTGCTTCTCATCCTGTCTTCAACCGTGAATAATTTATCGCCATAAACTGACGGTATTTTTATTTTGGTGCCAAAAGGAAGAAAATTTGCCGCTACCACCCCGTCCCGGACTCGGGTGTTGGAAGCCGTAATAAAAGGCGTGCTGTCGGTCTGGTCGGGCGTACTGGAGTAAGCGGTGATAATCACTCGCTTTTTCTTTATTACTTTCGGCTCTTCAACTGTTTCCTGTTTAATATTGTCTTGTCTTGCAGTAAACTGTAGAGACAAAGAAGAATCAGACGCATATACCATAATCTGGTTAAATTCCAGAACCCCATTTTTGGAGATTTGTTTGCCAAAAGCAACGTTGGGAAAGAACAAGTAGAAACCGAGGCTCAACAGTAAAAACAAAGAAACAATAAACTCGTAAGTATTTTTGCCAAATTTACACATCTTTTGTCTTTAATGATAAATAAGCCAGCCACAGTTTTTAGCTAAAACAAGCTATTTTTGCGCTCTATACAGGCGTCAATCGTTTTAAAGCAACAAAAAAATAGCCCTTAACAAGCTATTAATTGTGACAGCTTATTATAGCACGCTGTAAATTTTTGTCAATAGCA
>CAZKGJ010000076.1:0-2704 GCA_964552415.1 uncultured Candidatus Saccharibacteria bacterium
TAAGAGATATTTATAAAGAAGGTGATAAACCGCTTTTCTGGACACGAAAAAGCGGTGAAATATAGTCGGTTTTCCCGCAAGAGTAGGCCGGTGCCGGGGCATTATCAAAAAACTCCACCCAAAAGGCGGAGTTTTTGATTATTTTTAAAAGCATTGACTAAATGTATTTTTATTTGTAATATTAAAATAATGGAGGAACAGCACCCTTCAATTTTATAATATAAATGAGGTGAGACAACGGCACTGAATCACGGAACATATTTTGAAATGAGTATAGAGGATTTTTGCGACCTAATCGGTTGGAATAGAGAAAAAAACAATCATCATGTTTTTTCCGCCAAATTAATAAAAGGCGCGAGAAAAAAAGCGCAATTAGGTCCGGAAGAGCTTGAAGAAAACTTCAGTATTAACTTAAAAGAAACCAAAGCTGTACTGGTGCCGGCGCACTGGTTTTACAATAAACTATTCAGGAATTCTTCGCCGCCGGTGATTCTTGAAAAGCTTTCGGAATTGATTTCCGGGGATTATATTCTCTACCGCGCGCAAAAGAAAATTTTTGTAAAATTTTGCCTGTGCGTTGTCAGAGAAAAAATTCAGAATAATTCATCGGAAATAAAAGGGATTATAAAAAGTATAGATATTGACATAAACGACGGAAATAGCTTGCGGCCCGAAGATATTATAAATGTTTTAGGGCTTACGGAAAATGACCTCTTGTCTTATTTGGAAGAAAAATTCTTTCCAAATAATTGGCGAGAACTTGCCCCAAATTTATGGAGCTTGTATTTATAAAAAGCTCCTTTTTTATCGGTTTAAGAGTCCGTCAGAACATAGCTCCTGTTTTTGATTTGTATGGTATAATACAGATACTTCATTTACGCTTCATGTAACGGCTTCATACTATAAGACTATAGTATATGGTTCCAGATACTTCCGAAAACCGCAAAAAATGCCTCTGCCCTAAATGTCCGAGTTACCCCTTTGACTGCAAGGGCGAGCTTTTGTATTGTGCTGTCGGCAAAAGCAAGTGCGAAATAAGCGCCAGGGGTTGCATTTGTCCAGACTGCCTGGTTTATATAGTAAATGACTTGAAAGAACTTTATTATTGCGACAAAGACAAAATGGGCGACAGCGGAGTTTTTATGAGAAAAAAACGCGCGGGCGAAGACGACGATTTTTATAATACGGTTGTAAGCATTAAAGATTTGGCGGAAATAGGCAAAAGCAAAATCTGCGCCATGGGATCTAAAAAGGAGTTGCCATTTTCTTTTGACGATTTGCATTTTGTGCCGGCACAGGTGGCTAAAATTCCCTTAAACAAGGAAGAAAAAATTAGCACAGAAATTATTATTGGACCGAAATCGCAAAAGCCACTGAAGCTTTTTTCACCGATAATTATTTCAGGAATGAGCTACGGCGCGGTTTCAAAAAAAGTGCGCCAAGTCATAGCGCAGGTTGCCGTGGATTTAAAAATCGGTTTCAATTCCGGAGAAGGCGGGATCCTGGATGAGGAGCTATCGACTGCGGGAGAATTTATGATCGGCCAATACGCCACGGGTCGGTTCGGCATTAACGGAGAGAAACTGAAAAAAGTTTCAGCCGTTGAAATCCGTTTCGGCCAGGGAGCGTATCCGGGCAAAGGAAGCTATTTGCCGGCCGACAAGATTACGGCGGATATCGCCAAAGTCAGAGGTCTTAAAAAAGGCCAATCAGCTTATTCTCCGGCGCATCATGCGGATATGACCACGTCGGAGCAGATTAAGAAAAAAGTTGAATACTTACGAAATCTAACCGGAGGAATTCCGACAGGCGCTAAAATCGGATGCGGCAATATTGAAGACGATATTAAAATTCTTGCAGAGGCAGGCGTTGATTTTATTGCTTTGGACGGATTTGGCGGCGGAACAGGCGCGACTGACTGCCATATCAGGGAAAATGCGGGGCTTCCGATATTGGCAGCGCTGCCGCGCGCCGTAAAATTTTTGGAAAAAATCGGCGCAAGAGAAAAAATTTCTCTTATCGTCGGTGGCGGGCTTCGCACTTCGGCCGATTTTGCCAAATGCCTTGCCCTGGGCGCAGACGCGGTCTATATCGGCACTGCGGCTTTGATCGCCATCAACTGCGAGCAGTACCGGATTTGCCACACGGGTTTATGCCCGACCGGAGTGACCACGCATGATCCGACCCTGCTGAAACAACTGGATGTTAAAAAAGGCATTGAACGACTGGCCAATTTTATAAATATCTCAGCTGAAGAAATTGCCAGTTTTGCCAGAGTAGTTGGCAAAAAGGATATTAGAAAACTTGATAGTGATGATCTGATTTCCTTAAGCAAATATTTAGCCGAGATCACCGGGGTTAGGTGGGTAGATGGAGAGTTTGTAAAATAACAAATTATAATAGTAGTTTCTTGGCGCATTTTGCGTTTTTTTTAGTTCGGAGTATAATAGAAAAAGTTAAAAATTCAAAGCGCGAAGTTCAAAATTAAGGAGTTTCGCGAGGTGAAACACCAAAACTTTGAATTTTTAATTTTGAATTTTAAACTTAAGTTTTTATGACCGCTTTCGGCAGAATTTTCAGGCAGATATTTTTCGGCGCAGTATTTATGTTTTTATTAATAGGTACTGCTTATTGGGGTTATATCAAAGCTTTTCCTGTTTTGCCGTCTTGCAGTGACGGAATCAAAAATCAAGATGAAACCGGT
>CAZKGJ010000077.1:0-2690 GCA_964552415.1 uncultured Candidatus Saccharibacteria bacterium
GAGATCGTGCCGCACTTTTTGTCAATGAGCGCAACTCCGATTCCTCGGACTCTTGCCCTGGCTTTTTACGGCGGAATGGATATTTCAATAATTGCAGAGATGCCGAAAGGCAGAAAAAAAATAATTACCAGGATTATTTCGCCGGAAAACCGGCAAAAGGCGTACGAATTTATCAAGAGGCAAGTCAGGGCTGGGTTTCAGGCATTTATCATCTGCCCGCTGGTTGAAGGAACAGAAGCGAGCCAAACCCGCTCCGCAACAAAAGAATACAAGCGGTTAAGCGAGCAGGAATTCAGGGGTTTCCGCCTCGGTTTGCTCCATGGCCGGCTAAAGCCGGAAGCAAAAGAGCGGATAATGGCAGAATTTGCGCAGGGTAAAATAAATATCCTGGTTTCAACCGCCGTTGTTGAAGTTGGGGTGGATGTTGCTGGCGCAACGATTATGATGATTGAAGGCGCCGAGCGTTTCGGGCTTTCAGCGCTTCATCAGTTCCGCGGCAGAGTGGGTAGAAGCGAAGCGCAGAGCTTTTGCTTTTTATTCACCGATTCGGAAAAAGAAGAAGCTGCAAGCCGGTTAAAATATATGGAAAAACATTCAAGCGGTTTGGAACTGGCTGATCTTGATTTAAAACTCCGCGGTCCCGGAGTGTTTTTGGGGCTGGGACGCGAACAGTCAGGTTTTCCGGATCTGAAAATCGCTGATTTTACGGACATAGAATTGCTGAAATCCAGCAGCCAAGAAGCGGAAAAATTGCTGGCAGAAGATATGGAATTAAAAAATTATCCACTTCTGCGACAGAAACTGGAAGAATTCAAAAACAAGGCGGAGGGCGCAAAAAAGAGGTAGAAAATCTTAAAAGTTATTCATATCTTGCTCAAATTATTCGGCAGTGATATACTTTTAATATAATAATCTAAATTTATCGAGCAAGCAGTTGGTCGGCTGCTTCATAAATAAATAAAAACAGAAACAATATGAGCAAAAATATCATAACAGGCGTAATTATTTTGGGGATTGCAGTTGGCATACTAACAGTTGCGGTAAAAAACCGATACTATCCCGCCGCGCCAACAGCGTTAGATGTTTCCCTTTTGGAAAAAAATATTACCGAACTGAATTCTTTGAATACCGATATGTCTTTGTTCAACCAAGACGATGTTGTTTTAGGCGAGCTTATTGACACGGTAAACGAAGTTGGAGAGATTAGCAATGAGACGGTTCTGTTTGAGGAAGAAAACAATTTGACCGGCATTTCGCAAGACATAAATAATCTTACGCAGGATGAAACTTTATTTGAAGAAATTAATCAAACGGCTAACGAGTCAGCAATCTAATCAATTAATCTAAACTATAAACATATGAAAAAAATAACTTTATTGGCTCTCGCAATACTCACGCCTATCGCGCTGTCCGGCTTATCGCCGGCAGTATACGCGCAAACCGGCGCGCAGGACGAGCTGAACAGTTTGCGCAATAATTTGGCCAAGGAAAGACAGGAATTTAAAAACGCAAAATCGCAGGAAGAAAGCGAAAAAGCCGCGGCAGCCAAAGAAAAAGTTCTTACAAAGCGCGGCGCAATTCAGGCGCGCCAGGAAGCAGCGCGAAAAACCAAAGAGGAAAAGAGAAAAACAGTGCTTCTGCGTTTGATTGATGTGCAGATTAAGCAATTGGAAAATACAAAAGATCGCGTGGCAAAAATGCCGAATATAAAAGCCGATATGAAAACGAGCTTGGACCAGAAAATTATTGCGGCCGTTTCTGAGCTAAATGCGGAGAAAGCAAAAGTGCAGGCGGCAACAACAGCCGAAGAGCTTAAAAAGCTATCCGCGGAAATTAAAGACCTGATTAAAGCCAAACAGGAGATTGTCAAGCAAATTGTTCAAGCGATACTATCTTCAAGAGTAAGCGATGCCGTTATAAAGGCTGAAGCGCAGCTTGCCAAATTAAAAACAAAAATCGCAGAGCTGAAAGCGCGCGGCCAGAATGTATCGCAGTTGGAAACACTGTTATCCGACGCAGAAGCAAAACTTGGCGCGGCTAAAGCGGACGCTACCAAAGAAAGCAGGGAAGATTTAAAAAAAGCGATAGATAAATTGAGAGAAGCATATCAAGATATGAAAAATTCTGCGGAAAAAATAAACAAAGCCGAATAACTTTAGATAAATTTCCGGATTACAAAACCCAGCCCCAATTCCTCGGGTCTGGGTTAATTTGCAGATTTCATCATTTTTTGGCAAGATGATTTGAATGCTAAAAATTTGACAGGATTCTTTGAGCAGGTATAATTTAAGCATAATAGCGCTATGGTATGATAAAATCATAGTTAAATAGGGCTTAACCTATGATCAGTGATAAAGATGTAGAAAAACTCAAAGGAACTTTTGCCACCAAAGAAGATTTGAAAAGGTTTGCCACCAAAGAAGATTTGAAAAATTCTACGGAAGAAACAAAAAGACATTTTGATGTCGTGGCTGAAGATATTAAAAGCAGCATTACTCTTTTGGCCGAGCAAGTATCGGCAAATACTGAAAAGCTGACAAATATTGAAGAAACAGATAAAGGAACGCAAAAAGAAATAATTTCTTTGAAAAACCGAGTAAGTGTTTTAGAGACGAAATAGAAAAGAGTATAACTTAATTTTACCTAAACTAAAAAGACTTTTGTACAAAAGTCTTTTTAGTTTCTTGTAG
>CAZKGJ010000078.1:0-2606 GCA_964552415.1 uncultured Candidatus Saccharibacteria bacterium
CAGAGGCAGAAAAGTGTAAATTCCGGCAGCCAGTTTATCAACAAATCCGGCGCGCATCAGCAGCCGCGCATTCACGCTTTTCTCTTCGCTGGAAATGTTTTTGGTTGTTTTGGTGAATAAAGTTGACTGACGCATAAATTGTAAACATTTAACTGTAATTTTTTACGTCGGACCTTGCGATTGCTTTGCGTCTTGAGGGTTAACGGCTCCACTAAGTATATCTTCGGGATAAAAATTTCCTTTTTGCAAAAGACGGAATTGGTCGCACTTATTTTCTAATTTACTGATTTCGTCACGTGATAATTCTGCATATTGTTTTGTATTAGAAAAGGAAGCTATTTGTGTTGGCCCGCCAACACGATTATCCTGCGAACTTGTTTCTTTGATACAAAAAGTGGCAAGCTCGGCGGCATGTTGTGTTGTAATTTCTGGTTCATACAATCGGTTTAGTAAATAATTAGCTATAATTGGTATTCCGATACATTCAAACCCCGTAGGACTTTTCCTAGGAACGAAGTTATCATTACTATTCAAAGTATAAATTTCTGGTTTTCCATCTATCATGTAACCTGAAAGAATTATGCTTAGCGATGGTCGATCTTTCGGAATTTGATGTGAGAAAAATTCGTTAAAGCGAGCTTTACCTAAAGCGCGCATTTGTTCCGCTAAAACAGATATACCATTGCTGAAATTTAACTCATTAGAAATTGTGTCAAAAAAATGCATTGCAAGTGGTCCATCTCCTGCAATACCTACTGCATTATGGTCATCCAATCTAAAAATCTTTTTCACCGTATCATTACTTGTAAAAAAAGAACTAGCTCTGCTGTCAGAAGCAAGTACAATTCCATCTTTTGCAATAATACAAATGGTTAATGTCATGTTAGATTTACTTTTACATCATCACGGCCATCCGGTTCTTTATCATTGCAGTTAGGCTCGTAGCGCTTATACATCTGTCTTTCTGCCGCATCCCTTATGTAATCTTTCGTAATTTTAGCATATCTAAAAAAACATTTCTTGGTAGCCAAATAATTTTTAATGCAAATATTTTGCTCCGAAGGCGATAAATGCTTTGTCAGCCTTTTTTTTATATCCTCCGCTTTCCCGACATAAAAAACATAGTAATTGCCATCATCTGCTTTATATGAAAATCTATAAATGCCCGGTAGATTATCAGCAAGTTTTTTAACAAAACTATTGGATAGCTCTGTAAGTTTCGTCCAAGTTAATACCCAGTTTTCCATAGTTATTTGATTATACAAAATTATTAAAATTTTAATTTTTCAAGCTCTAATCTCTTTTTATAATAATCAATTGCTTCGTTGTAGGTTTTTACGATAAATCTCTCGCGCTGAATTGAATATGGCTCACGGCTCAAAGTATTTTTAATTTTCTCTATAAATTTTTCTGGCGTAAGCACATAAAAATCAGTTTGAAATTCTTTAAGTTGATACATTCGGCTCAGCGATTCGCCGAGCGTGCCGATACTATCCACAACCTCAATCGCTCTTTTGGGAAATCTGTATCCCTTATCTGAAAACCAAACAACATCTATTCTTTTTGCAACGGTATTTATTTCAGGATAAGTAAAATTCGGAAAATCGCCGATTGTCGTCAGTTGATTTATAAAAACATTCTGCTGAAAATTTGCCGTTGGGTCGGCACAATAAGTAATATATTTTTCGTAATTTCCAAGCTCAACCATAATGCCTTCCATATACGAGTGCATCCTAATTTGGTCTTTTTTAATTTCCTCAATTTGCTTTTCTTCTTGGTATTCTTCCAAGGCAAAAACCCCAAAACCGACTTTTTTGAAATTCTGTTTATTTCTAATTTCCCGATAAAGCACGCCGCGAATTCCCGCTTCCCATTCAGGCGAAGATTTTGCGGCAGAATAGTATTTTTCAATATTATCGTAAATGAATTTCCACGACGCAATGCCGCCGTTATCTTGCATCAATTTTTTAATTGCTTCTACTTTTGTCATATTTTTCCTTTGGATTAAAAATCTCTTTTATGTTTTCTCTTTTAATATTAAGCACATCAGCGATTGTTTCAAAAAATAAACCGTCTTCTCTTAATCGTTCACATTCTTTTGAAGTGCTTTTAATCTCAATTGTAATTTTATCGTTTTTCATATCAAATTGTAAAGCGGATCGGCAAAAATCATATCAAAAGTATTATCTTTGATATTTTTCATCACTTCCAAACAATCGCCAACAATTATTTTGTTGATTATTTCCGATTCGTCTTTGAAGTCTTTAATTTTTTTTATGACATTGGTCATACTTTTTATAAAAATTTACTTTTATGTAATTCTTTAATGTTTTCAAATCTTCAATACCCCCGAAATATTTTAAAAACTTTTTATTCTCATAAACCTCATATCCATAAATACCAATTCCGGAATCGTCAATATCATAAGTTTTTCTTATTCTATACTCATCACCGAAAATTTTGATTGTTTTTGTCATATCACAAAACACTTTTTATTTTCCCCCAAACATCGTAAGTCCGCAAGTCGCGAAAGGTTATTAAAATCATCAGTAAAATCAGAAATGCAAAGCCGATGGTATGAATTTTGTTTTCAGTTTCCCGGCTGA
>CAZKGJ010000079.1:0-2579 GCA_964552415.1 uncultured Candidatus Saccharibacteria bacterium
GCTTAAAAATACCCATATAGCGATATTATCACTTTGGCAAATTTTGGCAAAAAAGAACCAAGAAAATAATTTCTTGGATGCATTTAGTAAATTTCTTGAGTTGGGGACAAGAACTAAATTTTAAAAAAGCATATTTTGGCGACAATATTAAAGATGTAATAAATTTAATGTCCTAGAGAGCCAAAATTTGAGTGAGGCAAAATCTTAACAAGGAATTATTAATAGTACCTGCCGAACGTCGTTTTTAAAATTTAGTTCTTGTCCCTATTGATATTGTCTAGAAAACTTTGAACTCCTTAAAATTTTTTAAATCAGTGCCGAACACAAATTCCACTTTCTGAACAAAAGCCGTATCGGGTCCTTTGTGGCACCATTCCAAAAATTTTTTTAACTTTTCCTCTTCTCCTTCTACTTCAAAGTAAACCGTGCCATCCGACTCATTTCTGATAAACCCCCAGAGGTCCAGCTCCCCGGCTTTTTCCCTTCCGTAATAACGAAACGAAACGCCCTGCACCTTGCCGAAAATTTTTATTTGCAGATGCTTTAGCATACCGAACCGATTTCTGTCTTATCAAATTTATCAAACGAGAGAATTATATGTCCAAATTTTTCACTGCTTTGGCATGAGTTTGGATAAACCGCTTTCTCGGATCAACCTCTGAACCCATTAAAATTTCAAAAATTTTGTCTGCTTCGGCTGCGTCAGCAAGCGTCACTTTTTTCATAACCCGATGCGCGGGATCCATTGTGGTTTCCCAAAGCTGAGCAGGATTCATTTCTCCCAAACCTTTATAGCGCTGGATAGTTATGTTTTTTGCTGCTTCTTCTAGGGTTTTTACTTTCGTTGTTTTTAAAAATTCTTTGACAATTGAATCTTTTTCCTCATCTGAATAAGCGTAGCGGAAATTTTTTCCGTAGCTTACACGATAAAGCGGCGGCTGTGCGATATAGATGTTTCCGTTGACTATTAGCTCGCCAAAATGCCGGTAAAAGAGGGTTAAAAGCAATGTCCTGATATGCGCGCCGTCAACATCAGCGTCAGTCATAATCACGATTCTTGAATACCGCAGGCGCTTGCTGTCAAATTGTTCTGCAATACCTGTACCCAGCGCGATAATCAGCGCTTTGATTTCCTGCGAGCTAACCATTCTGTCAAGCCGGGCGCGTTCTACATTTAAAATCTTTCCGCGCAGCGGCAAAATCGCCTGAAATCTCCTGTCTCTGCCTTGTTTGGCAGAGCCGCCGGCAGAGTCACCTTCAACGATATAAAGTTCGCACTTTTCCGGATCGCGTTCAGAGCAGTCGGCAAGTTTTCCAGGCAAAGCCATTCCTTCCAAAACGCCTTTTCTGATAACCGACTCTTTTGCAGCCTTTGCCGCAAGCCGCGCTTTGGCGGAAAGGATTGATTTTCCGATGATTTCTTTCGCGTCTTGCGGATGCGTGTCAAAAAAATCCTTCAGCGCTTCATAAACTACTGAAGCGACAATGGTTCTCGCTTCAACATTTCCCAGTTTTGCTTTGGTCTGCCCCTCAAACTGCGGATTTTTTAGTTTTACTGAAATAACTGCGGTCAAGCCCTCTTTGACATCGTCTGAAGTAAGATTTTCCTCTTTTTCTTTAAGGTAATTCTGGCTTCTGGCGTAATCGTTAATCGCGCGGGTAAGAGCCGAGCGGAATCCGGTCAGATGAGTTCCACCGTCAATCGTATGTATGGTATTGGCGAAACTATATACATTTTCTTTGAAAGAATCGTTATATTGCAATGCTGTTTCCACCGAAACGCTGTCGCCGGTTTTTTCCAAACTGAAAATATTATGATTAATTAATTTTTTGTTGCGGTTTAGGTACCGCACATAGGTGCGGACGCCACCTTCAAAATAAAATGCCCAGCTGGGAAAATTTTTATCCGAGATTCTTTTGTCCAAAACCGCGATTCTTATTCCCTTGGTAAGATACGCCTGCTGGCGCAGGTGCGATAAAATTTTATCATAGTCAAATTTTATTTCCGGAAATATTTCCGGGTCTGGAGAAAATATGACCGTTGTTCCGGTCTGCCCTTTCGGGACATTGCCAGCCGCCTTAACTCCAGTTGCGGGTTTGCCGCGTTTGTATTCTTGCGCGTAAATCTTGCCGTCACGTTTTACCTCCACCCGTACCCAATCGCTTAAGGCGTTAACCACCGAAACACCGACTCCGTGCAAGCCCCCGGAAACTTTATATCCTTCTCCGCCGAATTTTCCGCCGGCGTGCAGCATTGTCATTACCGTTTCCAGCGCCGATTTTTTAGTCTGTGGATGCTTTTCAACCGGTATTCCCCTGCCGTCGTCAATAACCCTTACTTGATTTTTGGCCAACAGTTCAACAAAGATATTTTTGGCATATCCGGCCATTGCCTCATCAATGGAATTATCCACGACTTCCCAGATAAGGTGGTGCAGTCCTTCTAAGCTTGTGCCGCCTATATACATTCCTGGTCGCTTGCGCACCGGCTCCAGCCCTGTTAAAACCTGAATCTGTTTGGCGGTATATTCGCCTTTTTTTTCACGAGGAAGTTTTTTTTCTTTTTTTATCATTTTTTT
>CAZKGJ010000080.1:0-2521 GCA_964552415.1 uncultured Candidatus Saccharibacteria bacterium
ATAAAAATAATCCGCGACATACAAAGCCGCAGAAAAATACCATTTCTTGTCGGCGGAACAGGACTTTATATTTCTGCGGTGATTAATAATATTAAAATTCCGAAAGTCAAACCCAATTTAAGTTTGCGGAAAAAACTGGAAAAAATGCCGCTTGCCAGATTATTGAACCGACTCGAAAAATTAGACCCGGATGCTTTTGATGTAATTGATAAAAATAACAAAAGGCGCATAATCCGCGCCTTAGAAGTGACAATTTCCACAGGCAAACCGTTTTCGCAACAGAAGCAAATCGGAAAACCACTTTTTGATGTTTTGCAAATCGGTATTGATCTGCCGCGAAAAATTTTGTACAAAAAAATTGACCAAAGAGTTGAAAGGATGTTTAAACAAGGTTTGGTTGAAGAAACCAAAAAACTTGCTAAAAAATATTCCCTGAATCTACCGCCAATAAGCGGAATTGGTTATAGAGAAATCGGAATGTATTTGCAGGGTGAAATTACCTTGGAAAAAGCAAAAGAATTGATAAAATTCTCCACGCACGCTTACGCGCGCCGACAGATGACTTGGTTTACAAAGGACAAACGAATAAGGTGGATTAAAAACTGTCTCCAGGCGCAAAATTTGATTAAAAAATTTTTAGTTTAGTTTTTCTTTGAGAATTTTGGTAACTATCTTTGGATTAGCTTTGCCCTTTGTCGCTGCCATCACTTTGCCTACTAAAAATTGCAACGCCTGCGCTTTACCGCTTTTATAATCTCCTACGGGTCCGGGATTATTTTTTATTATTTCTTCCACTGTTTTTCCCAAAAGGGATTCGTCGCTTACCTGCGCCAGGTCTTTTCCTGCAATAATATTTGAGGGCTCTGCGCCGGAGTTAAACATTTCCTCAAGCACAATTTTCGCGACCGCGCTGGAAATTCTCCCCTCGTAAACAATACAGACAAACTCTGCCAAATTTTCCGGAGTAATCTTAATATCGCTTATACCGATTTTTTTCTGGCTTAATAAATATTGAACATCACCAATCAAATAATTGGCAGTGCCTTTTATCATTTCCAGATATTCTTTGCTTTTTAGGGAAAGTTTTTTATCCTTAACCCAGCACTCTAATTCAGAAACCGCCTCTTCAAAATACTCAGCAAAATTTTTATCAGAAATTAAAATATCGGCGATCTTTGAAGGCAATTCATATTCCTTCCTAAATCTTATTCTTTTCTCCGACGGCAATTCCGGAACCTCGCTTTTTATCCGTATCAAGCTCAACCCGCCGGGTTTTTTCCAGTCCAGCGGAGGCAAATCCGGCTCAGGAAAATACCGATAATCGTGCGCTTCTTCTTTGGTGCGCTGTGAAAAACTTTTTCCTTTATTTTCGTCCCATCCGCGCGTTTCCTGAATTATTTTTTCGCCATTTTCTAAAATTCCTGTCTGGCGCTTTATTTCGTAGTCAATAGATCTTTCAACCGCTTTGAAAGAATTGAGATTTTTGATTTCAACCTTTGTTCCCAATTCTCCGTTTTTACCTATAGAAATATTTACCTCGCAGCGCATCTGTCCTTTTTCCATATCGGCGCCAGAGACATCAAGATATTTCAAAATAAGCTGCAACTCCTGGCAGAATTTTTTTGCTTCCGCGGCGCTATTAATATCCGGCTCTGTCACGAGTTCCATCAAAGGCGCGCCAGCACGGTTAAAATCAATCAGTGAATAATCCGCGCCTTCGGGGTGGATTAACTTGCCAGTATCTTCTTCCAAATGTATTCTTCTGATTTTTATTTTTTGGAATTCGCCATCAACGGCTATCTCCAAATATCCTTTCGTACTTAACGGCTCATCATATTGGGAAACCTGATAACCTTTCGGCAAATCGGGATAAAAATAGTTTTTGCGGTCAAATTTTGAAAATTTCGCAATTGTGCAATTCAGCGCAGACGCTGTTTTAATCACCAGTTCAACAGCTTTTTTGTTAATTACCGGCAAAGTTCCGGGATTACCGAGGCAAATCGGACAGATATTGAGATTAGGGGTCTTTTCATCGGGATTATTCGCGCAACCGCAAAACATTTTTGATTTTGTTTTTAACTCCGCGTGGATTTCCAAACCGATTTTTGGAACATATGCCATAAATTTAATTACTTTTCGCGTTTTCCGCTCTTTTTTTCAAATCTTTAATTAAATTCTTATATCTTTCTTTGTCGCCGATATTACTCATTTCTTCTTCAATCTGCTCAAAGCTTTTTAAAACATTTTTTTGTTCCTGAAGTTTTAAAATCCTGTTAATTACCGGATAAAGCACATTTTCTTCATACATTAAGTGACTGTTTAAAAGTGAGGTATAACCGTGAAGATTTTTCAACACTATTTTTTTGTTAAAAACTTTATGATTCACGGAATCTTTTAAAAGCGCCGCCAGTTTTCTTACATAAACTGCGCCTTCATCGTGTTCGTTTATTAGTGTCGTAACATCGCTTAACCCCAAACTCGTGAGCGACCCCTTTTCTCTCATAATTCTAAACAATACACT
>CAZKGJ010000081.1:0-2411 GCA_964552415.1 uncultured Candidatus Saccharibacteria bacterium
CCCAGTTCCAGCAAACGGTAGTGCAAATGCAGGCGGTCTGCCGCAAAAATTGATTTTTGGGCTTTTATCCTCTGAATGAGGACCCAAAATGCGTCAGTAATCGGAACAGCGAGCGTAAGCGCCAAAGTCGCGAGTTTTGCCCCGCTAAAAATAGAAATTACCGCCAAAGAAAATCCGATAAACATAGCGCCGCTCGTGCCCATAAAAATTTTTGCCGGATAAAAATTAAAAAACAAAAATCCTAAAATCGCTCCGGCAAGTATTGCTGAAATTATTCCCAGAGGCGGCTGATTGACCAAAGCGGAAACACTCAAAAAAAATAAAATTCCGGCTCCGATTATGCCGACTCCTCCGGCCAAACCGTCAAGCCCGTCTGACCAGTTTAAAACATTCATCAAAAAAATAATCCAAAAAATTATAAAAACGCTTCCAAAAAGCGGAACGCCTAAAAATTCAAAAGCGTCCAGCCGTATCATTCCGCCAAAAGGACTGGTAAGATAGTCAACCCTTACGCCGCTTAAAATTATGACCGCGGAAACCGCAATTTGGAAAAAAAGCTGTTTTTTCCAGCCCAAAGCGTAAAAATCGTCCAGTATGCCGAAAAACAAAATCAGCAATGCCCCGAATAAAAATCCGAATAATTGCGCGGTTAAAACCAAATTTGGGTTCAGAAATGTTGCCGCAATAAATGAAATAATAATAGCCGCGCCTCCAAGCCGTGAAATATTTTTTTTATGAATATGCCGCCCGGGCTCAATTCTAAAAAATAACCCGAATTTTTCGGAAAACTTAATCAAAAGTCCTGTCAGAAACAGCGCGATGATAAAACTTGAAGCAAATGGCAACAAGTATAACGAAATCATAGATTATTTTTTCTCATTTTTGGCGTCACCCAGAATTCCATATATTTTCCGAGCATCAGCCGCGTTTGAGCGTCAATCGCAGGCAATGTGCCCATTGGAACAGCCACCAAAGGCAAAAGCAACCATTCAAGCATCAGGCGGAGACGACCCCATCTTTCCTTCAGTTTTGGATGAGGCGGAATAATCAGAACCGAAAGAAGCGCGGAAACAAATAGTCCTGTCATAGCTATCAGCATAAGTGTACGCAGGGTTGTCGGCAGATTAAAAGCCAAAACTGAATTTTTAAATCCAGCTCCTCCGAAAATAAACGGCAGCCAGCCAAAAACCGCGATGATTATCGAAGAAGTAGCCCAAGAGTGACGACCGTAGATTTCTGAAGCAGTCCGCAAGATTTTTTCCTTCAAGGGGGTTTTTTTGTCTTTTAAAAACCCTCTTACGATTATCGCGGTATTTTCGGCGCCATATGCCCAACGCCGGTACTGCTTATATTGATTAACTAGTGTTTGCCAGGCGGTTTCTGCTTCAACCGCGTCCATATAAATCGGCAAGAATATGGGCCTAATGTCATAGTTTCCTCCGAAACAAATATAGCATTTCCAAAAAATTATGGAATCGTCGGAGATCATATCCACGGGCCAGTAATTAACTTCAATAATCGCCTTAAAACTCATACTGTGGCCCGTAAATGTGACTATGCGCTCGGGCCTTATTGCCTGAATCAGGTTCCAGAACGCCGAACCGGTGATAATCACCCGTGATATCGGCGTGGTATCCCAAATATTGTTGAAAAACATCGGAAGCGGCTGATAGCTTGACCTTGTCGGTTTCGGATTTTTCAGATAAGCGCAGGTAAGCGCCGCCAAGTATTGCGGATGAGGCCTGCTGTCGCAGTCAAAAGTGGAAATTATCACATTTTCATATTTGATTCCTCTGTTGTCTATCACTTCTTTGGCTTTTTTTGCGGCCCAAGTAAGATTTGCTCCTTTTACCCTGGCTTCTCCCGTAATTCCGTCAGGGTGAACAGTGGTCAAAAAAGCGAAAAATTTGTCTCTAAACTCGTCCTGCACCGCCGACATCCGCGACTTAACCGATTCTTTTCCCGCGCGTTCTTCAAACGCAACAACAACAAGCATTCTGTCCTTTGGGTAGCGCGATTCAACCAGCGCTTTCAGCGACGGCTTGATTATTTCCAATCCTTCGTTATAAGTCGGAAGAATTATTATATGATAAATTTCCTGCCAGTTTATAATTTTTTGCATTTCGCTAAACCAGTCAATCGCCAAACTTTTTCTGTGCTCAAAGTATCCCGCAATAAGATGAATAGCGATGAAAATCGCTTTGATTGTCCAAAACAAATCAAAGATTATTACAAAAACTGCGAGTAAAAGCGGCTGATAAAACGCAAGAGCTATTGCCAAAATAAAAGTAAGCCAAGTCAAAAATCCGGGCAAAATTTCAAAAGCGCGTTGAAGATAAAAATCGCGCGCATTGGTTGTTTTCGGAGAAGGAAAATGGAGAGAGTTCATAATTTCATTATTCTAATTTTGG
>CAZKGJ010000082.1:0-2363 GCA_964552415.1 uncultured Candidatus Saccharibacteria bacterium
ACCACCCGCCTATTTAAAGAATTGACAATTTCCCGGTTATGGGTCGCCAAAATAATAGTTGTCCCCAGATCGTTGATTTTAGTAAGAAGTTTTATGATTTCCCACGCGTTAAGCAAATCAAGGTTTCCGGTCGGCTCGTCCGCGATTAAAATCGCGGGATGATGCACGATTGCGCGCGCGAGCCCTGCTCTCTGTTGTTCTCCGCCGGAAAGCTGGCGCGGATAAAACTCGCTCTTGTTTTTTATACCCATAATATCAAGGGCGACAAGAACATCGCGCATTATTTCTTCGTTGGTTCTGCCCAAAACTTCAAGCGCAAACGCGACATTTTCATAAATGGTCTTGTTCGGCATAAGCCGGAAGTCCTGAAAAACCACCCCGATATTGCGCCGCAAATTTGGTAAATAATTGTCGCTTACCCTGTTTAAGTTAAGTTTGTCAAAAAAAATCTCGCCTTTTGTCGGCCTTTCTTCAACAATAATCAACTTGAGGAGAGTAGATTTTCCCGCGCCGGATTGACCGACAACCGAAACAAATTCTCCCCTCGGTATTTCCAGATTGATATTGTCAAGAGAAAAAACATTTGAGTGATTACAATATATTTTGCTTACTTCCTTGAAAATAATCATTTTAATAATTTGCAATCTTTTTACCAAATTATTTTTGAGCTGTTCGCCGCAGGTAGCTCTCTATAAATTCCATTATACCACCATCAAGAACTTTGCCAATATCCGATGTCTCAAATCCCGTGCGGTGGTCTTTAACCAGTTTATATGGATGCAGAACATAGCTCCTGATTTGATTGCCCCATTCAGCTGATTTAAATTCTCCGCGGATTTTTTTCTTTTCCGCGTCGCGTTCCGCCAAAAATCTCTGGTGCAGTTTTGCACGTAGAATTTTCATTGCCGTCTCACGATTCTGGAGCTGACTGCGCTCGCTCTGGCAAGCCGCCACAACTCCGGTAGGAATATGGGTAATCCTTACAGCCGACTCGGTTTTATTGACATACTGCCCGCCCGGACCAGATGAGCGAAAAGTGTCTATTCGCAAATCCTTGGGGTCAATTTTTATCTCCGAGACCTCTCCAATTTCCGGCAAAACTTCTGCCAGAGCAAATGATGTGTGGCGCATTGCCTCTGCGTCAAAAGGAGAAATCCGCACAAGCCGATGCACTCCGGCCTCGCTTTTTAGATAGCCATATGCGTACGGTCCGGAAACATCAACTACCGCGCTTTTAATCCCCGCTTCTTTGCCCCGGCTCTCGTCAACGATTTTCGCTTTAAAACCTATACTCTCGCAGAATTTCAGATACATCCGCAAAAGCATTTCTGCCCAATCCTGCGCGTCAATTCCCCCTGCGCCGGCATGAATCGCCATAATTGCGCTATTTGAATCATATTTTCTAGTGAATAATGTTTTGAATTCAAGCTCCCTAAATTGCTTTTCCAAAACCGCGAATCGTTTTTTTACATCTTTTTTTATTTCTTTATCAGGGGTCTCGGTTAAAAGGGCTATTAAATCTTCCAGTTCGCTTATTTCTTTTTTCAAATTTTCAAAACTCGCCATTTCCTTCCTGTAAAATTCAAGTTGTTTTAAGACCTGCTTGGCCTTTTCAGGATCTTTCCAAAAATCCGGCTCTTGGGATTCTTTTTCCAAGCCGACAATCTCGGCTTTTAATTTCGGCAGATTGAAAATGCCGACCAGCTCCGCCAAGCGGCTTTTCAATGATTTGACTCGCGACAAAATTTCTTCCATAATGCCAAAATTCTAATTTAATCGTTGTTTATTTCTCTTGCTTCTTTCTTGATGATTCTCCAGTGATACAAATAGAGCGGCAAGCCGACCAGAATCATCGCGATAGAATTGGAAGCCTTTCGTTCGCGCTCGCTGGCAAGAAAATCAATTTTTTTCTGCTGCTCTTGCCAATTTTTAAATTCTCTAGCCCACGCGTCAAGAGCTGTTTTTTGTTCAGGAGTTATCTTTTCGGTATACTTAGCTTCATCTCCTTTTTGATCAACCGCAATCGTAGGGCAAGGCGGAAAATTCGTATAGTTTGGGAATTGGTCTGCTTTCTTAAAAATAAAAATTTTAAGCCCAAGATCAACTATCTGCACTGTTCCGATTGCTACAAGCCCTAATCCGACCAGGGCAAAAACATAGAGATAAAGAATCCTTACTTTTGATTTTTCCATATTTTTTATTTTAATTGTTAGTTATGGTTAATCAGAGCCACCCGCCGGAATTGAACCGGCAACCTATGGTTTACGATACCATTGCTCTGCCAATTGAGCTAGGGTGGCATTGAATAAATCCTTTTTGGATTTTTTAATTATAACCCAAATTTTATTTTTTATCAATGTAAT
>CAZKGJ010000083.1:0-2357 GCA_964552415.1 uncultured Candidatus Saccharibacteria bacterium
AAAAATATCCAGAATTATGAACAAAGACGACTTAATCAAAAAAACTCGTAGTGAGATTGTCGAACTATTAGAAAATCTTGATCTCCCGGAGGTTGAGCTTCCAACTCATCAGCGCCAGCTTAAGACGGCTCTGCTTAATTCTGGGTATTGGAAAAACAAAAAAACTATGTCTCTACTCAAAAAATTCGCGCCAATCGGCGCAATCGCAGTAATCGCTCTTCTGGTTGTAGTTGGAACAAGCGTTTTCAGAAATCCGTCTTCCGTCAGCCGAAACAACCTCTTGGAACCGCAAATGGCTTATGCCAAGGATTTGGTCAACAAATCTGAGGAGGCATTAAACAAAAAAGCCGGGGCAATTGTGGCCGTCCCGAATCCAACCACTGGCGTAGTTGAGTGGAAAACGCCCGATGCTGACGGCAGTATCCGACGAGACGAAAAAGGCAACATTGTCTTCATTACCCAAGATGGCAAATTGGTGCCTGCACCGTATGAGGTACCAAATCCAAACGGATTCAACTACGCTTTTACCAAAGAGTCATTCTTAAACTTTTTGGAAGAGGCTAAGCAAGCCAAAGACCTTGTTTATCTCGGCGACAAAATTCAAGATGGCAAAAAGATAAAGGTTCTCCGATTCACCGATGATAAAGGGAACACCACTATCTTGGGAATTGATGAAAATAATTTGCCGGTAATGCGGATCAGCTACGGCAAAAACGCTGGCGGCGGCGTAATGTTCCAGCAGGGTGAAATCAAGGATGGAAATCTGTCGCTTCCGTCTGGTGAAAATATTCAAAAAAGCGGAGGGGCTCAATACGGAAAGATTAATCCCAACGAATTTAAGCAAATGGATTTGGAACAGCAAATAAAATATTGGACAGAAAGTCTTGAGCAACCAACGGACTTCAAAGCAATTCAAAAATAACGCGCAAAGCAATTTATACTGCAAAAACCAACCCATGAGGAGTTGGTTTTTGATTGTAAAAGTGCTAAAATCAAAAGGTTCGGATTTCGTCAAACAAACGCGCCAGAATAGCATATGATTTTCAATTTAAACACGCAACTTTCCGTTGTCCGTACTATCCCTGCTTTTTATCTGAAAAAACTGCGGAAGCTGGAACTTAATACCGTAAAAGACCTGCTTTTTTATTTTCCGCGGCGATATAATGATTTCAGGAATCTTTTGCCCATTGCAAATCTCAGGGTCGGCCAAACCGCGAGTATCCAAGGAAAAATTTTAAGCATAAAAAATCAAGCAATTTTCAGGCGGCATATAAACATCACCGAAGCAATTGTTGAAGACAAGACAGGAAACGTAAGAGCGGTTTGGTTTAATCAGCCATATTTGACAAAAATTTTAACCGCCGGCGCGACAGTGAGTTTAAGCGGAAAAATAGAATACTATAAAAAGGGAATTCAGATTAGCAATCCTATTTATGAAAAAATCGGCGAGTTTGATGCGGCGCTCGTGCATACGGGCAGATTGGTGCCGGTTTATTCCGAGACAAAAGGTCTGACCTCAAGGTATTTGAGAAATTTAATAAAGCGCTTTTTGTTTCTGGCAAAAACATCCGAAGATTTTCTGCCAAAGAAAATATCCGAAAAATACGGATTTCTTTCTCTGTCAGAATCACTGGCGCAGATTCATTTTCCCGATAACGAGAAAATGCTTGAAAAAGCAAGGAAAAGATTTTCCTTTGAAGAAATTTTTGTCATTCAGCTGGCAGCTGTAAGGCAAAAATTTTCCTGGCGGAAAAAAAATGCGAAGCCGTTCGCTTTCAAAAAAGAGCTTATTCAAGAATTTGTCAAAGGCCTGCCTTTTAAATTAACCGACGACCAGCGAAAAGCGGGCTGGGAAATCCTGCGTGACCTGGCGCGCCCATATCCGATGAATCGTCTTTTAACCGGCGATGTTGGGAGCGGAAAAACAGCTGTGGTTTTTATGGCCGCGCTGGAAGTCGCTTCGTCTGGAGGACAGGCGATTTTTATGGCGCCGACCGAAATTTTGGCGCTTCAGCATTTTCAGTCCGCAATAAAACTGTTTAAAAATCAACACATCGTAATTGGCGTATTCACAAGCTCTCTTGCCAAAGTATGGAAATCCGGCGAAGGGATAGACGACATAAGCCGTTCTTTAATGCTTAAAAAACTTGCGGCCGGGCGGGTTGAATTTGTCATAGGCACCCATTCTCTGATTCAGAAAAAAATCGGCTTTAAAAATTTGGCTCTGGTGATTATAGACGAACAGCACCGTTTCGGAGTCCGCCAAAGAGGTTTTTGGACAAAGCAAAAAAGCGAACCAAGTGAGATCGTGCCGCACTTTTTGTCAATGAGCGCAACTCCGATTCCTCGGACTCTTG
>CAZKGJ010000084.1:0-2308 GCA_964552415.1 uncultured Candidatus Saccharibacteria bacterium
TAATATTTAAAAGTAAAAAAGATAAATGAAGATGCAATATAGACTTTATCGCCGGCACTTGCTGGCCTAAATAAATATTCAGAGGCGCCAGCCATTCCCGATTTGTTTGATGGATTAACAATTTTCCAATTTTGATAAAATAAGAATATACTTGCGGCAACAAAAATTATAATCAGCGCGCTTTTGAATATTTTGTTTTTTATGCTTTCAAAAAACATTGCTAAAATTATCAGATAAAACAATCCGGCAAAAACAAAATAGCGGTCCAAATAAAGAGAACGTTTGAAAGAAAGCGCTATTGCCAGAACAAAAGGAACTGCAAATGAAAAAACAACAAACCACCTGTAGTCATTTTTTTGCCGTTTGAGCACAAAGAAAAACGCCGCTAAAAATAATATAGATACCGTTATTAGGGAGATATTGCCGATTTCAATATTGCTGCCCGCGAACATTTTCCAAAGCGTATTCGGCACCGAAGAAGCGGTCATTTTGGGAATCCAGTAATTTTGCTCCACCTGGCTGAGCTGCCGGAAAAATATTTTCAGCCAGGGGAAAAAAACCAGAAAGGAGATAAAGTAAGCAACAACCGCACCCCTGAAATTTATACCAAGTAATATACGCGAAACCGCCTGGCGCGGCTGAAGCAAGATTTCCCTGCTAATAACATAGACAATAAACAGCACCTGGGCAGCTACAGAAAAGATTAAATAGTAATGGGTTTGAATCGCTAATCCAGCGGATATTCCGTAAAACAACCACCATCTATATTGCCTTGAGTCCATTGCTTTTACCAAGAGCCAGCTTGAGAAAACAATTAAAAACGCTCCTAAAGTGTACATTCGTGCTTCTATTGCGTATTGCGCCTGAAAAGGGTTAATTGCAACAATCAAAGCCGAAATCAGCGCAAGGCGCTCATTTTTAAAGGCGTCTTTTACAAAAAGATAAACGGCGGGAACAGTAAGAATTCCAAAAAATGCGGAAAACAGCCGCAACGAGAATAAGCTGTCTCCTAAAAATATATCCCAAACGCGCAAAAGCAGATAGTAAAACGGCGGGTGCACATCCAGCGCGATCCGCTGGATCATTTCCCAAAACGGATAACGGATTAACAATGCGGAAAACGCCTCATCGTGCCAGAGAGAAATGGCGGTAAGGTTGTAGAGGCGGAAAATGGCGCCGAAAATGATAATTGCGATCAAAGATAAATTTAGTTTCGTCATATTTTTCGTATTTAGTTTTATTCTTCAAACACTTCCATTATAGTTTGCCCAAATTTATTTTTTTCCTGACGAATCAATTTTGCCTCCGGGTGATACTGGCTGAATTTTTTGACATCAAACAAGGTTGACTGTGTGAAAATTACCTGATCTGCAGGATTTAATTTCACCTGGTAAGAATTTTCCGGCACCAATAATCGGTAAGGATTATTTGTCTGCGTGGTCAGATAAAGCACGGTTTGTTCGGAAAACTTATCAAGCGCAAGATAAGTTTTTTCCCTTTTATTGCGCAGATTAAGATAGTTGCTGATTATTGTTAAATCAGAACGGTAGGCATAATAAGCTGCAGGAGAATTGGCATAGCGATTAAAATACAAATTATATGAATTTGTAAAAATTAAAGCTAAATAAATTCCGATAGCGGAGACCAATACTTTTTTTGCGATAAAATTTTCTTTTATTTTTTTCCAAAGATAAGAAATGGTTTTTGCCAAAATTATTGCCGGAAAGATAAAAACAGTCGGAATAACGCCGATTAGCCGCAGGCCGTGCGGAATTCCCTCGGCAGTGGTAATTTCAGGGACGAGCATAGCAAAGAACCACACTGCGATAACCAGATATTTTCCGTCGCTGAAATCCGTTTTACGAAAAATATACTTCAGAGAGCGCCAAAGTGCATATATCAGGCCGATTAAAAACAGCGGACTTATGTATTGCGGCAAAAATGGTTCTCCTGAAACATTGTGCCGCCAGTTTAGATCGCCGGCCGTAAAAAAAGAGAAAGCGGTTTTTTGGGCGACCTCTAAAAATGTAGCCGCGACATCTCCCTTGTTTAAATCCGGAGAAAAAATTGAAACCTGGCCAGACCTGCCGACAAATGAGCCAGGATGCGTTGCAAAATAATAAGCCAGTGGAAAAATAACGATTAACGCGCTTACAACTGCAGCCGCAATATATTTTTTATATGAAGCAAAAACTTCGGAAATTCTGTATTGCCTTGACCTGACATAAATAAAAACAGCGCTTATCGCCAAAACAATAAAAATCATCATCCGATAAGCGATGTAGGTGTAAAAACCGAGCGCGAAAAA
>CAZKGJ010000085.1:0-2237 GCA_964552415.1 uncultured Candidatus Saccharibacteria bacterium
AAACGAGAGGCAGAAGTTTAAAGAGAAAAAAACAGAGCGGCAGAAATTATTTTAGAATACAGAGCCAGTTTTGCTCCCGTAGCTCAACGGATAGAGTGCCGGCCTCCGGAGCCGGTGATGGCTGTTCGATTCAGCCCGGGAGCACATTTTAACTAAAAATATTTTTTAAATCCATGCCAAAAAATAATCCAAATTGCGAAACCGGTTTGCGGAAAAATATAATAGATCAAGAAGTTTTTGATCGCGAAATCGCGCTTTGCCAAAAATTAAGCAAAGAGAATGGCGGAAAATGCGGCTGGGGCAAATGCGCCGATTGCGGAGTGATTCCGCTTTTACACAAACTGCACAAGGGAGAACTTTTAGAAGATATTCAAGTTAAAAAAGCCAAAGAAGAAATTTTGAAATAAATTACAAATATCAATAAAACCTGCTTACGCCTGTTACTATTGATAATTTTAAAAAATGGATTCGATTGCTAAAAGCAGTAAAATCAAAAAAATATCTTCAAAAGTTGAATATAAATGTCCGTATTTCAAAATAGTAAAAAGCGGGTTTTTGATTCCCGGAGAAAACAAGCCCGTTTATTGGTATTTGCTAAAGCGCGCCGATTATGTCGCGGTTTTGGCAAAAGACAGAAATTATTTTTATATGGTGGAATTATACAGGTTCGCCATAGAAAGAAAGTCGCTGGAATTTCCCGCGGGCATTATTGGCAAAAAAGAAATGCCGGCTCAAGCTGCAAAAAGGGAACTGAAAGAAGAGACCGGTATTGTCGCCAAAAAGTTCACTTTTCTAGGATGGTATTATGCGTATATCGGGATGTCGGATTCCAAATCTTATGTTTTTTTGGCCGAGGACTTGAGTTTTGGCGGGCAAAAACTGGATAAAAGCGAGTTCGGCATGAAAATCAAGAAAGTAAAAATTTCGGAAATGGAAAATCTGATTAAAAAAGGGAAAATCAGGGGCGAGCATAATATAAACAGCTTTTATATTTATAAGTTAAAGTCGTTAAAATAATAAATCTAAACATATGAGCAGGGGTTTGGCGTTTGTAATTTTATTACTTATAGTATTCTGGGCAATAAATAATCCGTCTTCAGTGCCGATTTTAAGCAAGTACCTGCCCGAGCCCGGAATTCTGCCGGACAGCAGGCTGTATCCTGCAAAACTTCTCTACGAGGACATCCGCTCCTTTCTTACTTTTGACGATTTGTCAAAAGTAAAACTGTATCTTGAGCTGGCGGACAAGCGCCTTGCGGAGATAAAAAAACTTGAAGAAAAAGGAAATATAGGCAAAGTGAAAGATGCCTTGGGCGAATACCAAAAATTAATGGAAAAATCCCGCCAAACAACTCAGGTGGTTCAGCAAAAAAGCGCGGAGTTTGCAAAAACGGCAAACGAATTAATCAGCGGGGCAAAAAATAAAGACAAAGACACGCTTATAGAACTTTATACAAAGGCATCCGGCGAAATAAAAAACACTATAAACGACGCGCTGGAAAAAATCATAAAGTGGAAAGATGAATTTGGAAAATGAAATATGGATAAAGTAAGCAAGGTCGCAGAAGATATAAAGTCAATCAAGATTCAAGGCGCGACAAATATTGCAAAAGCGGCAATTAGCGCCCTGCTTGAGTTCAGTAAAAATTTTGTTGGTAAAAACACCGCTGGTTTTATCAAAAAAGCGGAAAAAATTTCCAAAGAGTTGGCTTTTGCCAGGCCGGACGAGCCGCTGAACCAGAATCTTTTGAATTTCATAACGGCAAAGCTGAAAAAGGACGGAAGCAGGAATATCAGAGAAAAAATTTTTAATTTTCAAAAAACCTGCCGAAAAGCGCTGGGGCTGATTTCAAAAAACGAAGAATTGATAACCGCGAAGGGGGTTAATTTAATTAAAAAAAATTTTAAGAAAAAAAAGGAAGCGGTTTTGATTTTTACCCATTGCAATTCTTCTTCGGTTTTTAGAATCATATTCGGCGCGCATAAATCAGGCATACCGGTTAAAGTTTACGATACCGAAACCAGGCCGCGGTATCAAGGCCGCATTTTATCCAAGCATCTGAGCAAAGCAGGCATTAATGTTACTATGACGACTGACAATGCCGCGCCGTTTGTGATTTCCAAAAACGATCCAGATGGAATTGATATTGATTTGGTAATTATCGGAGCAGATGTTATTGGCGCTGACGGTTCGGTACTGAATAAAATCGGAAGTTATTCTCTGGCTCTGGCCGCAA
>CAZKGJ010000086.1:0-2213 GCA_964552415.1 uncultured Candidatus Saccharibacteria bacterium
ACAAATCTACCGATAAAAAGAAAATTTACTATTATAGCTCTTGGCGCCGAATCAGTCGGAGTTTTTGCGGTTTATAGAAATAGCAAGATTTTTATCCCGAGTACTCGGGATTTCGGCGACCTGCTGGAGGAAAACAATTTTTTAAAATATAAAAAAGCGGTTTTGGCGCATTTGGCAAAGAAAAAAATTAAGCCCAATGCAGTACTTACCGATTTGCATCCGTTATTCAAAACGACTATTTTAGGTGAAGAATTAGCAACAAGATTCCATGCGCCGCATATAAAAGTTCAGCATCATATTGCGCATATCCTCTCGTCAGCAGGGGATTACGCAATCTCAAATCTCAAATCTCAAATCTCAAAAATTCCAAAAGAATTTATAGGGATAGCAATGGACGGAACAGGTTACGGATTGGATGGAAATGTGTGGGGAGGAGAGATGTTTAGAATCAAGAATTATGAATTAAGAATTAGGAATAATGTAAATAAATTTAGAAAAGTCGAAAAACTTAAAATAGAGCGAATTGGATCGCTGGAAGAGCAAATAATGATCGGCGGAGATTTGGCGATAAAAGAACCGGCGAGGATGGTGATAAGCGTCTTGGGGAAATTTTTGCCCAAAGAAAAGATTTATCCGCATATTAAAAAATATTATACCCGCAATGAATTTGAACTATTGTATAACCAGCTAAAGAACGATTTCAATTGCCAGATAACAACCAGCACCGGCAGAATTTTGGACGCGGCTTCGGTTTTACTGGGGTTCGCGGGAAATGAGAGAAATTATAAGCATGAAGCGGCAAAAAAACTGGAAGAAAATTCAACCGTACCGTACGATGATTTAAAACCACAAGTCGAGAATTATGAATCCCGCCTTCGCCATTCTTTCGCCAAAGGCTTCGGTAGTGCGCAGCAAAGCTACGGCGGGCAAGCAAGAAAGATTTTAAATACAACTTATTTATTTGAATATTTAATAAAAAATATTAAACGAGATAAAAAAAGATTGGCGGCGACTGTGCAAAAATATATTGCTGCTGGTTTTTATGAAATAATAAAACAATATGCCAAAGGCCATAAGCCATTGGCTATTTTCGCCGCCGGAGGAATGGCGAATAACAAAATCATTTCCGGATATCTGGAGAAAAAAGGAGTTTATTTGTCAAAAAAAATCCCGAGGGGGGACGAGGGGATAGCGGTGGGGCAAATATTTTATTATCTAATAGAAAATATGCAGAAAACATAGGGTCAACAAATCCTCGGCACTAATTTTCCTCTCGGCATCTCAACCGGCCGCAAGCCGCCGGAGGTGGTATTTAAAAATACTCCCTTTCCGCGCGTAACCTCGCCGATAATTTTGGCAGCCGAGTTATATTTTTGGAGAATTTTTACTGCTTTGGCCGCAAATCTATCCGGCACTGTGGCTACAAATCTTCCTTCTGATGGCAAGGCCAGTAAATCAATTCCTAAAAGGTTGCTGATAGCTTTGACTTCTTTTTTGTACGGCAAATTTTTCTCATCAAGAACAATTTTAACTTTGGATTTTTCCGCGATTTCGTTGAGGTTTTCCGCAAGCCCTCCGCGAGTCGGATCTTTACAAGATGTTAGGTATTTTGCCACGCTTTGAACTTCTTTTAAAATCGGCTGACTGTCACTTTTCAACCTTGCTTTGTAATTGAAGCGAAAAGCGAGTATTACTGCGCCATGTTCGCCAAGATCGCCGGAAACGATAACTTTGTCGCCGGCTCGCGCGCCATCGTTAGAAATAATTTTTTCCGCAATTCCTATTCCGCAGGTCGTCAATGCAATTTTGTCAATTTTTCCTTTGTTGGTAACCTTCGTGTCGCCGGTAACGATCGGCACTTTTGTTTTTTGCGAAACCTGGTTTATTGTTCGCATAATTTTTTCCAGATCAGTGGCCGGAAATCCTTCTTCAATAATTGCGGCCAGGGCAATTCCGATTGGCCAAGCACCCATTACCGCCAAATCATTTATGGTACCAGCCATTGAAATTTTTCCGATGTCTCCACCAGGAAAAAATATCGGGTCAATGATAAAAGAGTCGGTGGTCACGACAGTATAATTAGGTTTTGCACCCGCCTTCGCTAAAGCTACGGCGGGCAAGGCCGCCCCGTCATCTCCGGTATTTGTCCATTCGCCGGTAAATGGAATAATTTTCCGCAGATTTTTCACAAATTCCCAATACTCATATCCGCC
>CAZKGJ010000087.1:0-2203 GCA_964552415.1 uncultured Candidatus Saccharibacteria bacterium
GTGTCTTTGGCCCTAACAAACCTGATGAAGTCAAAGTGCTGGAAATGGAAACCCTCATTCTCGATTCTTTAAAATAAAAGGGTATCAAAAACACCTGCCCATTGCATAAGCAATTTCGGCAGGTGTGTTTTTTATATTCAAAATAAATTCGTTACTTTGATTACCCCAATTATCCAAGTACTATTTTTCTTTCAGATATTCCTTCAATGCTTCTTTCCAGTTTCTTGCTTTTGGAAGTTTAGTATTCAAAAGCATTGAATATTTTGGCCGCTCGGCAAGATAATTTTTATTGCCACTGTAGAATTCCTTGGTCGTAACCGGCTTCACTTTGACTTTTATTTTCTTGATCTTAAAAATTTCTTTTGCGAAATCATACCAGGTTATCCCTTTTTTACCGGTTTCATTTGTGAAGTGATAAATTCCAAAAGGATGTTTGCTTTCAATAAGCGATTTTGTGGCTTTTGCCAAATCAGCAGTGTAAGTCGGCTTGCCAAATTGGTCGTTGACGACTTTTAATTCTGGCAACTTTTCTGCAAGGGAAATCATTGTGCCTACGAAGTTTTTTCCGCTCCTGCCGTAAAGCCAGGAAGTGCGAATGAGGTAAAACTTCAACGGTTTCTTGTCAATAATTTTGCCGCATCCTTTTGGCGCCATTGCGCAGCCGGCGCACCCGCCTAAAACGCTGTTTGCGGTCATTAAAATCATCTGCTCGCCAACGAATTTTGACTGGCCGTAAGCGTTCAAAGAATTCGGCTCATCGTTTTCTTTGTAGCCCTTTGGGTTTTTGCCGTCAAAAACATAATCAGTGCTATAGTGAACCAAAACTGCTCCTGTTTTTAAAGCTGCTTCCGATAAAAATCGCAGAGCGTAGCCGTTTACCAAAAGCGCTGTGTCAAGCTCTGTCTCGCATTTGTCCACTGCGGTATAAGCCGCTGCATTGATGATGATGTCGGGTTTTAACCGGACAATTTTTTTATTCATGGCTTCCTCGTCGGTAATATCAAGCTCATTGCGAGACCAAGTTGTAATTTTGTATTTCTTGCTTTTTTTAAAAATATTTTTAATATCTGCGGCGAGCATACCGCCAGCGCCAAGAATTAATAACTTTTTTATATTTTTTGATCGCTTTTGCACCATAAATTATTTAGAAATTAAAAGTTTTTTATTCATCTTTCTTGGTATTGCCTCTTATAATACTTTATGTATTCCCCCGATTTCAGCGGCTTCCACCATTTTTTGTTATTTTTATACCACTCTATGGTTTCTTGCAAAGCGTTTTCAAAATTATGCTTTGGCTGCCAGCCGAGGCCATAAAGTTTTGAGCTGTTAAGCGAATAACGGCGGTCATGCGCCGGACGATCTTTGACAAAATCAATTTGGTTTTCGTTTTTATTCAATGCCCCCAAAATTATTTTTGTTATCTCTAAATTTGTTTTTTTCCAACCAGTACCGATATTATAAACCTCGCCCGTATTTCCGTAATGCAGAATGAAATCAACTGCGTTGCAGTGGTCTTCGGTATAAATCCATTCGCGCACATTTCCTCCGTCTCCGTAAAGCGGCACTTTTTTTCCTTCCAGTAAATTGGTGACAAAAAGCGGAATGAATTTTTCCGGATGCTGATAAGGCCCAAAAAAATTGCAGGAGTGCGTAACAATAATCGGCATTTTATAAGTTATTGCGTATGCCCGGCAGAACAAATCGCCCCCTGCTTTTGAAGCGGCATAAGGGCTGTTCGGCAAGAACGGATTTTCTTCACCGAACTTGCCGTCTTTTATTGAGCCAAAAACTTCGTCAGTGGAAATCTGGATATAGAGCCGAGATTTATATTTTTTTGCAGCTTCCAAAAGCGTCTGCGTGCCGATTATATCGGTCATCGCAAATTCCCGCGGACTCATAATTGAACGGTCAACATGGGTTTCTGCCGCGTAGTTGATAATAACATCAGCTTTTTTGACCAATTTGCCAACAATTTTTTCGTCGCAAATATCGCCTTTTACAAATTTATAGTTCGGATTATTTTCAATATCGCGCAGGTTTTCCAAATTTCCGGCATAAGTGAGCTTATCCAGATTGGTGATTTTATAACCCGGATATTTTTTTAGTATATGGCGGATGAAATTTGAACCCATAAATCCGGCTCCGCCGGTAATAAGCAGACGCATAATATTTTAGGAATGTTTAACCTTTTTATAATAACAAT
>CAZKGJ010000088.1:0-2146 GCA_964552415.1 uncultured Candidatus Saccharibacteria bacterium
AAGCCCTTGACTTCTTCTTTTTTTAAAACTATAATAAATCAACTTGATTTTTTTAAAAAATTTTTATGAAACAGGTAATCAAAATCCAGGGCGCGCGGACGCATAATCTAAAAAATATTTCTCTGGAGATTCCCCGCAATAAATTTGTGGTGCTTACCGGTCTTTCCGGCTCTGGCAAGTCCTCTCTCGCTTTTGACACTATCTATGCCGAGGCGCAGAGGCGGTATCTGGAAAATCTGTCCGGTGATTTGAGTAAAATAGCGAACTTCAAAAGTTCTGCCGAAGTAGACGGAATTGAGGGTTTAAGCCCCGCAATCGCGATTGACCAGAAAAATATCATCCGCACCCCACGCTCCACTGTTGGAACAATGACCGAGATTTACGATTACCTGCGCTTGCTTTTTTCCAAGATCGGAATTCCGCACTGCCCAAAATGTCTTTTACCGCTTGTCAAATTCAGCCAGCCGGAGATTTTTGGCGAGATTGTAAAAATTAAAAAAAGCAATCCGCAGAAAATTTTAATTCTTTCCCCGGTAGACCGAAAACCCCAGCCACAATTTTTTGCCGAAGCAAAATCAGAAGGATTTTCAAAAATTAAAATCGCGGAAAACATCTATTCAATAGACGAATTTTTAAAAAACAGCATGGTTGGAGGCGAAAAAACAAGCCTTTACCTCCTAATAGACGAGATTTTAGCGGCAGATGCGGTTGAAAGCCCGGAAGAGAAAGCGCGTCTCAAAGAAACGATTAATTCAGCTTTAAAATACGGAGAAGAAAAAATGGTAGTGAATAGCGGTAAGAAAAATTTTGTGTTTACTGCGCAGCCTTCTTGCCCGCGATGCGGCTTTATTTCAGAAAATCCGTCTCCGAAACTTTTTTCTTTTAATCACCCCCTCGGCGCTTGTCCTGCCTGCACTGGACTGGGGCTTGTTTTGAAAATCTCCCCCGAGCTGGTTATCCCGAATAAAAAACTTACTTTGGCAGAAGGAGCGATAAAGCCCTGGATGAGTTCCTGGATTTCCTGGACCGATAATTTTCATGCGCTGAAAGCAATTTCCGGAAAATCTAATTTCTCTATAGATGTCCCCGTTTCCGATTTAAAAAAGGAAGCGTTGGATGTGGTCATCTATGGCGAAAAAAACAGCGGCTGGAAAGGAGTGGCCAATATGCTTGAAGAAAAATACCGCGAAACTGATTCGGAATTCGTAAAATCGGAAATAGAGCAGTATATGGTAAAAAGAATATGTCCGGATTGCCTTGGCAAGCGCTTGAACAGCCGCGCCTTGAGCGTGAAAATCAAGGGAAAATCAATTGATGATTTTGTCCAGATGCCGATTGAAGAGCTTTATTCCTGTTTCAAAAACCTGCTTAAAAACCCTGAAAGCAAAAATACCGATTCTCGCGGCAAAAACGGCTCTTCCAATGGCCGAATCGTCAATCCGATTGTAAAAGAAATTATTTCGCGGCTGGAGATAATTTCAAAAATTAATCTTGGGTATTTGACTCTTAACAGGTCTTCAGACACTTTGAGCGCCGGAGAAGTGGAAAGATTGCGGCTGGCTACGCAGATAAGCGCTTCGCTTTCCGGGATTTTGTATGTTTTAGACGAGCCGTCTATCGGCCTGCACCCGCGAGACAATGAAAAAATAATTGATATGCTTCTACATCTGCGAGATTTGGATAATTCGGTTTTGGTGGTTGAGCACGAAGAGGCATTTATCAGAGCCGCGGATTTTATCGTGGACATCGGACCCGGGGCAGGAAAATTCGGCGGCGAAGTTGTCGCCAAAGGAAAGTCCAAAGATATAGAAAGAAGCAAGGGTTTTACCGGAGCTTATCTTTCAGGAAAGCTTAAAATCTTCCGGCAAAAGAAAAAAACAGACATAAAATCAGCAAAAAATGGCTTTCTGGGGATTTACGGCGCCTCTGAATTCAACCTCAAAAACATAGATGTAAAAATTCCTGTCTCCAGAATGGTTTGCTTGACTGGAGTTTCCGGCTCGGGCAAAAGCACTCTTCTAGACGACATTTTGGGAAGATATTTAAGCAGATATTTTTACGGCGCAAAAGCAGAGCCGGGCAAGCACAAAAAAATCAGCGGAATGGAAAATTTTAAAAAAGTCATACGTATAGACCAAAGCCCTAT
>CAZKGJ010000089.1:0-2133 GCA_964552415.1 uncultured Candidatus Saccharibacteria bacterium
TCCAGCCAAGCCGGACCGATAAATTTATGCCGGATCGTAAAAACGGTCTCTTCGCTGGGAAACGCGGTAGCAATATCATTTTGGGGATCAGGAAAAAATTTTGGTTCACCGAAAGGCTTGCCTATCGGTTTATATTCTTTAATTTTCTCAATAATTTTTATTGGATCATTTACACCAATAAGATTTTCGTATTTTATATTTTTCCGCAATAATTCAATGGCTTCGCGGGAAATTTCTTTATGAATCAGCGCAAAATCCTCGCTAAGAATGTTATTTTCTTTGTCCAGTCCTTTTTCAAAAAAATTAATGAGCGCCTTTCCAGAACCGGACAATTCCGTACCGCAGATAATAATGTAACGTATATTCGGATTAGCTAAAATATTGCGCAGAATAAAATTTATTCCTTCTTTAGAGTAAAGCTGACCAGCTACGGAAAAAAGTTCCGGATTAATTTTTTCCGCGATTGATTTCGCCGGAGTCCAAAGCGTTACAATCGCCACTTCGCTTTTCGGATTGCCATAAATCAAATTATCGCGAAAATATATCGGCCAGCCAGTGTCGCCGGAACAGGTATTTTTTATTTGCTTTTTAATTTCCGACATATTTTTTAACCCATTCGCTAATTTTGGGAATCGTATCAACAAAATTTTTATGCACTTTCAGCTTTCTTTTAGCAATTTTATTTGGCGTGATCCAAAATAAATCCTTGACATCATATTTTTGTTCAAGTTTGTTACCGGATTGTTTTAAAACTATTTTCTGGCCTTCGCGGAATTTAGAAATATAGGTCGCCACCAGAATAAAAATCCCGTATTTTTTATAAGGATTATCTCCACTGGCATAGGAGAGCCGGACATCAAGGAGCTTGGTCTCATTTTTATCAATTTTAATTCCAACTTCTTCTTTGGCTTCTCTTATTGCAGCATCCAGAAATTGTTCTTTGGCTTTGTAATTTACCTCGCCGCCTGGCACGGTCCAAATGTCGTAATTGTTTTTCTCCCGTGTCAAAAGTATTTCGCCTTCGCTGTTTACTAACACCAAAGAGGCGATAAAATAAGCTTTTTGTGGTGGAAAATCAAGTTTGGGAAGTTTGGTTTTCATTTATTTCAAGTATTAAACCTAAATTTTAACAATGTCAACTCCCCTACTGGCTATCACCCGTTCGCCGTCAAAGACCGACGAGCCACGGGAATAAACCAATTTTTTGAATCCAGACATAGCCACGAGCTTGGCGCACGCCGGACAAGGAAAATGGGTGACGTAAAGCGTCGCGCCGCGAAGCGAAACGCCTTCTCTGGCTGCCAGAGAAACAATTGTTGCCTCGGCATGAGTAACACTGCAAATTTCCGGCTGCTTTCCCGGCGCGATTGAGTCGCGGATACAACCGATTTTATAGCACTCGTCATCGCTCGGCAGCATTTTATTGAATCCTCTAAAAATTATTTTGCTATTTTTTACTGCCACGGCTCCGACCTGCCGCCACCAGCATTTGGATTTCTCAGCTTCTTTCTGCGCTTCGGCGATAAATTTTTTATGCTCGGTCAATTCTTTCTTGGAAACTTGAGATGATTCCTTTTTAAATTCCAAAACTTTTTCACCTTCCCAACGCAACCTTACATCAAAATATTCAATAATATTTTTGTAATCGCTTAAAAATTTTTTGCTAAAATCTTCGCTTTTGTCACCCTTAAGAATGATTATTTTTGAAGGATTGATTTTCTTGATAATGCTTAAAAAATTATCCTGCTTAAGCGTAAAGAGTTTTTCTGGTTTAAAATAAGAATTTATTATCCGCTTAATATCTTTTTGTGAAACTTTCCTGATGTCTGGTTCAAGCGCGCTCAGATTTTTTATCAATCCGTCTCCCAAAATTCCGATAAAAAAATTGTGGGTTTTATCCTCTGCTATCTTGGCTAAAAAATCGGTATAGCCCTTATGGAATACTGAAAATTCGCCGATGATTAGAGTAGAATTTTTGAATTTAGGCATAGTTATTGTATCTCTTGGCATCTAATAAGCTAAACATCCTGACTTTTCGAAAAATTTAAAGATGGTTTTTCAAGATTAATCAGGCCGAACGATTTTGAGAAAAGGTGGGATGTTTAGCTAAATCTACTCTGGCTAAATTGCTAT
>CAZKGJ010000090.1:0-2091 GCA_964552415.1 uncultured Candidatus Saccharibacteria bacterium
CGTGATGGTTGCAGACCGATTCGGGCTTCCATGGTCTCAATTTCTTGTCTGGTGTGTCTTTACAGTTTGGCTCGAACTCATTTTATCCGAAATTCCTGAACGAAACCAGACCAATGAAGCCGCCCCGCCGCCGCTCGCTGACGCTCGCCAGCCAGCAAAAAAGTTTTCTCTGCTTTTCTTTTGCGCGCGCCGGATTTTTTCTTCCAAAAGGAAAAGAAAACTTTTTTACTGGCTTCTGCCCTCAATGAATCGGGCAGGTGGCGGGGCTTCGCTTCGGCTCGGGCGCGGCGGAATTCCCCCCACACCCCCCCCTTCCGCCGCGCCCTCGCTAGGGCTTCGCCAATTTTTTCGCCGCCATACATTTGAAAAATCATAAATTTTGGTGTAACATCATAATATCAACATCTAAGTGATAACTCCACTATAATGTTAATATCTTGTTGATAGTTATGTCAAGCAACCAAAATTTAGCAAAAAATATAACTAGATTAAGAAAGGTAAAAGGGCTTTCGCAAGAGAAATTGGCCCGACTTGCTGATGTGGCAAATAATACGCTTATCAAAATGGAGTCGGGTGAAAATCAAAACCCGACTTTAGACACGCTCAAAAAGGTTGCGAAAGCTCTTGAAGTGAGCGTTGATGAACTAATAGGGTAAAAATATATGGAAAAAGATTATACAAAAGCAATTAAATACACAACTAAGATTCTTGACGCTTGGTTGCCTTGGAAAATCCAGTATGACCGGATTCCCGGTCTAGCTGTCGGTATTGTCCATAACGGGAAACTTGTCTATCAAAAAGGTTTTGGGTATGCCGATGTCGAGTCAAAGGTTTCGATAACGCCGAAAACTTGTTTCCGTATTGCTTCAATCTCCAAAACCTTTACGGCGGTTGCCATCATGCAGTTGGTAGAACAAGGAAAAATAAACTTGGACGACCGCGTAGAAAAATATCTTCCGTGGTTCAAGGCGCAAACTAAAGATTCCGATTCAAGCAATATTACAATTCGCCAGGTGCTCTCTCATACTGGCGGCGTATTCAGAGATGGCAACACGCCGCATTGGGAAAATGACAAGTTTCCCGATCTTGCAGGCTTGAAAAAATCAATTTCTAACAAAAGCGTTGTATTTGAGAACTTAACAAAATTCAAGTATTCAAATTTTGGTTTTGCTTTGCTTGGCGAGGTCATCAAGAAAGCCAGCGGCCTTGATTATGATGAGTATGTAGCCAAGAATATTGTTAAAAAACTTGGAATGGAACGGACAGCTCCCGATTACAATAAAGAAAATGATGACTGGCTCGCTAAGGGTTATTCGCGTCCGATACCGAACAAAGAACGCGAGGCATTTCCTCACTCCCAAACTAAGGCGTACGCTCCAGCCACTGGCTTTCTCTCTAATGTTTCTGACCTCGCAAAATATCTCGCCGCCATGTCCTTAAAGCGAAAAGACGCCAATACTCTCGTTGGGAAAGAATCAAAGAAAGAGATAATGAGAGAGTATTGGGCGACTGGTGAAGAAAATGAATCATACGGCCTCGGCTTTGATATTTACAAAATAGAAAAAAGAAAAATCGTAGGACATGGCGGCGGGTTTGCCGGATTCATTACTCAAATTTCTCTTGATGTAGAAAACGATATTGGAGTAATAACGCTCACGAATACCAATGATAGTTCTTGCGGCTCAATCAACACTGGAGTTTTTGAAACTATTTACAAGTTTGTTGATGAAAAGGATAAATATGGCAAGGGAAAGAAAATATTGAGTCAAGAGAAATTTGAGGGCGAATATCGTTCGAGATTGGGCGACACAATCGTTGTTGGTATTGACACAAATATGGTTGCTTTCGGACCTAAAGCAAATTCGCCTGTTAAGGACGGCACATTATTGAAAGCGAAAGGAAAGAATAAGTTTTTGATGGAGACAAAATCAAACTTTGATTCTCCTGGCGAATTTGCTACCTTTATTTTTGAAAAAAGTGCAAGGCAAGCGACAAAGGTTTTGTTTGGAGCGACCCCATCTGAACGATTAAAAGACTGATTGGCGGCGAAAAAATTGGCGAAGCCCTAGCGAGGGCGCGGCGGAAGGGGGG
>CAZKGJ010000091.1:0-2085 GCA_964552415.1 uncultured Candidatus Saccharibacteria bacterium
ATCAAGGGCGGGAAAAAATTGAACGGCACGGTTGAAATCGGCGGCTACAAAAACGCGGCTGGCGCGGTTTTGGCAGCCACGCTTTTGACCGAGCAAGAATGCGTGATTGACAACCTTCCACTTGTGGAAGATGTTTTGAGTCTGATAAAAGTGCTTGAAAGTATCGGAGTGGAAATTTCTTGGATCGGCAAGCGAAAAATGAAAATCCGGGCTGGCAGAAATGTTGACCCTGGAAAAATGAATTATGATTTGATAAGCAAGATGCGGGTATCGGTTCTGCTTATCGGTCCGCTTTTGGCGCGATTCAAGCATTTTAAAATTCCGCATCCTGGCGGAGACAAAATCGGCGCGCGGTCTATAGAGACGCATCTTGAGGCGCTAAAACTTCTCGGCGCGGAAATCAAAAACGGCGGCAACTTCTATGAATTCCAGGCAAATAATCTTAAAAATAGAGAAATAGTTTTAAGGGAATTTTCGGTTACCGCAACGGAAAATCTGCTTATGGCCGCAAGCTTGATTCCGGGAAAGACAACCATAAAAATAGCCGCGGCCGAACCCCAGGTGCAGGACACGGCCGCCGTTTTAAAAAAAATGGGCGCGGAAATTTCCGGAGACGGCACACACACGATGGAAATTATGGGCAAAAAATCTTTAGGCGGAGCTGCTCATTCTGTTATTCCTGATCCCCTTGAAGCCGGAACTTTTATCATTGCCGCGGCGCTGGCAGCCGATAAGGAAGTAGAAATTAAAAATATGACTCCTGAACATCTGGAATTATTTCTGGAAAAATTGCGCGAAGCCGGAGTTAAAATGGAGGTTAAAAAAAACAGCGTGAAGGTGCTTCCTTCTCCGGATTTAAAAGCCGTAAAAATTCAGGCGCTTCCTTTTCCGGGCTTTCCCACTGATTTGCAGCCGCCGACCGCGGTGTTATTTGCCCAGGCAAAAGGCAAAAGTTTAATTCACGACCCGCTTTTTGAAGCACGTTTTAATTATGCCGAAGAGCTGAAAAAAATGGGCGCGAACATTGAAATCACGGACCCGCATCGCGCTTTTGTCTTTGGCCCGACCAAATTGCGCGGCGCGAAAATATCAAGTCCGGACATCCGCGCCGGCGCGGCGTTGGTAATAGCAGGACTCGTTGCCGAGGGCGAAACCGAAATTTCCGACATTTTTCAGATCGACCGCGGTTACGAAAAAATTGAGAAAAAGTTGCAAAAATTGGGAGCGGATATAAAAAGGGTGGAAGAATAAATAAATGAACATTTTGCCCAAAATCGAAAAAGTCACCCGCGATGCGGCCTTATCGTATTTTTTGCTGATGTTTGGATATAAACTTTTCTCGCTTTATTTCCCTTTGTTCTTGATTTCCAAACATTTTTCTTTTGCACAAGTCGGTTATTCGTATTTTTTGATTTACCTGCCTCTGGCCATATTTTCGCCGTTGGCCGGATTTATCTTGCATAAAATAAATTCGGCTCACCTGACCGTGGCCGGAATTTTAGGATACGCGGTTTATTCTCTCGGAGTTATTTTCATCCAAAACCAGATATTGTTTTATCTTCTGCAAATTTGGCTGGGACTGGCTGCGGCTTTGTTCTATACTTCTTTGCGAGCCATAATGATGAGTGCTGATTTGGAAAAACCGAATCGTTCGTTCGCCTGGTTTTACAGCGCAGCGAATTATGCCCAGGTTGTTGCGCCGGCAGTCGGAGCGATCGCCATCTGGAAATTTGATTTTGCCGGGGTCTTTGCCTTAAGCGTGATTGTCTATTTGGCCAATGCCGTGTTTTCTTTCAGCCGTCTCAATGGGCACATAAAGAGCTCTCCTCAATCCGCAAGATTCCAGAGTATAAATGCGCCTGATTATAAAAAAGTTTTTGGCTTGCTTAAAAATCAAAATATCTTTCCTTTATTGGCTGTTTCTTTCGCTATTGTTTTACTATCCGGATTTTACCAGGCGTTTTTTATTTTGTTTTTAAAAAATAATTTGGCATGGAGCCAAAATGAAATTCTTTTTCTTAATTCCGTGCTGTCCTTGGTATTCTTACCCATTTCGATTCTGGTCATAAAATTCGTTGATAAATT
>CAZKGJ010000092.1:0-2076 GCA_964552415.1 uncultured Candidatus Saccharibacteria bacterium
TGTTTTCCGCGGAATTTTTCCGCAGCCACTTCATAGCTTCAATATTTTCGTTGGGCAGGTAAATTCGCGGGTCGTCTCGTTTGTTTATAAATTGTTTAAACTGGAGCCAATTAAAAACATTACCCATCATCATAAACGGAATTACAAATATTGTAAAAAAAGAAACGAATTTAAGTTCAATGTCTTTAATTCGTTTTTCTTTTAAATATCGATATACGCCCATTATGCCAAAACTTGCGGTAATGGCCAGGGGCACATAAATCCCCGTTTCTAAAATTCTTCGTTGTTGTATTGGAAAAATAGTCAAGTAGGGTAAAGACATTATTGAAAAAATCCAAATAAAAAATAACGAAAAATATTCTACTTTATTTCTATACATAATATACAGTCCAATCAAACTGAATAAAAAAAGTAGGCCCAAACCACTAACAAAGTCTATAAAAAAACCTGATTCTAAAACTGCAGCTTTTTTAACCGCCATCCAAACAGGGTTGGTATTTCCAATATGTACCAAATAAATAAGATAAGGTGCAGATATAAGTAAAAATATCATTGCATTATATATTTTACTAATTTTAAGCATTTTCTTTTCAGAAAAAATTAATAAAAAGACCAAAACAATGGGGTAAAATAAAAAACTGTGGAAGGGCAGAACGGCGCTTAAGACGAGGGCGGCTATTCCCGCCCAGATAAGTGTTGGCAGGTTTTTGGATTCAAAAAATTTGTATATTAATAAAAAGACGGCTAAAAGTAGAGTATTCGCCAGCATCATATGGGGGAAATAAAAAAATCTTACTATTGGCATAAATCCCGGGCTCCACAAATCAAGCGAACCTTGATTTAGGGTGATCCACCCCAATCCCGAAGAGAAATAAAGAAAAAAATAAGCAATTATGCGTTGAATTTTATCATGAACAAAATATCGGATAAAATAAATAACAGTGAGAAGAAAAACCGCACCGAATATAAAACGGCTTATAAAAAAGGTTGTCTCGACCGAAGCATTAAAAGATTTGGCAATATGGCCTAGTGATAGATAAAAAGGAAATAGAAATACAGCGTCTTGCGTTTCGGTTGTATACCTATTAAACATTTTCCAGTTTCCGCTTTCACCCTGCGTCATTTCTGCAAGGTAGGTGGGTTTATCAAGCAAAACAGGAAATGACCCGACATAGGTTTTATCATCCGGCTTAACATTTTGTTCGTAAAGGTAGGGGAAAATATTAAAAAGTATAGCGGCAAAGGTGATGGCTAATACAAAAAATTTTTCTGAAAGTAGAAATTTTAAGCTCATAAATTATTTTGGCATTTTGCAAACAAAAAACCAATTCATTTTTAGAAAATCGCTAAAAACGGCGAATTCAGAAAAATTATTTTTCAGTAGATTATCTATTTCTTTTCTCGAATAATGTTTATGATAAGGTTCTTTTGCTCCGCCAGTCGCTGATAAAAATCTCAATTTCCACAAAACTCCATTGGTCGGTACTGAGCCGATAAATATTCCGCTGGGTCTTAAAGTTCTTGAAATTTCTTTTAATGCTTTTGACGCACAAAGTAAATGTTCAAGCGTTTCGGTACAAATTATTGTATAAAATTTTCCATCTGGAAATGGAATTTTTTCTATATCGCCTTCAACAAAATTTATATGTGGTGCGTATTTTTTAGCTTTTTCCAGGTTTCTCGGATTGATATCTATGCCGACAGAATTTTCAGGCAGATAGCGAGTTATGAGGGCCGTTCCGCATCCAGCATCCAGATATTTTCCATTTTTTATGCTATATTTTTTAATTAAACCCAAAATGATTTTTAAGCGATGGCGATGAAAGAATGTTTCCAGACCGACAAAATTATCGGTCGCCCGCGTCCAGTCATAATTTTCCTCTAAACGATAATAATTTTTAATTTCCTCTGCATTTATCATTTTATTCTTTTTATTCAAAATTATATCTTCAATTTTACCACAAAAAGTCGGCAAATAGTAGGTACCACCGTCTTTTAAAAATTTGTCAAAACAACCCAATATTGTTATTATAAAAAGGTTAAACATTCCTAAAATATTATGCGTCTGCTTATTAC
>CAZKGJ010000093.1:0-2063 GCA_964552415.1 uncultured Candidatus Saccharibacteria bacterium
GCTCTTATCAGCATCATAATCTGCTTTTTCTGCTCTTCTTGGTCGGCTGCCGGATTATTTTTCAGCCAAACCTTTAGGTCCTCTTCCAGATTATTCAGAAACTGTACCGTTGGAGTAATAATATTTACAGAGGCGATTAGTCCGTTTTTATCTATTTCATAAGCATGAAAAAGCGTTCCGCGTGGAGCTTCAAGCGCGGCTACACCATAGCCGGCTTTTACTTTATATTCTGTATTAAGCGAGGAATCGCCAGATTCGGACAAATATTTTTCCAGCAGATTTTTTGTTTCTTCAATCAGGTGTATAATTTCAATTCCTTGCGCGATATTATTATAAAAAGAATTGGCTGAAGGAACTGATATTTCAGTTTTTTCAAGTTCATTTTTTGCCTCAAGGTTTAATTTTTTAAAATTGAGGTTAAGCCGAGCCAAGGCGCCGACCAAATAGCTTTTGCGGTGGAACTCGGCGCGCTTGGAAGGAGTAGTGATTGTTTCCGTCTCGCGGATGATTTTTATGAATTTTTCCGGCGCAATGGGGCTACTGGTGCTGGAGTGAATTAACCCACTATAACTAAAATAATTTAAGTCATCATAGACCGCAATATAATTGGTGGGTCTTGAAAAATTCGGCACTGGCATCAAAGCCACGATTTCCAATAATTTTTTCGCCGCGGCCATATTTTCCGGAATTATTGAAAGAAGGGTTTCCAGTTTTTCTTTATCCGGTAATTTGGTAAAGCCGCCAACTTCCGGAGTTAACGGATGTATACTTCTGCCGCCTATCGCTTCAATGATTTTATTGCCAAAATCTCGCAGCCGCAAAACTGCCTTAGCGTCTTTTGGATATTTTTTGGCAAAATCAATACCGCTAGCGGTTTTAAAATAATCGGCGATTACCAAAAAATAAAGATGCAAAGTATGACTTTGAATAATTTGTCCCGCGAGCATCAGCTGGCGCAAGACGACAACCAGGGGGTGCGGGTTAATCCCAAAAGCGTTTTCTATGGCTTTTATACTTGTAAGATTGTGGATGACCGGGCAAACCCCGCAAATTCTGGCGGTAATCACTGGCGCGTCAAAATAATGCCGGCCGATAAGCAATGATTCAAAAAGACGCGCGCCTTCCCGTGTTTCAATTTTTGCTTCCTTGATTTTTCCATTTACGATTTTACCGATAAAACCCGCATGACCCTCTATGCGGGCGATATGGTCAATAACGATGCGCATAAAAAATAATTAAAAATTAACTTTCATTTGGCGATCTTTCCAAATCATCTTTTACTCCATGTATTTCCGCAATCTTCATTAATTCTTTAACAGGTAGTTTTTTTCCTAAAATAGTTTTTAAGCTTTTTAAATTTCGGTCGCGGATAGGACCGCGGCAGGCCTCGCAAATAAAATTGTTGCTTGGACAAATCGCTCCGCAGCCGGCTAAAGTGACCGGTCCAAAACAGGGTTTTCCTTCCTGCAAAAGGCAGGCGTTTTCTCTAATCTGGCATTCATAGCATACCGGTACATCTGGGATTTTATAAATTTTTCCCGAGCCCGCCTCGCGGACAAATTTCAAAAACTCTTTTTTTTCAATCGGGCAGCCGGGGATTTTTGCATCAACTTTTACATAAGCGGAGACAGGTTTTATTTTCGGATTGTCAATTCCTTCAATATTTTTATAAACATATTCAATCATTTTACCTTTACCTGTTTTGGAGTAATTCTTGATTTCTGCCACTCCGCCCAAATCTGCGCAAGTTCCTAAAGCAACCAAGATTTTTGCTTCTTGCCGCGCTTTAATCAAGGTTATGACATTTTCTTTTGTAATCGGAGTGCCTTCAACAAAAATCAGATCGTATGGCCCTATGCTTTTTTTGCTGGAGGCAAGCTCAAATTTTTCCAGGTCTAAAACATCAGCTACCTCCAGAAGTTTTTCACCCAAATCCAAAATGGCGAATTGGCAACCTTCGCAACAGGTCAAGCTGATAATTGCAGTTTTTAATTTTGGCATATCGTGCTAAAATTGCATTGACTATTATATTATACAATTTTTGGCAAGATATGACAACAAAT
>CAZKGJ010000094.1:0-2054 GCA_964552415.1 uncultured Candidatus Saccharibacteria bacterium
AACAGGTGTCACCCTTAACTATACCAAGTGTCACCCCATGGTGTTAACTGTACAAAAACTTGACAAAATCTATTAATCTGCTATAATGAAAAGTTAAACAATTAGTTTTTAGAATTCTACCGGCGAGTGGCAAAAGCATATGATTCCTCCTATAATATGCCAGTAGCCGTAAGCCAAGGTTAGCTTTTTTTAAAGCAAAATCTTGCGCTCGTCGGTAGGATTCTGGAAGGTAGGAGTATAACTTGGGCGCCGGGCGCCTAAGTTTTTTTGCTTTTATTTTTTATCCATACCTTAATTTCTGTACAAACCTTTTCAATAACTTCATCTATAATTTTCTTTTCCTCTTTTGTAAAATTTTCTAAAACAAAGTCCTCTGCGGGGATTTTTTTATTTTCAACCCCGATGCCGATTCGCATTCTTGTGAAATCTTTCGTTCCCAATGCGTCAATTATTGACTGCGCGCCTTTGTGTCCTGCCGAACCGCGGCCGCGCACAATCTTGTATTCGCCGAGCGGAATATCCAGATCATCGTGAATAACCGTAATATTCTGTGTGGGAATTTTGTAGTAATCAGTAATTGCTTTTACCGCTTTTCCGGATTCATTCATAAATGTCTGCGGCTTGGCCAGGATGATTTTTTTATTTTCTAATATTCCATTTGAAATTTGAGCATTGAAAACTGATTGAAAACTGATTGAAAACTGAAAATTTGACGTGACAGCATCTAATGCCATAAATCCCGTATTGTGACGGGTATTTTTGTATTTTTCGCCTGGATTGCCAAGGCCGACAATTAGTTTCATAAATTTTGTTCCTGATAAAATCTTTTTAATTCCTCATAGCTCGCGTCTTTTGGCAGAAGCACATCTGCCTCATTTATTTTTGTTTCCGTAAGCAGTCCGGAGTTCAGATCGTCGCTTGGAATTTTGCTTACAATCCTATCTGAGCCGATGTTTCTGGTGATTTTACTCAACTCCGGTATTTCGGGCAGGGTGATATCCGTTTTGATATTTTTTCCCAGGAGATTCAAGATATTGTTTACGATGAAAAAATTTCCCCAAATATTTTTTTCTTGCAATTTTTCTTTCAATAATTTTATTATTTCATGCTGGCGGCCGATGCGGCTGAAATCACCTTTAATCGTATGCCGGGAGCGAGCGATTTTTAGGGCAAGTTCGCCGTCAAGATGATAATTTCCTGCTTTAAGAAAAAAGGGGTCGTATCCAAAATTATAATTTGGAAAAGCAGGATCGTAGATGTCTTCTTTAAGCGTATAATCAATTCCACCCACTTGATCAATAAGCTTTTTAAACCCATCAAAATCAAGCACCAGATAATAATTTACTTCAAATCCCGTAATCTTTTGGATTTCTTCCTGCAATTTTTCGATTCCTTTTTTGGGATTGTCTTTTCCGTAAACCGCGTAAATTGAATTTATCCTACTTGCGTATCCGTCTTCGCCCCACTGAATATATAAGTCGCGCGGAACAGAACTGACCGTTATCAGCTTTTTATCGGAAGAAATAGACAGAATCATAATTGTATCAGTAAGGTTTTCGCCTCCGTTGCCGCTGTTCGGGCCTGCTATTCCAAGTAATAAAATATTGGTTCTGCCTAACGGATCGGTTTTAAGATTAACTTCATCTTGCAGCACAAGTTTTTTAAATTGACTGGCGAGGTTCGCAGGAGTTGGATTTTCAAATTTATATATATTTTGCGCCACGGAGATAAATTTCACCCCAAAAAACAAAATAGCTAATACAAGCGCGACGACCAAAACCGTTATCAAGATTTTAATTTTGTCCATAATATCTGGTAATTTAATGTAAAGATATCCGATATTCGCTGGATATTTGACACCCAAAGAATTATTCGTTTTTATTTTAACAATATAACTATACAGGATACTTGAAATCCGTTCAAGGGTGTGATATGATGATAGTAATCAATTTTTAATTTTCAAATAATTTCCAATTACTCAATTTTCAATTGAAAATTGAGTAATTGTCTGGCTGCACCAGATCTCCCGAAGCGAGAAAAATTTATTTTATGGA
>CAZKGJ010000095.1:0-2048 GCA_964552415.1 uncultured Candidatus Saccharibacteria bacterium
CCCAACGAAAATATTGAAGCTATGAAGTGGCTGCGGAAAAATTCCGCGGAAAACAGTATCGTTCTCGCGTCGTTTTACAACGGCAATGTTATACCGTATTATGCCGACAGGGTGGTTTACGCAGGACACGGACCACTGACTATAAACCTTGAAGAAAAACTGCGAAAGATTGAAAATTTTTATTCCGGAAAGTACAGCGGTAACGAAGTATTCAATTTTCTTAAAAAAGAAAGGGTGGATTATGTACTTTTTACAGATGAAGAAAAAAAATTGGGCGATTTCCATCCGGAAAAAATCGCAGGGCTGAAAACGGTTTATTCAAATAGCAAAGCGACTATTTATAAGGTAGAATGAGATGAAAATTATAGACAAAATTTTAAATTCCGAATTTAAAAATCCTAAAATCCCAAAAATAATTTTTGGATTTGCTGTAATTGCGGCGATATTTTTTATCGCATTGCGCTCCCCGACTGACCCAGATTTGTTCTGGCATTTAAAAACCGGTGAACTGATGTGGCGGTATAAAATCATTCCTCATATTGACTGGTATTCTTATACGATGAGTAATTTCCCGTGGATAGACCATGAATGGCTTACAGAGATCCTGATGCTTAAGATAAAAACCATTTTTGGCTGGTCTGGACTCGCGATATTTTTCAGTGCGATAATAACTTTTACTTTCGGTTATCTTTTACCGAAGTCAACCGGAAGAAAAGATCCTTCAACGGGTTCGGCGCAAGCGCCGTTTTATCTCGGTTATCTACTGATAATTATCGGTGTTGTCATATCTTCCCCTACTTTTGGCGCAAGACCGCAGATGGTCACGCTTTTTGGTGTGGCGCTGTTGTTTTTTATGATCAGCAAGTTTAAAACTGCGCCGCAAAGCAAGCTCATTTATTTCCTGCCGCTGATTTTTTTGCTCTGGGCGAATATGCATGCCGGCTTTGTCTTGGGATTGGGGATATTGGCGATTTATTTGATTTTGGAAAGATTTTTGCTAAAAAGAGCCAGAGAAAACCCGTCTGCTGATTGGCTGAAATCGTATCAGCCGCTTGAGCCGGAAACTTGGAAAAAATTGGCTTATCTTGCGCTTGTATCATTTGCGGCGACTTTTTTAAATCCTTACGGCGCAAGAATTTATGAGGAAATTTATCGCACTTTTTCGGATGTGTTTGCGCAAAATGTGATCCTGGAATGGCTTAGCCCGAATTTTCATCAGACCGAAGGGATGCTTTTTGGCTTTTATGTAATTTTTATTCTGATTGTCCTGTCTATTTTTAAAAAAATTGATATTCTGTCTTTCGTTCTCGTGCCTTTGTTTTTATTTTTTGCCTTTCAGGCGGTAAGAAATATTCCCGTTTTTGTTCTTATAACTTTTCCGCTTTTAATTGCAAATTTATCCGAACTGGAAAATGTTTTTGAGGCGATTTTCAGGAAAAAATTTATAGCAATTGGGGTTAGCGCGGTGCTGGTTTTTTACGCTCCGTATATTTATAAAACTAGTGACACTATTAAAACATTCAAAAGTGAGGATGCAATAGCTGAATATGGCAAATACCCGCAAAAAGCGCTGGAATTTTTGCAAAACAACTCGCTGTACGGACAAAAAAATATCTTCAACGACTATGGCTGGGGAGGATACTTTATAAAAAATTTAAAATGTAAAATGAAGAATGAAAAAATATTGTGTGAACCTAAAATATTTATTGACGGAAGGATGGCGCAATGGAAAACAAAAGACCGTCATATCCTAAAGGATTATCAAGGCATAAGCGCGCTGGAAAACAACTGGCAAGATCTTGTCGCGCGGTATAATATCGGAGTTATCTTTGTTAAGAAAGAAAGTTATTTAGACCGCGCCTTGCGGTTCAACAACGATTGGCAGAAAATTTATGAGGATGATTTGGCAATTATTTATTACAAGACTAATTAACTATACTATATTATAATTAAAGAAGTCCGACTTCCTATGGAAATCGGACTTCTTTTTATACTTTATACTTCTTTTAAAAAAAGTAAAATTGTTGTTATGATTATTAGAAGTTTCC
>CAZKGJ010000096.1:0-2005 GCA_964552415.1 uncultured Candidatus Saccharibacteria bacterium
GGCTGGCGAGCCCTCGCAGAGGGCGAGCCAACAAAGACATTTTCCAACTGGCGGAGAGGGTGAGATTCGAACTCACGGTACCTTGCGGTACTCCGGTTTTCAAGACCGGTACGATAAACCGCTCTGTCACCTCTCCGTCTTAATAAATCTTATCACAAAACTGCAAATTAATAAAGCCAAACATTTTGGCTTTATTGGTCTAAGATATAATCAAAATCACAAAAAATCAACCTCGTTTTTCTTTATCGCGCACTGCTTCGCGGTAATTGCAATACTCGCATCCACTCGCCGGCTCTGGAAATTCCTCCGAATTCAGACATTTGTGCGCTTTTTTTATCGCGCTTTCTACCCATTTGTCGCTGCCTGTATAGCTGATAATTTCAATATCAAATTCCAGCTTGGCGTCAAAAGCACGCCGGTCTTTCTTGCCATTGGCGTAAACAAAATATCCCGTGTCAGAAACTCCAAATCCATTTTGCCGCAAAAGCCATTGGTAAATTTCCATCTGGCGCTTATAACCCTGACGATAATCCGTTTCGATGGTTATTTTTTCCTGGGTGCTTGTGGCTTTGTAATCAACTACCATCAACCTGCCTCTTTCATCAACCCAGATATCATCCACTGCTCCGGTAATTAAAAAATTGGTGGGCTTGTGCAAATACTGCACGCCTTTAAAATTTTCCCGCCATTCGTTGATTTTTTCGTGTGCAAAAGGCACGGCTTTTATTTTATAATGCTTCATCAGAGGATGCGGCTGTTTTTTAGCCCGATGAATATCAAACTCTTTTTTCAAAAGCGCGTCAACCGCAGAATTCAAAGTGAAAGGCAGTCCCCCGGGCTGGCCAATACCAAGTCGCCTGTCCAGATAAAAGCATCTCGGGCAGTTCAAAAACAACTCAATTTTACTCCGCGAGAGCTTAAACGGCTCTTTTGATTTTGGGTTGTAAAGATTTCTTGAGCGAACTTTCGGCATAAATTTTGAGAGCTAATTTTGTAAACTGGCGGTGCATATTTGAAAAAATCCGAACTGGTTTTGCGCCGCGTGACTTAGGCGCGGCGGAATCCCCGCCCCTTCCGCCCGTTTCGTCTTGCCTGCCCGACCGAAACTCTTGAGTGAAGGTGGGGACCGAAGTAAAAATGACGATTTCAATTTTTTCTTTGGCGGCAATTATTCAAGATTGCTTTTCCCTAAATTGCACTTTTGACAAAGTGTCTGCAAGTTAGTTATTTTTGTTTCTCCGCCCTTACTCCAAGGTTTTATATGATCAATATGTAATTCAACACTTGGATTTTTTGCTGGACTTGAACCACACTGCACGCAAGCAAAGTGGTCTCGCTTTAAGACATGAAATCTTAACCTTAAAGAAATACCTCTGCCTGTTTTTCGGGAACTACCATTTGATGATATTTCAGTTGAGCTGTATGCGCTTTCTTTTTCATTTGCATATTTAACGAAGCATCGTAACGCCTCAGACCAAGATCCAAACTTCCGATTGTATGGACCTTTGGAAATTTTTGATGGTGCAAAATCTAAGTCGCGACAAGTTGGTTGTTTCCCTTTATGTTGCCAGATATTAAGGATGTTTTCAAACAAATCCTCGTCCGTATAGTTGATGACATTCCCACCCTGCAAGCCAACCTTTGAAAGTGCTTTATTCCAAGTCCCGAACCTCCTCAAAATAGTTGAAGGGTCATATTTACCACCATTTTCAACATATGCTTTCATTGAAAGTTTTTGTTGTGCAATTTTCCCCGACACTAACAGTACATCGTTTAACAAGTCGTCAGATGCAACGGGATTATTTTTCGGCGGTGTATATTGAAAATTATTCATAAAATTTATTTCAATAAATCTTCGATTGTAACTTCCAACGCTTTGGCGATTTTTGTCATAGATTGAACGCTTGGCTTATTAACAACTTCGCTATCACTAGCGGAAGGGGAGGGATTCGAACCCTCGATAAGGTTATTACGCCCTATAACAGGTTAGCAACCTGCCGCCTTC
>CAZKGJ010000097.1:0-1997 GCA_964552415.1 uncultured Candidatus Saccharibacteria bacterium
TAAAAATAGTGCTGTCAAATAAAAAAGAGCAACCTGATTTCAGGTTACCCGGAAACAAAAATTATGTTTCCAAAATTTGTTTATTGGCTTGCTTTGCGACAAATTCAGTAAGAAAGATATAATTCCTTTCTGCCGCTTTTAAATGGTTCTGAAAACATAGGAAATTGAATTGATCGCCCTTGCCAGAAACTTCCTTTTTGTGAAGCCTGCGCTCTATTTCGGGACTGTCTATTATTTTAGCCAGTTCAACGATATATATTTCTGCCTCAGGAACCCGCCTCATAAGCTCTTTTCTTCCTTTGTCAGAATAAGTAGACGCTTTAATTTTTTCCATTAGGTCTTGGTGTTTTTGATAAAAACCGAATAGTTTTATTTTTATCGTCCATGGTATATCAACTTCATTGTATTCTAAGCGCCAAATCAGATTTGCCAAATAAACGCCTATAAATTCAATTTCATTGTCAAGCGAAATATCATAAAATATTTCGTTGATAGTATCCAACGTTGAGTGCAGGCCCCTTTTGTCGGGTTTAAATAATAATGCTCTCATTAGATCTGTCACCGGCATTTCACTTATTTCTTTCCAGTTTTTTATTGGCGGTAGTAAAAGCATAGGTACCGACACCAATATCCCGTTTGCAAGTACAAACGGAGACAGTATTGCATTGTTTATCACTCCAAAAGTAACCAGCACCACCGCGGTCAATGTCATCAACAGCCAGCACAGCATAAAGTTTTTCACTTTCATTATTGTTTCCTCCTATTTTCTTTTTTCCCTTTGAAGCACAGCTTCGGGATAAACGGCGCAAATCGCCCATTTACGCCTTTTATTCCAAAGCGGTGCGTTTTAAAAGAACGACATACAAAGATAGCACAGTTTTTTCCGTCTGTCAACCCCACCCGCCCAAAAACAAAAAAGACCCGCTGCAGAGTCTAAGAACTTATCCACTCCACCTTTTTCTCCGGCTGAATGATTTCTACCCAGATGTTCCCGGGAGTGAATTTTATTTCAGCGCCAGAATTGTCCAAAAAATAAAGTTTGGACGCTTTGTCGCTCGCGTCTTTTTTCCACACGCCTACAATTTTTCCGCCGTTTTTATAAAATTCTGCCTTGCCTTCGCCCTCAACTTTGACATCGTTGTATTGGCCTTCAATCTGCCTTGATTCCGCGTACATTACCGCGATATTATTGGCAACTGCCTGCTTGCCGTTATTTTTGTCAATTTCTTTTGTCCCGCCCCGCCAACGGAGGTAAGAATTGGTTGTGGGGTCATAATTATACTCCACTCTGAATTCCCCTGGAAAACCGATCTTAATAGTTTGTAGATTGTAGGTTGTAGGTTGTAGGTTAGAAAATTCTTCGTGCGGATAGCCATTAAATTTATTTTTCAGGCGATAACCCAATTTATTTGCCGCATTAAGCAACCGTTCAGCCGAAGTAAAACCGTTGTGCGGAGCTGAAATTTCGGGCTTGCGATAAAACGCATTAAAGGGATTTGGAAGCGCGTCTATATTGTCAATGACCCCTGTTTTCAGTTTATCCAAGGCAAAGTGCGAGCCGCCCCAATGGCCATAAATCGCATCAAGACCTTTTGCCAAAGGAATAAAATCGTCCCGCGCGCTTCTTACACTGCCGATTTCTTCTGGCAATTCGCACTGATAAACCGCCATCAGCCGCGTTGCGCCGTCTGTGACTACCGGCATTTCAAAAACTATATCCGCGTTTGATAATCCGGAAAGCGGCCGCGCTTCTTTGTCAGAAGAAAGCATCACGGCGATTGGCCTGCGATTCGCATTTTCGCAATGTTTGCCGCTGATAGAACCCGCGGGAAGATTTTCATTATCTTTCTCCTGATTTAAATTATTCTCGGAGTTAGCGCTTTCCCGAGTGTTATTTTCCGGATTTTTGAATTCAAAAGTATTGGGACGAATAAAATCATTTCGGCTGATATAAATTATGGCCAAAAAAATTATTCCAGCAGCTAAAATTATTTTAA
>CAZKGJ010000098.1:0-1968 GCA_964552415.1 uncultured Candidatus Saccharibacteria bacterium
CCGAAGTCTATCTATTTTCACGGCCTATATGAAAATTTCAGCGAGAAAACGTATCATCAGTCACCACAAGTAAAAGGCAGGATTAAGCACGAGAGCATTGATCAAGGAAGATATTCAACGGCTAAAAAATACTTGCAAGGACTGGAAGTTTACAGCGAAAAGTATAATTTAGCCGGAAAAATTGATATTTACGACAATGAAGACAGGGCTTTGATTGAAAGAAAAAACAAGATTAAGATGATTTATGACGGCTATAAATACCAACTTTATGCACAATATTTTTGCCTTAAAGAGATGGGTTATGAGGTGGAGAATTTGTATTTTTATTCAATGTCCGACAACAAAAAATACAAAGTTGATTTACCTGATGGAAAAGAAACAAAAAAATTCGAAAATACACTCCAAAAAATGAGAGAGTTTAACATGCTAAGCGACGATTTTTCGCCGAATTCCACCAAATGCGGCCAGTGCATTTACGGGGAATTATGCCTCTAAAATATGCTTTCCGTTCCTGATTTTAAAGAAAAGCAGATTCTATTTATTCAGCCCGAAAGAAATACAGAAAGCAGGATTAAATTGATTAATGACAATGTTGCTTTTCTGAAAGATGACAAGATTATAAATCAATTATCCTGCCATAAAATATTCGCCATTTTTATCATAGGCGATATTTCTATCACCAGCGTTTTGGTGAGAAACTGCCTGAAATGCGGAATATCTATATTTTTGCTGAAAAATAATTTTGAAACCTATGCCGCCATAGGTTGCGCGGCTGACGGCAATTACTTATTAAGAAGCAAACAATATAATTTTTCCAACGAGCTTGAATTATCCCAAAAAATCGTCAGAAATAAAATTTCTAATCAATCTATGCTGCTGAAAGCCGCTCAAAAAATCAGTACGGCAGATTTCGGAAAATTGGAAGCTGAACTAAATAAAAAGATAGAATGCGCCAAGGACGAAAAGGAGCTGTTGGGAATAGAGGGAAGCGCGACAAAAAATTTCTTTCAAATTTATTTTGACGATCTTGGTTGGTATAAAAGAATGCCGAGGACAAAAATAGACCATTATAATGTTTTGATAGATATGGGCTATATCTTTCTTTTTAATTATATTGATTCGCTTCTGCGGCTATATGGATTTGACACTTATAAGGGTTTTTACCATAAGCTGTTTTTTCAGAGAAAATCGCTCACTTGCGATATGGTTGAACCTTTCAGGTGCATAATAGATAAACAGATACTGAAGTCCTTCCATTTAAAACAAATTGACGAGGGGGATTTTGAATACTCGGATGGAAGGTATTTGCTAAGATATGCCAAAAGCCAAAAATACGCCGGGATATTTTTGGAAGCAATTTTGGCGCACAAAGAAAATATCTTTCTGTATGTGAAGAGTTTTTACCGGTTTATGATGGGAAAAGAAAGTGAATATCCTGTTTTTAAAATAGAGTAATATTCCGATTTAAATTATGCTGATTGTTTCTTATGATTTCGTGAATAACAAAGCCAGGTCCAGATTTTCCAAGTTTCTGAAAAAATTCGGCAGAAAAATTCAATACTCGGTTTACGAGATAAAGAATAGCCAGAGGGTATTGCAAAATATTTTAGATGAGGTAGAATTGAGACATAAAAAGCAGTTCAAGGATTCTGACAGTATTTTGATATTTCAGGTTTGCGAAGGGTGTAAAAAGAAGATTATCCGATATGGTTATGCCAAAAACGAAGAAAAAGAATTGGTATTTTTTAACTGATCTTTAACAATTAACGGAGTAACAAAAGTAGCTAAAGGTAGAAGTTTATGTGTAGATATTACAAGGTTTTACCAAACCCTGGTCTTTATAAAACCAAAGGCATTATATTAAGCCAAAAAGTCGTGGTTCGACTATGTTCACCACTTGCATCTTTTTGGCTTAATATTACCATTTCCGCTCTCTAATACCTATACCAAATTTCTACTTTTGTAGAT
>CAZKGJ010000099.1:0-1952 GCA_964552415.1 uncultured Candidatus Saccharibacteria bacterium
GTTCAATTAAGAAATAATAAATGATTATGGCAAAGAAAAAATTAAAAATGCGACTTGACGACCAAACTTTGGCGGAATTAAAAAAGCTCCTCTTTGAGAAGCGTGAAAAATTAACTGCAGAGCTGGCGACTTTTACCGAGAAGGCAAAAGACATTAAAGGAAATTTTAAGACGAAATTTGCTCAAATAGGCGTATGGCCAGACGAAAATGCGCTTGAGGTGAGCCAATACGAAATTGATCTGGGACTTGAACATAAGCTTGAAACGGATTTGGCCGCGGTCAACGAGGCGCTGGAAAAAATGGAAAAAGGAACTTACGGCATCTGCGAAAATTGCCCAAAGCCGCAACTCATTGACATTAAGCGCTTGAGAGCTTTTCCCGAAGCAAAAACTTGCTTAAAGTGTTCAAAATGAGCACTGACAAAAAAATATTTTTTGCGATAGTAATTTTGGGAATCTTATTTGACCAAATAAGCAAAAAAGCGATGTTAAGTTTTTTATCCGGCCAGCAGCTCTATGCGGGAAATCTTCTCGGTTTGGAGATCTATAAAAATTTCGGTATTGCTTTTGGCGTTCCGGCGCCGGCCGGAATTTTTTATTTGCTGGTTCTAATTTTTTTGCTCGCTTCTGCCCGCGCTAAAATTTTTGAGCCGGAAAAATTCAGCCGTTCAGAAATTATTGCTTTCTCTCTGATTTTCTCCGGCGCCCTGAGCAATATGTTTGACCGTGTAAGTATGGGTTATATCATTGATTTTATCAGTATAAAACAGCTTTTGTTTTTCAATTTTGCGGATGTGATGATTGCTGTCGGAGCATTGATGATTCTGCGAAGTATACTCTATAACGGCAAAAGTTTAACTGAAATAAACAAGATTTAAAAAAATCGAAACATAGATAAATTTATGAATCTGGAAAATGAAAATGAGCTAAAAAATTTTATAAAACCCAATGTTACTGCTTCTGAAAAAGACGGGGATTCTAGTCGTAACGAACGCCGCGAAGCAAAAGAATCGGAGATAATCGCAGAGGAAAGGAAATTGCGGATTCTTTCCGAAGCACTTGGGGATGCCGAATATTACATCGGCGGAGGCGTCGGCACCGAACTTGCCGAGGGTGCGATAAAATACAGGCATTGGGATATAGACATAATTGTTTTTGAAGATGAGCTTGATAGAATAAAAGAAAAATTGAAATCGAAAGGTTTTACTATAACTCAAGGCCGGGGTTGGGGCGGTCACAGCTTGGACGCGATAAACTTTGAAATAAGCGAAGAAAGCGATCTTCCGCACGGTAAAGACGCAGTGCATATCGGTATATTCATTTATAAAAGAAATGAGGAGAAAGGAATGGCGCAACAATTGGATGAAGACGGAGATGTTGCGAAAGAATTTCCGCTGAAATATTTTAACAGAGAAAAGCAATCCATATATTATAAAGGAAGCATGCTTACAATCGCCGATTTGAGAATAAGCGCAGGCTTCAAGATAGCCAGCGACAGACCTAAAGACATTAAAGACACAGAGAGAATTAGGTCTCTTTTAAAATCACGGTACAGCAAACAAGAAATCGAGGAATTGAAAAAGGTTTCGAAAAATAATATCGAAACTCTGTTTATGGCTAGTATTAAACATACCTTCTCTAATTTTCTGGAAACCAAACGGCAGATAACAAGCGAAAATATTTACGATTATTTTGGCAAGGAATTCAAAGAGAGAATTGCTGAATTGGAAGATATTGATTTTGCCGATACTATTAAGGAATTTATAGGCGGCCTAAAAGAATTTTCTCCAACTACAGAGGATCCTAAAAAAATTAAAAAAGAATTTTCGGTATTTGCCGCTAATAAATTAAAACCGACAATAAACTACTATAAAAATATCGTTGATAAGACACTTGGATAGAAAAATTGATAAAAAAAGAGCCAAAGATTTCAAATTAATGAAACTTTTGGCT
>CAZKGJ010000100.1:0-1945 GCA_964552415.1 uncultured Candidatus Saccharibacteria bacterium
TATGTGGTGCAGATTGCAGGAACGGTTAATGCGCGACCGAAAAATATGGTAAATGGAGAAATTCCTACCGGAAAAGTGGAATTACTGGCAGAAGAGCTGGAAATTTTAAACGAATCAAAGACTCCGCCTTTTGAAATTGGAAATCGGGCTGTTGAAGAAGAAACGCGGTTGAAGTACCGGTATCTGGATTTGCGGAGCGAAAGGTTGAAGAATAATTTAATTTTGCGGGATAAAGTTATTACCGTTATCAGGGATTTCTATCACTCTAAAGGTTTTATTGAAGTTGAGACCCCGATTTTGACAAAGGGAACACCGGAAGGCGCAAGAGAATATATTGTGCCAAGCCGTCTTCATCCGGGAAAATTTTATGTTCTGCCGCAGTCGCCTCAACAATTCAAACAGCTTTTAATGGTTGCCGGATTTGAGCGCTATTTTCAAATTGCACGCTGTTTTCGCGACGAAGACCAGCGAGGCGATCGTCAGCCAGAATTTACCCAGCTCGATGTTGAGATGTCTTTTTCAACCCAGGAGGAAATAATGCATCTATACGAGGAATGTCTAATAAAAATAGTTAATAAGTTGACTCCCGATAAAAAAATTCAGCAAATTCCTTTTCCGCGAATGACCTATGACGAAGCAGCGGTGAAATACAAAACTGATAAGCCGGATTTGCGGAAAAATAAGAATGACCCGAATGAATTAGCTTTTATATGGATCACTGATTTTCCGCTTTTGGAATACAGTATGACGCACAAGCGTCTGGTTTCGTGCCATCATCCGTTTACTGCGCCAAAAGACGAAGACATCTCTTTATTGGACAAAGCTCCGAAAAAAGTCCGCGCCAAGGCATACGACATTGTTTTAAACGGCGTGGAAATCGGCGGCGGAAGTATCCGCATTCACAAACGCGATTTACAAGAAAAAGTTTTTAAAGTTTTGGGACTGTCCGAAAAAGAAATTCAGGACAGATTCGGCCATATGCTTACTGCTTTTGAATACGGCGCGCCGCCGCACGGCGGCATCGCGCCCGGCATTGACCGGCTCGTAATGCTTTTGGCCGGCGAGCCGAATATCCGCAAAGTGATCGCTTTTCCCAAAACCGGCGATGCGCGGGACCCGATGATGGGCTCACCAAGCGAATTAGGAGCAGAACAATTAAAAGAAGCGAATATAAAAATAAGCAAGTAAAATCATGAAAAAGATTATTGCAATTGGTGGCGGAGAGATAAAATCAAAAGAAACTCTTGCCATTGACAAAGAAATTATTAAACTTTCTGGTAAAAAAAATCCCAATTTGCTTTTTGTCCCGACAGCGAGTTCGGACAACAGCGATTACTGGAATAATATTCAAAAATATTTCGGAAATTATTTGGGTTGCAAAACCGATGTACTTTTTCTTATTAAGGAGTATTCTTCAAAAAACAAAATCAGAAAGAAAATTTTTTCAGCAGATATTATTTACGTTGGGGGCGGTAACACTCTTAAAATGATGCGTATCTGGCGCCAACTTGGCGTTGATAAACTTTTAAAAATGGCTTATTCAAAAGGTACTGTCCTTTGCGGCTTAAGCGCTGGCTCAATTTGTTGGTTTGAATCTGGTCATAGTGATTCAATGGCTTTCTACAATTCTAAAAAGGGGAAGTATATCAATGTCAAAGGTCTTGGCTTTATAAAAGGAATACACTGTCCTCACTATAATAGTCAAACATTCGGAGTTAAAAGAAGAAAACATTTTCATGATATGATTAAAAGAAATGGCGGTTTTGGAATTGCCCTTGATAATAACTGCGCATTTGAATGTATAGACGGCAAGTACTATAAAATAATTACATCTAAAAAACAAGCAGGGGCATATAAGGTATATAAGAAGAAAGGAAGAGTTGTATCTAAAAGAATAGAGCAGAAAGAAAATTTAACTCCCATTGCAGGATTATATAAAAAATAA
>CAZKGJ010000101.1:0-1907 GCA_964552415.1 uncultured Candidatus Saccharibacteria bacterium
AAAAAATTAGCAATGAAGAATTGCTTACCCTGACGGTTGATGTTTTAATTCCTGCAGCGATGGAAAATCAAATTACGGAAAAAAATGCAAAAGATATTAGGGCGAAAGTTATTCTTGAGCTGGCAAATGGGCCCACAACTCCTGAAGCTGATAAAACTCTTCAGAAAAATGGCGTCGTGGCTGTTCCTGATACTTTGGCAAATGCCGGCGGAGTGCTCGTAAGCTATTTTGAATGGGTGCAGAACCGCACGGGATACTATTGGGACGAAAAAGAAGTCAATGAGAAATTGAAAAAGCAAATGGTAAAATCATTCAACGATGTTTGGGCGTATAAAGAAAAATACAAAGTTGATATGAGAACCGCGGCTAATGTGCTGGCTCTGGAAAGAGTGGTTAAGGCGATGAAATTGAGGGGGGTATAATCCCTCACGACATCTCTATGCGAATAATTAAAGAAAAAATTTCAAATGATGAACTCAAAAAAATTGCCGAAAATATGTTTGGCAATATGGTCAAAGCGGTAGTGGATATTAAGAAGAGGATAATGGCTGTTGGCGGCGAATTGCATTCGGACGAGGAAGCGCTGCTGATTAAGAATGGCTCTTTGCAAAAGGACTTGTGGGGAATAAATATTTATCCGGAAATCAAAGGCGATGTTCGGATTGAATTTGATTCAATGATAAATTTGCGGCCGTCGCAAGGCAACCGGAGCCGGGGAGTGGATGATCCGGAAACAAGAAAAAGGGTTATTGAAATTGTGAATAAATTAATTGAGAAATGAAATGAGCTACCAGCATCGACAATTAGCCCAAGGAAAATGGTTTAAATTAACCTTTACCGAGCAGATGGCCAATATCGGAAGCGAAGTTGAGCGGACGATTTCCTGGAAGAATAAAAAAAACCAAGATTATAGCCGCTTGGCACTTGAACGGGCTTTGGAACTTTTGGATTTAACCGTTGAAGATCCGAAAAATATTTACCGGCTTAAAGAACTTTTGCGCGTGCGCGAAGCGCTGGCTGATTACTTTTTCTTTGAAAATAATTTTTCTTCATCGGACGAATTATGGAAAAAATATTTTTACCACTTTAATTTTGCCGCAAGAAGAAATTTTTAATGCGGCTTAAGGCACAACACTTGGCAGAATAAAAAAAAGAAGGAATTAATCCTTCAAAATTTTGTACAATAGTTTTTTTCCGGAGTTGCAACCATTACATCCATACTTGCACTTTTATTTAATTCATTAAAGCGCTTTTGTATCGCAATTAGCGTTTCAAACGGAATTTCGTGTTCATGGCCGATTAGGACCCATACATCGGTATAATATCCACTAAAGTGCTTTTTTCGAACCATTGATACTTTTACTGTTTCTTCGGGCAATGGCAGAAGGCCATTTTTACCGAATACTGTTTTAGCAATCCCGACGAAATCATTGAATATCTGACTATCCCTTTTTTCGTTCCCTTTTCCTTTAATTATTATTATTTCTATCAAGATTTTCCTCCTTCAGTATACTTACGCTGACTTTCTTAGTATAGCACTGATTTTGTATTTGTCAAGCGGCGGAATTTTTGCTATGATAGTAGTATAAATAGTCATAATTATCAATTTTCAATTTACAATTTTCAAATTATCAATTAGGTAGGCAGTTTCTCCTTGTGCTTCCTAAAGCCCCGCTTTAGGATACTATTAGGATATTCCTAAAGCGGGGCTTTAGGAAGCTGTTTATTGAAATTAAAAATTAGAAATTGAAAATTTGTTTTAAATATGCCAAAACGAATTTATTTAGACAACGCCGCGACCACTCCTGTGGATCCGGCGGTTTTAAAGGCAATGATGCCGTATTTTTCCAAGAAATTCGGCAATCCGTTTTCTGTGCACAGCTTTGGCCAGGAAGCCAAAGTAGCGA
>CAZKGJ010000102.1:0-1892 GCA_964552415.1 uncultured Candidatus Saccharibacteria bacterium
CCGGCAATATCCAGTTTTGCACTTGGGCTCGTCGTCCCAATGCCGACGTTGCCGCCAGTGGTTATTCTCATTAATTCGGTGCCACTCCCGGTCAGGAAATTATTGAACGCGAAATCCCCGCTGAAACTGCCGAAAACCAAGCCATAATTTGACCCTGAAGCACTTGTTTTTTTGCAGGCGATGGTGCTGCGGATGTCACTCAAATCGCCGAAGGCCATGCCGCCGCAATACGTGCCGACAGAATCCGTGCCTGATGCGGTTTTCGCGTTCAGCGAGGCGATATTTCCGCCCCAGTTGGCATCAGCCAGATTGCTAAAATTGTTCATAACAGTGAAACCGCTTTCTCCCGTGAACCAATTCCCGGCAAGGTTCCATTTGTTGTTTCTGTAAAGTATCTCGGAACTTGCGGTCTTTAGGATATCCAACGGTCCGCCCGGATTCGTCGTCCCAATGCCGACGTTGCCAGCTGGGATTATTAAGGCGTTTCCAGAAGCAGCGCTGGTTGAAAGAGCATTAACCTGGAGATTACCGGTTTTAATCTGACCTATAGACGAGATATTGATCGGAGCAGAAACATTGCCGTTAGGAGGACTAAGAGATGGTTCGGTCCAGGCAAGAACAGCAAAGGTCAGAGCAAGTGATCCGAGAATCACCGCAAAGATAAAAGCGAGGTTTTTAATGTATTTGGTTGGGTGAAGCATAAAATTAATTAAATTAAATTTTAAATTCAAAATTATTTTACCGGCGCTGGTAAATACTTAAGATAGTCTGGCGGCGCTGGTTTTGGAGGAGTATTTGTTTGGGAAGTTTTTGGTGAAGATGTGGAATTTGAAGAGGCAGCTGATTGAGTCGGGGGAGAGGGAAGATATTGCAAGTAATTTTTTGCAGCCGGTTTTCCCGAGGAATCAACCGCAGGCGCGCTTAAACTTTCAAAAGCGCTCTTTTCTTTAGGTGGAGGAGAAACTGGCGGCTTAATTGGTTTTTTAATCTTTAATATCAAAAAAATGGCAAAAACAATGACAAGAAAAACAATGCCGATTGCAACAAAAACCAAGAATTTTTTATCTTTCACTATTTCTTTTAATTCCTTCATATTAACAATATTATACCCCAAAGACACGAGAGAAAGAAGAAGGGGTTATCCACAGCCTGTTTTGATTATACGCCGCTGTTGATATTAAATATTGGCAAAAGGATTGCCATAACCAAAATCGCCGCTGCTCCTCCAAAAACAACAAGAATTGCAGGTTCAATCACCGAAGAAAGGTTAGCTATGGCATTTTCTATTTCCCGGTTGTAAAATCGCGCGATGCTTTTCAGCGCCATATCTATCCTGCCGGTTTGCTCGCCTATGGAAATCATACTTACAACCATTGGCGGTATAAGTTCGGGGTTTCGGGAAAAAATAGAGCTGATTGATTCGCCTGTTTTAACTCTGTCAGCCGCCGTATTGATTATAGTTTTGTATTTCTCATTGCTAACCACCTCAGCAGTGATATTGAGCGCTCTTACCATAGAAACCCCGCCTAAAATCAGGACATCCAGGCTTTCTGCAAATCTTGCAAGATAAATTTTTTTAAACAAGCTGCCGAAAATCGGTAATTTTAGCTTCAGAGAGTCCCATTTTGCTTGAACGTTTTGTTTTCTTAAAAAATACTTTAAAGCAGTAAACCCCAAAATTAGCAAAACCAGCAAAAGCCACCAGTATTCTTTAATGACATTTCCAGAGCCGATTAAAAGACGGGTAATAAAAGGGAGTTTTTGGCCGGTCTCTTGGTATATTGCGGTTATTTTCGGCACCACGAATGTCAAAAAAATCATTCCCACGGCAATAAACACCACTACAATAAATGCCGGATAAGTAAGCGCTCCTTTCACTTTTTGTTCCAGCT
>CAZKGJ010000103.1:0-1792 GCA_964552415.1 uncultured Candidatus Saccharibacteria bacterium
TAACACCCCAGGAAAAACTACTCCAAAGTGTTACCCTTGAGTGTTAACTGTACAATAGCCTAAACCTCGCCTTTGCGAGGCATGGCACAAAAACCAGTTACGGATAGAGAACCCATCGTTCAGGTTCCGTAACTGGTTATATCCCGAAAGGGATATAGGTGCCGAAAGGCGCCGCCTGGCGGTGGGCTTTGTGTTATCCGCCAGCAAAAGAAATTTTAAAAATTAATCAACTTTTAAAAATATGATTTTGCTGGGCACGTTATTTACGATTCCCGATGATGCTATTTTTCAAACTCTTAAGTTTTCTTTTCAGTTTGCAATCTTCATTGTTCGTATGTTTCTCGGAGCTATTTTAAACGGTTTCCGTACAAATCCCGTAATGTCCATTTTTGTTTTTGGTATGCTGGCTTTATACATAGCTTTGCGGTTTTACATACGGAAAAGAAATAACGGATAAATAGACGCTTCAAAAGCGCCCTATAGGGCGCTTTTCTCTTGCATTAATCCCTATTTTTTGTAATATAGAATAAGCTTAAAATTTATAGAGAATAAAAACGATATGCAAACTAGAAAATTTCCATTTGTCGGCAAGCTATGCCAAAACGTCATCTTGCGATTGGGCAAGAAGGAATTTATTGATGATGTGCTAAATCTTAGAAAAAAATGGCAGATAACAATTGCGCCGAGAGAAAACGGCGAAGATTATCAGATTATTCGTGCGGATGAACCAACTGATTTGAGTTTGGAAGAATTTAGCTTATTTTTTTCTAATGAAAACTTGCCAGATTTTAAAAATAAAAAGTTAAATGATTTACTAGACAAAAGCTTCAAAATATTATGCCCTAAAAAACGGGGCAGTGATCGTCCACCGATTTCTGCGATTTTAAAAAATAATATTTCTGAATTTGATAATGATATTACAAAGTTAAGAATCGCGTATGGATTGTCAGAGGCACACCAAAGATATTTAAAATCTTTTGTCCTCTATAATTACATAGTTGTCCATCCTCATTTTCTTCCATCTCCCGTTGTGTTAAGCCATGCTAAAAATCAAAATAAGGGAATTTTATTGAATCTTGAGATTTATCCCGAAACCACTATAAAAGATATTCAAGGCCTCTGGCCAAAAATAAAAAAAGAGCGCCAGATAATTCTCGGCTATGATCCTGAAAGACAAAGCAGGAGAAAAAATTTAGAAAGAGATCTGCATATTTGCGCCCTTAAAAATAGCGGCTTAACATGCAAAAGAATTGCCGAAGATTATGTAAACAAAGAAAGCTCTTGGCAACCAACAACCTATCAAGAAATTTCAAGGATAATTAAACGATACAAAAATAATAAGCCACGTAAGAAAACCTAGCGCGCCTTATACAAGGAAAATTCAATAGTATATCATAGAAGCCATAATAAAAATTGTGGCTTTTTTATGCCTACCAGATTCAGCCAGCAGCTTGAAACCCGGCTGATTGACTATTTCAAGCGAAAATATGGAATTGAGATATCTCCGGAGCAAGCCCAAGATTATTTGGATTCTTTGGCTGATTTGGTATTGGCATTTGAATCAAAACGGGATAAATCTTTGCGCGAAGTTTAAGCTTCCAAGCAGAAGGCGCGCGGCTGTGCCGCGCCCGCTTGTTGATAGGGTAAAAATCGCTTCTCCGCCCGAAAATCTGCACGTCTCGTTTTATAGAAGGCTCGCCCTCGTTACAAGATAAGCCGTGCAGATTTTCGGAGCGGATGATTACTCGCTACTTCGGGCTTGAAGTCGGCTGCGAGGAGAAAAACTCTGAAT
>CAZKGJ010000104.1:0-1689 GCA_964552415.1 uncultured Candidatus Saccharibacteria bacterium
TGGCATACGCGCATGGCTTAGGACCATGTCCCGAAAGGGTTAGAGGTTCAAATCCTCTCGGAGGCACTATACAACTATACAAATAAAATTAAAAGTTATTTTCTTCTTTTTCCATGAAAAGCCTGGTGTACTTCACGGAGCTGGCGATTGGTGATGTGGGTATAGATTTGCGTAGTGGTTATGCTGGAGTGGCCGAGCATAGCCTGGACCGAACGGATATCTGCGCCGTTCATAAGCAGGTCGGTAGCAAAAGAATGCCTCATGGTGTGCGGAGTGACTTTTTTAGTTATACCTGCGGCTATTGCATATTTTTTAATTATTCTTTCTATGCTTCGGGCAGTAAGCCGCCCATGAGGTCTTTTATCTGTAAGCTGGCCGATTGAAATATTTACAAAAAGCGGCTCTTCGGGATCGCTGCGTAGTGAAAGGTAATTTTTTAAAGCGTCTTTTGCACGCGCTGACAAAAACACCACGCGTGTTTTGTCTCCTTTGCCGCGCACGGAAAATTCGTCTTTTTTGAGATTAACACTGTCGCGGTTGAGGCCGACCAGTTCAGAGACCCGCAGGCCGGTTGAGAAAAGCAGCTCCAAAATTGCTTTGTCGCGGGTTTTAGCGAGATTTTTTCCAGCATCAATGTTTAAAATCTGCTCAACTTCATCTGCTTCCAAAAAATTTACTTCAGGTATGGAAGTTTTGGCAAGCTCTATTTTTTCCGGTGCCAGAGTTTTGGTGTCGTTTTTTGCCAGATATTTCAAAAACGCCCGAAGCACGATTAAATGGTGATTCTGTGTGTTTTTCTTAAGCTCCTTGCCTTTTTCGCCAGTGCGATTTAACCAAAGCCGATATTTTTTTACGAGATCCAGGGTTATTTTTTCCGGCGGAATTCCACCAGCCCGCCTTCTCCGCGGGTCCGCGGGTTCGGCGAGGCAAGCGAATCCAAAAAACTTTTCCAAACTGGCTCGGTAAGAACAGATTGTTTTTTTACTCCGGCCCTTTTCAAGCTCAAGGTACTGGAGAAAATTTTCAGGGAGTGAGCTTAAGGCAGGGCTTGTTTTTTTTTGTTTGATATTTGTGGACATACTCTCATTTTACCCCATCTCTTAACAAAAGCCAAATTCGGCCTTTTTTGCCAAAAACAAAGAAAAAGGATAGAATAGATAATAATGAAAAATAAAAAGTAAAAATAACAACTTCGCATTTTAAAAATACTTTTGGACATCAGATGTCCAAGTTCATAAACATAAATATGCTTGACATCAAATATATCAGGGAAAACCAAAAAGAATTGAAAAAGGCGGTTAAAAATAAAGGCGTTGATTTGGATTTGGACCGTCTTTTGAGTCTAGATAAAGAGCGGTTGAAACTACTTCAGGAAATTGAAACCCTTAATTCAGAAAAAAATAAACTTAACACCCTGATAAGAACTGCTAAATCCGACAAGGAGAGAAGAAGTATCATTGAAAAAGGCGGGAAAATCAAAAACAAGATTGAAAAAATCAGCCCGAGGTACAAAAAAACGTTTAACGAATTTGATTCATTGATGGCAAAAGTTCCGACTATTCCTTCGTCGGACACCCCGCTCGGAAAAAGCGAGGCAGATAATACAGAGGTTTATCGGTGGGGCGAAAAACCGAAGTTTGGCTTTCAGCCCAAAGACCATATTCAACTCGGCAAAGAGCTTGACATTTT
>CAZKGJ010000105.1:0-1663 GCA_964552415.1 uncultured Candidatus Saccharibacteria bacterium
GCCGTATTCCCGCTCTCGTCATAAAACCTGCTAAGCCCTGTTTCGGTTAAATGATATTTATCAAGCCAGTAATTATTATACTCTTCTTTGGCCAAATTAAAAGTTTTTTCGAGCCATTCTTTGTTTTTATTTTCGTCATAAACATTTTCAATCATCAGCGCCAAATACGGCAATTGCGACCGAGTAGCCCACCTTGTTTTATTTGCGTTCAATACTTTACCATAAGTTTCAACCTCATACAAGCAGTTATCAACGATGCCCTTGATCAGTGCGCCGCGATCCTTCTCGGTTTTCAAACCCTGAATAATGAAATAGCTATCCCAATAAAACATCGCGCCGAATTTTTCTTTATTGGGCACAATATAATCATAAGGCAGATACAAAATCTCGTCTGGATTATTGCCGATTTCCTTGGCGCCGGCGCGCGAATTTAAAATAAGATCATTCCATTTATTTTCAACAAAATTCAAAAGCTCTTCGGCTTGTTTTTTAGAAATTCCGGCATTGGGCGCTAATTTGAAATTTGACATTTGACCTTTGACATTAAAATGGCTGATACGGAATCGGGCAAGTTCAATTAAGATTGCCCCCGGCATTGCTTATAACTTTTCTATACACTTTCTCGTATCCTTCTGCCATTGCTTTAGCGCTGAAATTTTTAACCGCGTGTTCGCGGCAAAAAGCGCGATCGATTTTATCAATTTTCCCAATGGCCTTGGCCATCTCACTTACATTTTTCACTATAAATCCGGTTTTACCCTCTATAATCTGCTCTCGTACCGGCCCGCGGTCAAACGCGATTACTGGCGCGCCGCAAGCCATGGCTTCAATGGTCACCAAGCCAAACGGCTCGTTCCAGTTGATCGGATTCAGTAATGCTTTGGCGTTGCGCAGCAATTCTATTTTTTCTTTGTCGCCCAGTTCGCCGAGATAAACGATTTGCTTGCCGTCAATTTCCGGCTTCACTTTTTTGTTGTAGTATTTCATATACTCCCCATTGGCCCAATCAATTTTACCAGCCATCACCAGTTTCGTTCCGGTTTTTTTGGCAACCGCGATGGCTTCGGCTGTGCCTTTGTCATGACAGAATCTACCGAGCCAGGCAATATAGTTTTTCGGCTTCGGATTAAATTTAAAATCGGAAAAATTGAGGCCGTTGTAAACCGTGCCAGCATAGTTCAAAAAATTCAAAGTTCTTTGAGAATTAGAAATGGTGGTAAAATTGCGATTTTTGTATTTTTTCAAAAGCATCAATCTGTCAAGTTTTTCTTTGTTTCCCTCTTCAGGCATAACGAAATGAATTGTGAATATCGTAGGCGTTTTCACATATCCGGCCAGGACCAAAGCAATATAATCTTGTCGGGTATTAAAATGCATATGGATTACATCGAATTCGCCGGCTTTATCAAACGCGTTTGTAATGTGAAGTAATGGGTATAGCGGATTGGTCCACGGAATTCCATCTCGGTAAAGCGCTCTGGGATAAACCGACTCTAGTTTTGCCGAGGTCTTGGAATCGCCTGTGGCAAACAAAGTTACATCATGCCCGTGCCGCACTAATTCTTCGGTAAGATTGTAAACAATTCTTTCAGTTCCGCCGTAAAGCGGCGGCGGAGTTGTCTCCCAAATAGTTCCGATTTGAGCAATGCGAAGTTTTTTCATA
>CAZKGJ010000106.1:0-1629 GCA_964552415.1 uncultured Candidatus Saccharibacteria bacterium
TGCGAGACCTTTTAACAAAAAATAATAAAAAATAACAAATCTTATGCCCACCCAACAACTCATCAAACAACTTGAACAGCTTCGGAATTCAAAGGTGCTAACTTACCTCACTAGCGACAGGCAAGGACCGGTGAATGCCAGAGTGGCAATGGATATTATTCCGATTTTCAGCCAGCAACTGCGGAAAATCGGCAAGGTGCCGAAAATTGATTTATTTTTATACAGCACCGGTGGCGACACCATGGTGCCGTGGCGGCTCGTGTCAATGTTTCGCGAATACGCGGATAATTTTTCGGTTCTCGTTCCTTACAAAGCCCACAGCGCTGCAACAATGATCGCGCTCGGCGCCGACGAAATCATAATGACTGACCTGGCAGAACTTTCGCCGATTGACCCGTCAACAGCCAATGTTTTTAATCCCGCTGACCCGGCCAATCCGCAAGGCAGGATTCCGATTTCAGTGGAAGATGTGATGGCGTATTTTGATTTGGCGAAAAATAAATTCGGAATAAAAGAAGACACGGAGCTTGCAAAAATTTTCAATAAATTCGTTGAATCAAATCCGCAAATTCACCCCCTTGCTCTCGGCAATGTCAATCGGATTCATAATTTAATCAGAATGCTTGCCAAAAGTTTGCTTAAAAGCCACAATAAAAAAATGAGCGATTCTGAAATAGCCGCCATTGTGGACTATTTTACGGAAAAACTTTATTCACACCAGTATTTTATCGGACGACGCGAAGCCAAAGATGATTTGGGGTTAAAGACCGTTACCAGCGCCGACGCAAAATTGGCGCAGATTATGACGGAATTGTACGAAGAATACAAGAAAGAAATGAATTTAGGCGGGCTTTGGAATGCAGAAGCCGAACTCGGCGCGAATCGCGCCATCAATACCAAAAATTACAAACTCGCTTATATTGAGTCCGCCTCGCAATCAAATTATTTTGAGCTTGTTTTGGAATACCGGAAAGGCCAGGTCAATATGGTCCAGCAGACCCCGCAAGGCCCGATCACCATCCCGCAGGAGCAAGTGATGTGGCGGGTCGTGGAACAGGGGTGGAAATAAAAGGTAAAGTTTCCGCCTCATCGGCGGATCCGCCGTAGGCGGAAAAAATTCAAAGTGAAAAGTTAAAAGTTTATGAATAAAGACTTGTTAGATGAAATTATCGGCTGGTATGGAATGACGGCGATATTATTAGCGTACGCGCTGGTTAGCTTTAATTTTTTGTCAACCTCAAACCTTATTTTTCAGCTTCTTAATTTAACCGGCGCGGGGGGGGTAGCATTTATCTCTTTCAAGAAAAACGCTTATCAACCTGGATTACTTAACATAGCTTGGGCGATAATCGCCATGCTGGCCATAATTCGATTATTACAATAATGGAAATTTTTCAGATTGACGAAAATTTGTATCAAGTTTCCAAAAAACTTATGCCCCAAAACATTTTTGTCACCAATTCCCAGGGCGAACGAGAGCCGTTTTCACTTGAAAAGGTTTACCAAAGCGCCAAAAGAGTGGGAGCTTCTGACTTTCAGGCAAAAGAAATCGCCGCGACTATTCAAAAGGAAGCATATCCCGGAATGAAAACCTGGGAAATTTTCAGCAAAGTAAAAGAGTTTTTGGAA
>CAZKGJ010000107.1:0-1614 GCA_964552415.1 uncultured Candidatus Saccharibacteria bacterium
TGTACATATGTTCAAGTATAGCGCAAAATTTGCAATAAAAAAAGAGGCACCTGTCCGCTTGTTCTGTAATTTTATTTTTACAGAAAGTATCAAATGCCTCAATTGTATATCAAGCATATGACTTGATATGTTTTTTGATAATTACTGGCGATATCTGGTAAAATATAATTATTACCAATATTGCAAAAATTATTGTTGCTGGTACTGACTTAAATATTACCGGTCCGCTAAACAGAAAATTAACAACCAATCCCGCAAATAGGCAAAGAATAAAGGACAATATAATATTCACGTTGAATTGTTTTCTGTCCAGAGTATGCCATTTCCATAATTTCATTTCATTTCCTCCTTTATTTTTTCTATTTTCCAATTTTCAGAGTGCAGGGCGCAAAATCGCGCGAAAAAATCTGCCTCCTTTATAAATAAATCTTAAACTAAAACCAAAAAATTGTCAACCGCAGTATGTCAATTATGACTAAAAGTATTTTGTTGTTTGGGGTACGCCATCTCTAAAGGCGATTTTTTCCTATAGATAAAAATATCACTAAATTATGCCTACGCTTAGGTTAGTGATACTTGAGAATTGAACACTGGATTCACAATTATAAATATAAAAAGGAATAAAAAAAGGGGGGCTTGGCTTTATTTAAAAACATAGTAGGCGAAAAAAGAAAATGAGTCAACCTGCCCAAGTTTTCCAGAAAGAAAATTTTGATAGAATCAATAAAAAACTTGGAAACTTAGTTTCCAAGTGCAAGTATTTTCGATCAATCTCTTTTTCTCGTTTCGTAATCCTCACTGGCTATAGAGAATAAATCGTATAAAACCCTGGCGATTGCTTGCCCAACGCGGGTCAATTCGTATTTTTCTCCGATTTTTCTGATAAAACCCGTTTCAATCGTTTCGGTTATATCAAGCGAGATTTGGTTGTTTTGCAGGTTTTCCCACTGCTTTCCCAGCGCCCGGCTTACCGATTCTTTTATCTGTTCACGGGTCCGAGAAGAGAAATCAAGAAATTTCGGGTCCTGCCCGGGATAATCAATGAAACAGAAAAATATTATAATTCTCACCTCATTTACTGTTCCAGAAATCCCTATTTCTCTTAGGACCACATCCAACGACTTATGTCCGCCGAATGAAAAATCCATTTTGGCACCTCCTGCGACTCACTTTAATTTAATATCGGCTTTTTGTCAATAGAAAAGTGGGTCGGGTGGGAATCGAACCCACGACCATCAGCTTAAAAGGCTGTTGCTCTGCCGACTGAGCTACCGACCCGAAACGCAAACCGCATTACACGGTTAAAACAAAATTATTATACACATTTAAAGAGAAAAATCAAGAGATTACGTTTGCATGCAGCAACAATTTTTCCTTTTCTAAAATTTAATGTAGCCGTCATAAATTAGTCATTCTCACAAGGTTAATCCTTATTGGCGGCAAATTAAGCGAGGCAGAAATCAAATACATTACTTGAATTAGCCAAGCCGAGCGATTTTGAGAAAAGGTGAAATTGTTGCCGCGGAAAGGCTTATACCAAAAATTTTTATAATCCTTCTTTCCCCAATTCTTCCAGCAACTCTTTCTGCCGGCGACTCAAAGATTTCGGCGTTT
>CAZKGJ010000108.1:0-1592 GCA_964552415.1 uncultured Candidatus Saccharibacteria bacterium
TTTTGGCAATGGCGGAAAAATACTGCGAAGGCAGAGTTCCGAAAATTGATAAAGACCCAGAAAGGCACATTTTAAGGATTGGCAAAGGAATACATAATTGGAAAAGAGCTTGGCGGGACTTAGATGAAAATTTATCAAATTTTAAATTAAATGAGGCAATTGCTTCAATCTGGAAATTTATCAGCGAAGCGGACAATTACATAGAGCAAAATAAGCCATGGAAGCTGGCCAAAGAAGGGAAAACCGAAGAAGTGAATTGGGTGCTGTACGGATTACTGGATGGAATTCATCAAATTGCCTGGCAGATATATCCTTTTATGCCCGAAACCGCTCTGAAAATTGCCCGGTTGCTGGATATTAACAGTTCGCAGAAGAAAAATCCGAATTATAAAGATAGTTTTATAAATATCAAACCTGGCGCGAAAATAAAAAAAGGCGGAGCATTGTTTCCAAGATTATGATTGATACCCATACCCATCTTGATTTCAAAGAATTTGACCACGACCGCGAAGAGGTGATTAAGCGGTTTTTTGAAAATGGGGGAGAAAAATTGATTAATGTCGGCTGCGATATGCATTCAAGCGGGCGAAGCATTGACTTGGTTAGAAAATACGAAAATATTTTTGCCTCAATTGGCGTGCATCCGCATGATGCTAATACTGTTGATGAAGCAGTACTCAATAAATTGAAAGAACTTGCTGTACAACCAAAGGTTATTGCAATTGGAGAAATTGGCCTGGATTATTTTAGAAACCTGTCGCCAAAGGAAAAACAGATTAAGGCATTTAAGATCCAAATAGAGCTGGCAGAAAATCACAAAAAGCCGATTATTATTCACTGCCGCGATGCGTATGTTGAATTGCTGGAGATATTGAAAAGCTATAAAACTTCCGGCTGGCAGGGAGTTATACACTGTTTTTTGGGAAGCTGGCAAATAGCCGAGGAATTACTAAAGCTGGGATTTTATATCGGTTTTACAGGAGCTGTTACTTATGTTAAAAGAATAACACTAACATCCGAGCCAGAAATTTTCAAAGTCATAAAAAATATGCCGCTTGACAAAATTCTTATTGAAACCGACTGTCCGTATCTATCGCCAGTACCGCATCGCGGCGAACGAAACGAACCGCTATTTGTGAAATATGTGGCTGAAAAAATAGCCGAAGTCCGCGAAGTTGATGTTCGGGAAATAGAAAAAGTCACAAGTGGAAATGCGAGAAGATTATTTGGAATATAAAAAATGACCCTCAAATGAGAGTCATGTATGTCAACATTTATCCAAATCATTATATTTCTATAATTTTTCGGATATCGCGCCAGTTTATAAAAACCGGTTTAAATCCACTACTTTCTTCTGGGATGAAATGAATGCCGATATCATCCACATCGTCTATCATTCCTTTGTAACTGCTTCTGCTGCCGGCTTCAATTTGCACTCTGCGCGGCTTGCCTATTCTTATTTTCCTGTATAGATAACTTTTTCCTAGATAGCTCTCTACTATATGTCTGTCTATAGATATTCCTCCTTCTTTAAATTCTCTCGTCGTTTTTTAACGATACATAAACATAGCAGATTTTTAAAATCTTGTCAA
>CAZKGJ010000109.1:0-1528 GCA_964552415.1 uncultured Candidatus Saccharibacteria bacterium
TGTAAAAATCTTTTAAATCAAACTCCAGATTATATCTGTATTTTATTTCTTCTGTTAAAGAAGCAATGAAATCTTCAGATAGCTTACTTTGGGAGTAAATTTTAACCTCAATCAAAGGACTACTAACCGTGCCTTTGTTTATGAATTTCAAGCCTAAGGTTTTGCCTTGCCAATTCCATGTCTGCCAGCGGATACCTGGCTTCCAGAGATTGTCGCCGGATGTAAAATGATCCGGCTTGTGAAAAGTCGGGTCAAAAGCGAACGGCGCGGTTGGCTTAATCCTAACGGTTTTCTGTAAATTGAGTTTCATTGGTTTTATTCGCTGATTTTCTCCGGCCATGGATAAGGCATTAGTTTTGAAATTGGAATTTGTTTGATTTCACCATCTTCTTCGATTATTTCCACCGTATCAATTCCTGATCTTAAACTGCTTTCCCAAATCAATTGCTTGCAGATATGGCAGCTCGGACCAGTAATGGCAATAATTTCCGTTTCGCCATGGATCGCGGCATGAGCTAGTGCGGTCATCTCCGAGTGCATCGTCAAAGTCTCTGTGTCCGAACCGTAAGAGACCCCGGTATAAATATTTCCCGCTTTGGTTATCAGAGCGACAGCAAAACCATCATTGCTTTTCGGAAAAGTATTTTTCATGGCTTTGTCCGCGGCTTCAAATAATTTTTGGCATTCTTCTTTTGATAATTCGTAAACTTTTTTGTTTCCCGAAGTTTTTTCGATCATAAAATTATGCATCTTTTATTTTTGCAAAATACCGCCTGTTTATCGGTCAATTCAATAACCGGATATCGTGATCTCTTTTTAAAATCTTCTGCCTCTTTTTTGATGCCTTTGTGAAAATGAGGCAGAATGGCGATATTGGTAAAACTGAATCCGGTCAAATCTTTAAGGTTGACTTCGTTTTTATCGCCTTCGCTTCCCCACCTGGCGACTTCAATGCTTTTACCGGCAAGGATACTTCCTGCCGATACGCCGACATAGGCGGCTCCTTTTTGAACTTGCCCTTTAATAAATTTATCCATGCCGGTATATCTCATTCTTTTAAGAATATAAAAAGTATTTCCCCCACAAATGTAAAGAAAATCGAAATTTCCGAGTTTTTTTACATTAACCCTATAATTTATATTCGCAAGCTTGATATTTTGGAAACCGAGTTTCTCGATCTCTTTCTTTGATTCCATAACCCAATGCTCTTTTTCTGGACTTTTAGCTGATACCATTAATACCTTGCAATCTTCCGGCTTTTTTCCTAATTCTTTCAGGAATAGATTTGAGATTTTTTTAGTTGTTAATCCGGCCGAAGTCAGAAAAAGTTTTACTTGGCCTTTTTGCAATCGCTTTGGTTTGATGATTTGCATAAAATTATAAATTATAATTTTAGATCGGTTTTATACCAAATACTAATTAAATCCCTCTAACCTCCACCTTTACTTTATCTTTCAACAAGTCCGCCATTTCCCGCAATTTTTCCTCCGAATACGGCTTGATTTTTTCAAATTTTTTATCCAGGGTT